>NZ_JBGMEF010000018.1:0-347302 GCF_046365475.1 Anaerococcus kampingae
CAGGAGTTGTTTCTAAGATAGTTAAATAGTCCCACCATATATAAAGGTTACGGATATATTCGTAATTTCTGAGATAAGGAATGGCCGAGTCCAGAAATTTTATAAGAAGAAGTAAAACTTCTTTAATATGACACCTTGAATAACTAAAAAATAATTTAAATAAGCGGGCCTGTGCTCGCTTTTTTATTTAGGAGAATCTATGATTAAGAAAAAAATTTTTCTTCCATTCTTACTTACTTTAATATTAATACTTACTTCTTGCGGCTCTTCTTCAAAAGTTAAAGATGAAAATCCTACAGAAGAAGTAAAGATTGAAGAAAGTAAAAAAATAAGCAAAAAAACTAAGCCTGAAAAAAAGCCGATAGGTGAACCATACGAAATAGGTGTTACCCCTGATGATTATAATATGGATTATGACACCTCTAGACTTTTATCTCTAGAAGATAAAAAAAGTAAGTATTATCCAAAAGATGGGGTAAGGGGATTATATTTCAACACAGGATCAATAAATATTCCTGAAGTATATGAAGGCATAATGGGAATGATAGAAGAAAGTAACCTAAATGCTGTAGTAATAGATGTCAAAGATGACTGGGGAAATATAACCGTAGATTTTGATACCGATAATGAAGATATACAGTATGCAAATACAAAGCTTATAAATGCTAAAACCTTAATAGATGATCTTCATTCAAGAGGCATATATGTAATTGGTAGAATTACAAGCTTCAAAGACTCAATTATAACCAAAATTCACCCAGAATGGGGCTTTACGAAAGCAGATGGTAGCCTTTGGGCAAATGGTCACCAAGAAGCCTTTATGAATCCATTTTTAAGAGAAGTGCAGGATTACAATATTCATATCGCAGAGCTTGCAGCAGAAGCTGGATTTGATGAAATACAATTTGACTATGTAAGGTTTGCAGAAGGTTTTGAAACATTTGGAGATAGCTTAGATTACTCTAGAGGTGAATATGAGAAAGAAAATATGGATGAAGGAGATAAGAGGGTTGCGGCTATTACTAACTTTGTAAGAAGAGCTAGAGAAAGTATACAAGCTTACGGCATACCAATATCTGTAGACGTGTTTGGATATGCTCTACAAGCTGGAAGAGCAAGTGGTATTGGTCAAGATTTCTCTGAAATATCAAATCAGGCTGATATAATGTCATCTATGATATATCCATCCCACTGGGGTCCATATTCATTTGAAATTGAAAAACCTGACTTGGAGCCTTATGAACTAGTTAAAAGATATCTAAAGGAAGAACAAAAAATATTTTCAAAACTCGAGCACAAACCTCAATCCCGTCCATGGATACAAGATTTTACCGCTTCTTGGATAGGAGAGGGAAATTGGATGGAATATGATGCTGATGCTGTACAGGCTCAGATAGATGCGATTTATGAATCAGGTCAAAATGAATATTTGATATGGAATGCAACAAATAAATATTCCAAGGGGGTTGATTATTAAAAAGAGGCTTAGGCCTCTTTTTTAATATAAAAATAAGACTAGTAAACTAGTCTTATAGTCTGTGTTTCTTTCTAAATTGTGAAGGAGTTTCTCCAACTTTTTTCTTAAAAACTTGGTTGAAATAGGACTGGGAATTAAAACCCACTATGGCAGATACTTCTTCCATGGTGTGGTTGGTTGATATAAGAATATTTTTTGAAACTTCAATTCTCTTTAAAATTAAATACTCAATTGGAGTGATTCTATATGATTGCTTAAATTCAGAAATAAGGTGAAACTTATTCATATAAGCCATAGCAGATAGGTCTTCTAATTTGATATCTTCGTGGTAATTAGCATCCATATAAGATTTAATATAGTCAATTTGTCTATTGACTCTCTTATCGTGCTTAACAACTATTTTTTTTCTATATTTTCTAAGTAAATTAATTACTAAAGCACAAGCTAATGAAGAAGCCATAGACCTTGCAAATAAATCGCTTCCCTTATACTCTCTAATTATATCGCTAAATAGCCCTTCAAATTGCAAGGATTTATTTTTATTATCAACGTGGAAATAATTGATATCCATACTTTCATCATTTTTAAGTCCAGCAATTGAAATGCTTTCAATTCCGAAGCCAATAAGCTTGCATGAGCTAATACTTTTATCCACATATAAGGTATGTCCGATATTAGGATTTATTATTACAAGATCACCAGCATTAAAATCTATTACTTCACTTTCTATAGAAAGTTTGCCATATCCTTCAGCTAGATAATAAAAATATGTAAAAGGATGAAACTGAATCCTACTAGCTGCATTTTTGGCAAGAGAATTCTCTTGGGCATCCAATATTCTTATATCAATATTATTTATTGAATTATCATTTTGTAATAATGGTTGATTGTTATCCATCTTAAACCTCTAATCTTTGATGCAAATTTTATAGAAATTGCGTAAAACACTTCTAAAGTATTAATATTATACTATATTTTTTAGGGATATTTAACAATTTTCATTTCAAAAACCATCACTATTTTAGAAAAAATTAAAATATAAATCATAAAATTTTATTAAAGCCAATTTCTTTAAAATGCTAAAAAAGATAAATTGATATAAAAGCTAATAAAAGTATAGTTTGAATAGGTGATAAGATGAGATTAATATCAGATGATATGGCAAATCAAATAAAGGAAAGTTCAGATATTATAGATATAATTGGCGAATATGTCGACTTGAAGAGAGCGGGCTCCTCCTATAAGGGATTATGTCCATTTCATAACGAGAAAACCCCATCATTTACAGTTGACAAGAAGAAACAATTATTTCACTGTTTCGGATGTGGAGCAGGAGGGGATGTTGTTTCTTTTATAATGCAAAAAGAAGGCCTATCATATCCAGAAAGCTTGGAATTTTTAGCCAATAGAGCAGGAATAAATTTAATTTATCAAAATAACCCTGGGGAAAATAAATATAAAAATCACCTATATGATATCAATAAAGATATAATGATGTTTTTTTATAAAAATTTATTAACCAATAAAGCTCCTCAAGATTATTTAGTAAAGAGGGGATTAAGAAGCAATATAGTTAATACCTTTATGCTTGGCTATGCTAAAGATTCTTGGGATGATTTGTTAAATTATGCAAAATCAAAGGGCTATAAGGAAGAGGACCTCTTATCTTTAGGCTTAATAGCTAAGTCTAAAAATGGCAATTATTATGATAAGTATAGGAATAGAGTGATTTATCCCATAATAGATATTTATGGTAGGGTAATAGGTTTTGGCGGCAGGGCAATAGATGATGCCATGCCAAAATATCTAAATTCTCCAGAATCTGAGATATTTAAAAAAAGATATAATTTATATGCTTTAAATAATTTCAAAAAGCAAAATAAAAGAGATTTAATCCTAGTTGAAGGCTATATGGATGTTATAGCTCTCAACAATTGGGGTATAGATATAGCTGTAGCAAGTCTTGGTACAGCTTTTACACTAGATCAGGCAAAACTTGCGAAAAGATATGCTGATAATATCTATGTTTGCTATGATTCTGATGGAGCAGGAATAAAAGCTACTCAAAGAGCTATAGATATTTTTAACCAAGCAGATATAAGCGTAAATATAATTGAGCTTGGAGAGGGACTAGATCCTGATGATTTTGTAAGAAAATATGGCAAAGAAGCCTTTATCGATAAAATGGATAAGGCCTTAGACCAATATAATTATAGGTATAATCAGATATTAGATTCTTACTCACAAGCAAGTGAGAATGAAAAGTTTGATAAGTTAAATTTATTTATAGAATTTCTTGCAAGCATCAAGCAAGATCTTACACGTGAAATTTTTATTAATAACGTATCAAAGCTATTTGACATTGAAAAATCAACTTTAAAAGAGGCTATTACAAAGTATAATAATAAACAAAATAGAACAAACTTCTTTAATAATAAACCGATTGATAAAAAGGTAATAGTTAAGGAAGAGAAGTTAGATTTTAATCAATATGAATTAGAAATTTTAAGGCTTATTTTTATGCAGCCTGATGATTATAAAGAAGAGTCTGAATATTTTGATAAATTTTTAAAAAATCAAAAATTAATTGATTTTAAAGATTTTTTGATTAATAAAGAACCTAGTAAATTTGACAAGAATGATAAGGATTTTAAATTTATTCTAGCTTATGTTATGAATGATAAGAATCCTATCTTAGTAAATGAGTTAAAAGATAAGATTAGCCTGTATGAAAGGCTCCAAAAGATAAAGAAATTAAGAGAAACTGGGCCTACAATTAGTAAGGGGAGAAATGATGACCAGCGATGATAATAAATTGCTCGAAGATGAAGTTCTAAAAGAAATTGTTGAAGAATTTATCTCGATAAGCGAATCCCAAGATGGGGTAATAACATTTAGTCAGATAAATGAATTCGATGATTTTAATGATTTAGAAATTGAAAATCAAAAGTTTATAATAGAAAAAATTACATCTTCAGGAATAGAAATCGTGGAAAAGTCTGAGACTGAGTTAGACAAAGAGGAAGAAGTTGAAGAAGAAATTGACGATGATGAAGATGAAGATATCGATGAAGAAGAGATTGAAAAGGAAATAGATAAGTCTGTAGATGATTTGGCTGGCCTTAAGCTTGATGATCCCGTAAAAATGTATCTAAAGGAAATTGGTAAAGTAAATCTCTTAACAGCAACCGAAGAAATTATTTTATCAAGAAGGATGGAAGCTGGAGAAATAGCCAGAAAAGCTTTAAATGGTAATAAATTTAACAAGCAAAATAAGACTAAACTTGCCAATGATGTATTTTTTGGTGATTTAGCTAAGATATTAACCAATGCCAGTGATAAGCTATCTATAGGCCAAGAAATAGATGCGGAAACAATCGAAGACTTAGATGGTTTGGTCAATATGGGTCGCTTGTTTAACCAAGTTATGACAGATGACCTTGATAAGGACCAGCTTGAGCAGCTTAATGCGAAAATTTTGATATGCAATATAGCCCAACAATCAGTTAATGATGATGACTTAAGCAAGAGGGAAGCAAATATCTTATGTGACCTTTTTGATTCCTTTGACCATATGTTAAAAATCATCGAAAATTCTGAAGTTGTAAATTTGGTGTACCAATCATTTAATGATTTACTTAAAAAAGCAGCCAACAAGGACTTCATTAAGACAAATGATCAGATGGTAATAGATAATCTAATAAAAATATCTGAACTTGCTGGTCGCCTTGAAAATAAAGATAAGTTAAATGATGATGAATCATCATTTTTAGTCTACATGATAAATAAAAGAGATTTTGCTCTTAAAATGTTAAACAATGAAGAATTTACAAGCCAAGAGATAAGAGAATTAAAAAATCAGATAATAAAGTCACAAAGGGCTAAGGAAAAACTAGCTGAAACAAACTTAAGGCTAGTCGTATCCATAGCTAAAAAATACGTAGGCCGTGGCATGAACTTCTTAGATTTAATTCAAGAAGGAAATATGGGTCTTATGAAGGCAGTCGATAAATATGACTACAACAGGGGTTTTAAGTTTTCAACCTATGCCACTTGGTGGATTAGACAGGCTATTACCCGTGCTATAGCAGACCAAGCTAGAACAATAAGGATACCGGTTCACATGGTAGAAACTATAAATAAGCTTGTAAGAATTCAAAGGCAATTGGTGCAGGATTTGGGACGTGATCCATCAAATGAAGAAATAGCTGAAGCAATGGGCATAGAAGTAGATAAGGTATCAGAGATTAGAAAGATTGCCCAAGAACCGGTAAGTCTTGAAACACCAATCGGTGAAGAAGATGACAGCCACTTGGGAGATTTTATAGAAGATGATAGTGCGATAGATCCAGGCGAGGCAGCAAATTATTCAATGTTAAGAGAACAACTAAATGAAGTTCTCTCATGCCTGGGTGCTCGTGAGAAAAGAGTCCTACAATTAAGATTTGGCTTGATTGATGGTACTCCACGTACCTTAGAAGAAGTTGGCAAAGAATTTGATGTAACTCGTGAAAGAATTAGACAGATAGAAGCAAAGGCACTTAGGAAATTAAAATCTCCTAATAAGAGCGAATTATTGAAAGACTTTTTATAAAATGGAAGATAAGAAAAGATTATTAGATATAGTTAAAATACTAGATAAAAATAAAAAAGTCATAGATGTAGGAACCGATCATGGATTGGTTCCTTTATATTTGGCAAAAAATAATATATCAAAAGATATAATAGCAACAGACATCTCAAAACCATCTCTGCAGAAGCTTATAGATAGGTTAGATGATAATACATCAAAGATAATAAAAACTATCCATACAGATGGTTTTAAGGGCCTAAAAAGCGAACCTAATCAGGTAGCAATTATTGCTGGTATGGGTGCAAACACAATTATTGATATAATAAATGATAGTTTAGATTTTGTAAGTAATTTAGATTATCTCATTATAGAATCAAATATTAATACAAGTTTACTTAGAGAATATCTAATGGAAAATGATTTTGATATTGAATTAGACTTTTTAACCTATGAAAAAAGAAAATTTTACGATATTTTAAAGGTTAAAGATAAGAAAACAAGAGATTTGTCATTTGAAGAGTACTATTACGGTTTTACAGATATTGAAAATAAGGGCAAACTTCTTTTAGAAAAGCTAAAAATAGACAAGGATAAAAATAAGAATTTCCTTAATCATATAAAAGAAAATTCTGATGATAAAAAAGCTATTAAAAAAATTGAAGACAGGTTAGAAGCGATAAGAAAGGTGGAAGAAAGGTGCAAATAAAATATTTAATTAGCAAATTAGAAGAAAAGTATCCTTTTTATTTACAAGAAGAATGGGACAATTCTGGCTTACAAATAGGAAATCCTGAAGATGAATTAAGAGGAGTCGTCTTATCCTTAGATTTAGAAGAGGAAAGTATAGACTTAGCTATTGAAAAGAGAGCGAATTTAATAATTACTCATCATCCTTACTTATTTTCACCAACTAAATCCATTGATTTTAGGAATAGTTTCTATAATAGATTAGAAAAAGCGATTAAAAATGACATCACAATTTTCGCCTTCCATACTAATCTTGATATAGCAGAGGGTGGAGTAAATGATAATCTTGGAGAGATAATTGGCTTAAAAGATATGAAAAGCTTAGAGCAAGGTAAAGAACTTGGCCTTGGAAGGTACGGTAATATTGAAAAAATAAATGCTAAAGATTTTCTTAGTCAAGTAAAAGAAAAGTTGCAAGCCAATGAAATTATTTGCTATGGAGATGTTAACAAAGAAATAGAAAAGGTAGGAATATGTGGTGGTGCAGGTGCCTCCTTATTAGATGATGCTATAAGCCTAAATTGCGACTTATTTATAAGCGGAGACATAAAGTATCATGAAGGTATGGATTATGCAAATAAGGGCCTAATTATTGCCGATTTAGGACATTTTGCAAGCGAGAACCATATAATATACAAATTAGAAAAAGAAATAAAGAAAATAATAGGAGATGAAGTTTTTACCTTTTCAAAAACAGACTCATTTAGAACCTTTATTTGAAATTTTTAAAAATAAAGATAAAATACAATACGGAGTAAATTAGATAATCGCGGGGCTTAGGCCACGAGGAAAGTCCGTGCACCATAGAGCAAGGATGCTTGATAACGTCAAGTAGGAGTGATCTTCAGGCAAGTGCAACAGAAAGTATACCGCCAAAATTTGGTAAGGTTGGAATGGCGAGGTAAGAGCTCACCAGCTGTCCTAGTGATAGGCAGGCTATGTAAACCCCATCCGGTGCAAGAACAAAAGGACGCAAAAGGGCTTGCTCGGTCCTGTCCGCAAAATGGTAGTTCGCTTGAGCTTACTAGCAATAGTAAGCCTAGATAGATGATTATCCACGACAGAACACGGCTTACAGATTTACTCTTTACATAATTACTACAGAATTGGTTACAAAAAACAAAAGAGCTGTAGGAAAAAATTACACTTTAACCGGTTACATTTTATAAATATTGGGTAATTTCGGAATAATTCTCAATAAGTATAAAAAAATCCTAATAAAGTGTAATTTTTTTGTAACTAATTATTGACACTTTTGTAAAAAAGATATAAGATATAGTCAGATTTCAAAATAAAACAATAGATTTAACAATTCATAACAATTATGGAGGAGTTATTAATAATGAATAAGAAAAACATAGGTGCGGCGCTTTCAGTTATAGCTGCATCAGCTGCTGTAGCAACAGCATACGCTACAACAGTTACAGATTTACAAAATGATAAACATACAAATTCTTTAATATCTGAGGAAAACAAAGAAGTTGAAAGCTCATCTTCTTTCGTAAAAAGCGATTATACTAAAGAAGTAAAAAATACAAAAATTGCCGGCCAAAAGAGAAATACAGCTAAGGCTAGCAAAGAAATAAAAGAAAACATACTAATTGAGAAAACTGCTCAAAATTTAGTTAAGCCACAAATTATTAAAGCTGAAAAAATAGCTGAAGAAAAAGCGAATCAAGAAGCAGCTAAAGAAATTGTAAGCTATGACGATAAAGATGAAAATGGTGTAGTTAAATATGATGACTCAGACCTTGACCAAGTAATAGTAGATAATTCTAAAGCTAGCGAAAAAGTAGTAGAATATGATGATTCTGCTATAGAAGAAGATGTCGCAGAAAGCCCAGCTAAAGAAGTAGTTACATATCAAGATGATAACGATGTGGAAACTAAAGAAGAAGCGGTAGAAACACAGTCAACAAAACAAGAAGTTAAGGCTCCAGCCTTAGAAGATAAATTTGTAAATACAAATAGTTTAAATATAAGAACAAGCAAAGATGCTAGTAACAACTCAAATATCCTTAGATCAATCAAGGCTGGGGATAAGCTAGTAGGTTATGTAGATGGTGAATGGTTTGTAACAAATGAAGGTTATGTAAACCTAGCTTACCTATCAAACGCATATCCAAGTGCTCTAGTTGAACAAATAAAAGCAGAAGAAGCAAGAGTTGCAGAAGAGGCAAGAAAAGCTGAAGAAGCAAGAAAGGCTGAAGAAGCTAAGAAAGCAGAAGAAGCCAAAGCTCAAGAATCTGCTCAAAAAGCACAAGCCCCAGTAGTTAGAGAAGCAATCTCAAATGCTGAAGAAGCTGTATCAGTAGAATCAACACAAAATACTCCACAAGTTAACCAGAACGCTCAATCAGCAGCAGGAATAGCTAGTCAATACGTTGGGTCTGCTTATGTTTGGGGTTCATCAGATCCAAGTGTAGGTTTTGATTGCTCAGGGCTAACATCTTATGCTTATAGACAAATAGGGGTAAGCTTACCTCACAGCTCACAAGCCCAATTTAACAATGGATATGCGGTAGAATTAGGTAATCTAAAGGCAGGAGACTTAGTGTTCTTCTCATTTGGTGGAGGATCTATCGATCACGTTGGAATTGTAACAGGATCAGATGGTACTTTCGTACACGCATCTACTCCAGAAACAGGCGTTAGAGTTGATAATTTATTCAACGGATCATACCAAAGAGCATACAGAGGAGCTAGAAGAATATTCTAGAAAAAATATAAGCATCCAGAAGCAAGAGCTTTTGGATGTTTTTTCATGGAGAAAAATGAATTTATTAAATACCAAAAATTTAAGAGATGAACTTCTTAATAAACTAAAAAATAATAATTTTAAAAATAAAATCCTACTATTAAGTAAAAATCCAAATAAGGAAGCTATATTTTATAAAAACGTAATAATCAAAAGATGTGAAGAGTTTGGAATTTCTTACGTGGAAAAAGAATTTGATGGAGAAAATAATCATGAAATAATTTCCTTTATAAATTCTTTTGACAAAGCGGATGGCTTTATCATTTTAGCACCTTTTGGCTCAGGTGAAGATTTGACATATTTAAAAGAATCGATCAAAATTAGAGACTTAGATGGTTTTACATTCAAATCCTTAGGCAAGTCTATGGAAGGATGGATAGATTTTCTTCCTGCCACATCAAGAGCTATTGTTAAATTTTTAGAAAATCAACAAATAGATTATAGGGGAAAAAATATAACAATTGCTAATAGGACAAGTGTAATAGGAAAACCACTATCTATGTATTTAGCAAGTAGGGGTGCAAATGTAAGTGTGATAAATAGCTCTTGTCAAAATCCTAAGAGTTTTATCAAAAACTCTGACATTTTTATATCAGCAATAGGGAGTGCATCTTATTATGATCAAACTTATTTTAAAGATGATAGCTTAATAATAGATGTTGGAACTTCGTATATAAATGGTAAGATAGTAGGAGATGTAGACGTAGAGTCTATAAGTGAAATGAATGTCGATTACCTAGGAAGCAAAAGTGGTATAGGTGCGATTACCACGCTTACCTTGTTGGAGGGAATGATAGATAATGCCAATAGTAAATAATGAAAATGATTTAAAAAGATATAATGAATTTGTAAGAAATAGCCCTTACGCTAGACCAATGCAAGATACAGCTTGGTCAAAAATTAAAAACAACTGGACAAATGATTATGTATACATAGAAGAAAATAAGCAGATAATTGCTGCAATGTCTGTGATAGGAATCAAAAATACAAACGGTAAACACTTCTTATATGCTCCTAGAGGGCCAGTATGTGATTTTAGGGATACAAAGCTAGTGGAAGCACTAATAAAGGAAGCGGAGCCTTTAAAAGACAAATACGATGCCTTTCTTTTAAGAATGGACCCAGAGCTAGTATTTGATGAGAAATTAGTCTATGATTATAGGAAATTAGGTTATGATTTTAGAAGTGTGGGACTAGATACTCACTCCTTTACCCAACCAAGATACAATATGATAATAGATTTAACTTGTCATAATGAAGATGAAATATTTGAAAGCTTTTCATCAAAGGGAAGGTACAACGTTAGAAAATCGATAAGAGCTGGAATAAATACAATTATAAAAACTGACGACGAAGGCCTAGATATATTCTATGAACTTACAAAAATAATGGCAGAAAGACAGGAAATCGGCCATAGACCAAAAGATTATTACCAAAGGCTAATAGAATATTTAGATGCAGAAATATTTATATCATATTTTGAAGATAAGCCTCTTTCAGCATCCTTATTAATTCCTTATGGCAATAAGGTTTATTACCTATATGCTGCAAGCTCAAACGAGCTCCGAAACAAGATGCCAAATTATAATATGATTTGGGAAGAAATAAAATGGTGTCTAGAAAAAGGTTATGATTATCTAGATCTAGGTGGGACATTTAGTCTAGATTCAAAAGATGGCCTATATAGGTTTAAGCAATCCTTCTGCTATCCGGATAAGTATTCTAACTTTATAGGTGAATTAGATGTTGTCTATGATAGGGAAAAATACGAAGAATTTTTAATCACAAAATAGTAAAACTCCTCGATAAGAGGAGTTTTTTATGGTTATTATTTACTTAATTGTTTAGCAACCCTAACAGCTTCCTCATATTCAGGAAGATCAGTATTTTGCTTTAAGTATTGGACATATTTTATTGTATTATCCTTATCAACAACAAATACAGACCTATTTAGAAGTTTTAATTCTTCAATTAAGGTGCCATATTTACTTGAAAAATCTCTTGTATTATAGTCTGAAACAAACTTAATTTGATCAGCTTTTTTATTTTTCTTAAATCTGATTTGAGCAAAAGGCAAGTCATTTGAAACTGTAAGGATTATAACATCGTCTGATAAAAACTCAGTTGCTTTTTGAAACATCTTTGTTTGAAGTTCACAAACATCAGTATCTAGAGAAGGAACTACAGAAATAATCTTGATTTTTCCATCCTCTTCATCATAAAAATTATAAGGGCTAAGGTCCATCTTGTTGGCAACAAAATCAGGTGCCTTATCTCCAACCTTAAGTTCCTCACCTAATACAGTAATATCTACAGTACCGAATTTTCCTCTTCTTGTCATAAAACTCTCCTTCATTTTTTCATCCTATTAGCAATATTGTATTACAAGAGCATAAATTATCAATAATTTTAAAATATTAATCTTTAAGTTATTGTAAATAAGGCAAAGATGGAGTATAATTAGCTAGTATGAATTAATAAGGAGGCAAAATGGCTAATTTAGTTTTACAAGCAGAAAAAAGAGAAGCTACTGGTAAAAATAAAGTTAACAAACTTAGAAATAGTGAATTAATACCAGGAGTAGTTTATGCCAAAAATCAAGAAAATGTAAATGTTCAATTTGAAGCTAGAGAATTTGATAAAGTTCTTAGACAAGCTGGAACATCTACAATTATAACACTAGATGTCAATGGAGAAGGTAAAGAAGTACTTATCAAAGATTTCCAAACTCATCCATACAAAAACCAATTTTTACATGTAGATTTTCAGGCTATAGACCAAAATCAAGCAATCAGAGTATCTGTTCCAGTTAACCTAATTGGTAGAGATGATTTAAATGCTGATGCAGGAGTACTAGTACAAAATATCGACGTAGTAGAAGTAGAATGTCTACCAAAATACATCCCACAAACAGCAGATGTTGAAATCAAAGACCTACAAATTGGTGAAAACAAAACAGTTGCTGATCTTGACATCTTCAAAGATGAAAACATCAACGTACTTGCTGATGCAGAAGAAGTTATCTGCTCACTACAAGAAGTATCTGAAGAAGAAATCATTGATGATGAAGAAACAGCAGATGCAGCTGATGTACCAACAGTTGATGAAACTGAAGAATCTGAAGATAACGAATAATATTTAAAGCCATTGCTCTTTATTATAGACAATGGTTTTTTTATTTGGAAATTTTAAAGAAAAAATACTCCTAGACTTATTTTGGGAAAATATAGTATAATGTATATATGAACGGAAAATTTATAGTATTTGAAGGACCAGATGGGTCTGGAAAAACAACCATATTAGAAAAAGTTAAGACGATATTAGAAAATGACTCTCATCCTGTAAGCTTCTATAGGGAGCCAGGTGGAACACCCATTTCTGAAAAAATCAGATCAATAATAATTGATAATGAAAATTCCGAGATGTCAGCAAAGACTGAAGCTCTCCTATTTGCAGCAAGTCGTGCCCAGCTTGTAGAAGAAAGAATTAAACCGGATTTAAAAGCGGGTAAAATTGTAATTTGCGATAGATTTGTCCTAAGTTCATTATTATATCAAGGATTAGGTAGAAATTTGGGTATAGATAAGATAAAGAACATAAATAATTTTGCAACAGAAGGTCTTAAGGCTGACTTAAACATATTTTTCAATATTGACTATAAGACAGCTTTAGAAAGAAAAAGAGCCAATTTTTCTGCAGATAGACTAGAAAACGAAGATTTTTCATTTCACAGAAAGATTTTTGATGGATATATGCAAATGGCTGATCTCTATAAAGATGAAATAGTAAAGGTGGATGCTAGAAAGTCTATAGAAGATTTAACAGAAGATGTAATCAAAATTATTTATGGCTTATTGGAGGAATAAAATGAAATTATTAGTAGCTATAGTACAAGATGCAGACGTTAATTTTTTAATCGATGCCCTAACAGAAGAAGGTTATAGGATAACAAAGCTTTCAACAACAGGTGGCTTTTTAAAAAAAGGCAACACTACCCTCTTAATAGGTGTGGAAGAAGTTAAATTAGACGAAGCACTTGGAATAATAGAAAAGAATTGTAAGAAAAGAAATACCACTACAACAATAATAAATCCTACAGGTGAAAGCTCACTAATAAGCACAACAGTACCTATAGAAATAAGTGTAGGTGGGGCAACAGTATTTATAATTGATGTTGAAAAATATGTACAAATATGACCATATTAGAAAGGCAATTAGCAAATAATAATTTATCTAATGCCTACATAATAGAAGGAGAGGATGTAGGATATAATTTAAAGTACTCCCTAGATTTTGCAAAGGAAGTATTTGATTCTTACGATGTAAAGTCAAGTATAAATTCTGACTTATCAGTAATAGATAAGGAAATAATAGACATATCTACAATTAGGACGCTAATAAAAGATATGGTAATTAGACCTACAAATGGGAAAATCAAAATTTATATAATCCATAATGCTCAAAATTTGAGGATTGAGGCAGCAAACGCCATGCTAAAAAGTCTTGAAGAGCTTAAGGATTATATACTTATAATTTTCACAACAGATAATAGCGGGAAATTACTTCAAACTATAAGGTCAAGATGTCAAATAATTAGTATATCTAATGGAAATTATAAAAACGATATTGATTTTGAGAGACTTTCCGATATAATTAGAGAGATTTATGAGGGAAATCTCTCCTTTTATTATAAAGAGAGAGATTATTTATTAGCCTATAAGGATAAAAAAGATGAATTAATATCATCAATCCTTGAAATTTATAAAGGATTAATTGATTTAAAATATAAAAGTAAAAAGCCATACAGATCAAGCTATGCATATAATCTAGAAAAACTTAGCCAAATGGATTTAAATGTTATAGAAAGATTAATCAGTAAGCTTGAAGAAATACAAATTGCTTATAGGAATAATATTAATTTTGAATTAAGTATAGAAAATATATTTTTTAATATATATAGAGAAGGCAGGAAAGATAAATGAATGTAGTTGGAATAAGATTTAAAAATGCTGGCAAAATATATTATTTTAAGGCCAATGATTTAAACCTTTGTTTTAAAGATAAGGTGATAGTCGAAAGCTCAAATGGTCTAGAACTAGCAGAAGTAGCGCTTGCAAATATAGATATTGACAAGGATAAGTTTGACAAAGACTTATCAAGTGTAATAAGAAAGGCAAGCTCCAGAGATTTAGAGATAGATGAATCAAATAAAGAAGAAGCCCAAGAAGCAATGGAGCTTGCAAAAGAAAAAGTAAGAGACCATCAGCTAGATATGAAAATCGTTGAAGGTGAGTACAGTTTCGATAAGAGCAAAATTACTTTTTATTTTACATCAGAAAACAGGGTAGACTTTAGAGCTCTTGTAAAAGATTTAGCGTCAATATTTAAGAATAGAATTGAGTTAAGACAAATCGGTGTTAGAGACCATGCTAAGCTTAAAGATTTTCATGGCTCATGTGGACAAAAAACTTGCTGCTCTCGTTTTATGACAGAGTTTAATCCTTTATCAATAAAGATGGCCAAAGACCAAGGAATAACCCTAGATCCAAATAAGATATCTGGAGTATGTGGTAGACTTATGTGCTGCTTAGATTTTGAGGAAGATAATTATCTAAAAGCTAAAAAAGAGCATCCTAAAAAGGGCCATAAAGTTTCTACTGTAGATGGAGTAGGTACGGTGGTAGATAATGATTACATTAGAGGTTTGTGTAAGGTTAGGTTAAACCTTGATGAAAGCGATGAGGAAATTGAAGATTTTTATAGGATAGAAGAGATAAGCAAAGACAGATGATAATAATTATCATTATGAATAATTAATCAGATTTCTAGAATATTTTAATAAAATTTCATGTTTTACTTGACATATTATGAATATTATTGTATACTAATCATATAATAAACATAGGAGGAAATTATGGCATACAGAATAGATGAAAATACTTGTATTTCTTGTGGTTCATGCGAAGGTGAATGCCCAGTAGGAGCAATCTCTCAAGGCGATGCTGCTTTTGAAATTGATGCAGATGCTTGTATAGATTGTGGTTCATGCTCAGCAGTTTGCCCAGTAGAAGCAATCGACCAAGAATAATTTCATAGTACATAAAGAATAAGAGACCCCTTTGGGGGTCTTTTTATATGCAAAATATAATTCTCAAATAATTCTTGTTTGTAGTAGATTAAGATAATACTTGAGTAAAGCAAAAATTAAGGTATTATCTATAGAAAATATCTTAGTCGAAAAAATATTTTTGATGATTAATATTAAGATAATTTATTTGTAAATTTAAAACTTAAATAATTATATTCAAGGAGTAAGAAGTGAAAAGAGTAGTAGGACTTGCTATACTAGGATATGGTACAGTTGGCCAGGGGATAGTAAAGCTAATTAGAGAAAAACAAGATTCAATTAAATTCTATACTAATGCAGAAATTGAAATAAAAAAAGTTTTGGTTAGAAAAGTTAGAGATTCTTATGGAGTTGATATTGATAAAAATTTACTTACAACAGACTTTGATGAAATAATAAATGATTCATCTATAGATATAGTTGTCGAAGTTACATCATCAGTTGATCAAGCTAAGGATATGATGCTTAAGGCTATGAAAAATGGCAAGCATGTAGTATCGGCAAACAAGGCTGCTATTAGTAAATATTTTCCTGAATTAAATGACCTTGCTAGGGATTTGAATCTTCACTTCCTTCACGAAGCGGCAGTTGCTGGAGGGATTCCAGTTTTAAAACCCCTTGGGGACCTTGTAATGGAAAATGAAATCACTAGGGTTAGGGGGATTTTAAATGGTACATGCAATTATATTCTATCTAAGATGACTGAAGAAGGACTTGATTATAGCGATGTCTTAAAAGAAGCTCAAGATTTAGGATATGCTGAAGCTGACCCAAGTGCAGATGTTGAAGGTTTTGATACCCATAGAAAGTTAAGAATTCTATCTACAATGGCTTTTAGGCAAGAAGTCAGTGAGGATGATATACTCGTAGATGGTATTTCTAAAATTACAGCAGATGATATTAGAATTCTTAAAGATAATGGCAGGACTATAAAACTAATAGGTGATTCCTATATTGAAGATAACAAGATTAAGGCCTGTGTTGCCCCGGTAGGAGTATATTCAGACTCATATTTTGCATCTGTAAGAGGTGCCTTTAACTCTGTTACTGTCTTTGGTGATATGGTAGGAGAACTTAAATTTTATGGCCAAGGTGCAGGCATGCTTCCTACAGCCAATGCTATCATAAATGACATAATAGATATTATTTTTGATAGACAATCCAAGGTAAGACTTGGCGAAGGTCTAAATAGAAAGATAGATAGCAGTGATATAAGGGCTGATTTTTATCTAAGATATGACAGAAATCTTGTAAATTTAGATGATTTTGATGAAGAAGTTATCGATGATAAATTAAAGGCAAGTCTAATAAGGGATGCAAAATATGTTGATTTAAAGGAAAGACTAGAAGCTGATCCTAATTCTCTTATAGTTAGACTTGAAGGTAGGAATTACTAATGAAATACGTATCCACAAGAACAGACAGAAGCCAAATAAATCCAAGCCAAGCTATAATTAAGTCTATAGCAGATGATGGTGGCCTGTTTGTGCCAATGAATTTTCCTCCATTAGGAGACTTATCTAAGCTTATTGATTTAGATTATAGAGAACTTGCTAGCTACATTTTAAAGATGTATTTTGATGATTTAGGAGATAAGCTAAATATCATTGTAAAAAAGGCTTATGATCAAAAATTCCCAGAGGAAGTTGTAAAGATTAAAGAAACAAATGCCTTTATAATGGAGCTATACCATGGTATAACTCATGCTTTTAAGGATATGGCCCTATCAATACTTCCTTTTTTACTTAAGGCTTCATTAGAAGTAAATGGAGATGATAAGAAAGTTTTAATCCTCGTTGCCACATCTGGAGATACAGGAAAGGCAGCCCTAGAAGGATTTAAGGATGTAGATGGGGTAAGGGCAATGGTCTTTTATCCAAAAGATGGGGTATCAGCCATTCAAAAGCTACAAATGATAAGTCAAGAAGGGGAAAACCTAAATGTTTTTGCTATAAAAGGAAATTTCGACAATGCCCAAACATCAGTAAAAGATGCTTTTAATGACAAGGAATTTAATAAAAAAATCCTAGAAAAAGGCTATGAATTATCATCGGCAAATTCTATAAATATAGGTAGGCTCATCCCACAGGTTGTTTACTATGTTTACACCTATCTAAGACTAGTACAAAATAAAAAAATAAAACTTGGTGAAAAGGTAAATATTGCTGTGCCTACAGGCAATTTCGGAAATGTTCTAGCTGCTTTTTATGCAAAAAACATGGGGCTTCCGGTTAATAAATTGATCATAGCTTCAAATGATAATAAAATCTTAACAGATTTTTTCGAAACTGGGTCTTATGATTCAAATAGAAAGTTGATTTTAACATCATCTCCATCTATGGATATATTGATTTCTTCAAATCTTGAAAGACTATTATATCACCTATCTGATGGAAACGATAAAAAAGTGGCCGAAGCCATGGAATCTTTAAACAAGGATAAAATTTATCTTTGGGATAAGAACTATGATGATTTAATCTATGCAAACTTTGCAGACGAAGAAGATGTAAAAGATGCAATAAAAAGTACTTATGATTCCTACAAATATTTAATAGACCCCCACACAGCTGTTGCTGTAAGTGTTTATGAAAAATATAAAAAAGAAACAGGCGATGATACAAAAACAATAATAGCATCAACAGCCAATCCTCTTAAGTTTCCTGACAAGGTTTTAAATTCCCTAGGAATTGATGGAGGAGATGATGATTTTGAGAAGCTTGAAAAAATAGGAGAGCTTATGGCTAAGGAAGTTCCTGAAAATCTATCAGCCTTGAAGGATATGGAAGTAATCCATAAGGATATAATCGATCCATCTAAGCTAAAAGAAGAAGTTTTGAGGAAATTAAAATGAAGGAATTTATAATCAAGGTACCTGCAACAAGTGCAAATGTAGGTTGTGGCTTTGATAGTTATGGTTTATCACTTAATCTTTTTAATAGTTTTAACTTTAGGGAAAGTGATGAATTTAGAGATGATAACCTAGTTATAGATGCCTATAAATATACTTTTTCTTACCTAGGAAAGGAAGCTATTCCTATAGAGGTAGAAATAGATGGGCTAGTGCCAATGACAAGGGGTCTTGGGTCTTCATCTACTTGTATCGTTGCAGGAATTTATGCTGCCCTTTACATCTTAGAAGGAAAAATTGATAAGGATTTAGCCCTTGATATTGCAGTAGAGATAGAAGGCCATCCAGACAATGTAGGACCTGCAATATTTGGAGGACTTTTGCTTTGTGTAAGGGATGGGGAGAGAGTTTATCATAAAAAAATAATACCAAATAAAAATCTTGAATTAATCGGTCTAATTCCTGACTTTAAGCTAAGGACAGAAGATTCCAGAAATGTGATATCTGATAAACTTCTACTAAAAGATGCTATAAATAATATACAAAGAGCGGCTGCTCTTGGCTTTGCCCTAAAAGATTTAGACAAGGATTTGATAAAAATTTGTCTAGATGATAAAATCCACCAGCCATATAGGAAATCCTTAATAAAAGGCTATGATAAAATATATAATAAATCATTAGAGCTTGGAGCACTAGGTGTTTACTTAAGTGGAGCAGGTCCTACAATGATGCTAATAGCAGATAAGAGAGATGATATTTTTGATGATATCAAAAAAAATATGGCAAGTGATTTTTCAACTTGGCAGGTAAAAAAACTTAAAATTGACCCAGAAGGGGCATATATAGAAAATTTATAAAAAAGGCTAGCTTTAAATAGCTAGCCTTTATAGATGGAGCTAGAAACAGGACTTGAACCTGCAACTTCCGGTTTACGATACCGTTACTCTACCATTGAGTTATTCTAGCATAAATACATTTTACTAGTATTTTTTTATTTCGTCTATATAATATATAGTGTTAGAATTAAATAATTAGAATGGAGCAAAAATGGACTATTCAATAATTTTAGAGCAAATTTACAATTTTATAATAAATAATCAATTTATAGGATTTGCAATAGGAGCTTTTCTTGTCCTAATCATTCTATATATTGCATCAAAGACCTTTAGAAAAAGCGGCTTATTTTTACTGACAACAAGCTTTTTAATCGATTTAAGTATAAGGAGTTTGCCATTTGATATATATAACAACTACCCTTATGTTTTCAATATTGTGATAGGCCTTTACATAGCAGCTTTCATAGATTTTTTGATAAGAGTTTTGTTAATTTTAATTAAGCTTAAAAAGAAAGAAAAGCGTGAAGATTCATCCCTAAAGAATTTTGTGAAATTTACTGGGATAAGACCTTTTTTACTCATGCTTATCGTAAATCTTGTTAATTTTAATAATGTCTTACCTAAAAACATTATAAATCTTTTAACAAGTCTTTCTTTTTTGTATATGGTTTTTAAGACCTTATATTCGACTTATCAATATCTGAGCCAAAAAGAAAATATAGTTATAGACGACCAGATGGATTTTTCGGATATAGATGCTTATTTATCATCAGATAATAAAAATTCTAAGAAGCGCCATAGAAGAGTGCTTAAAAATAAAAGTAGTATAGAAGAGGCAAAAGAGAAAATAGATTCAAAAGGGCCTATTCCTATGTCAAATTTCAAAAAGAAATTAAAAGCTGATGAACCCATAGAAAAAATTGAAAAAGATCTCTCTAATACCGATATAATTAATTTGATGGCTAGTTCAAACAACTTAGTAACTACAATGACTCTAACAGATTTGAATACAAAAAAAACAATCTCTTACAAGAGTGAGAAAGCAAAATTTAATTTATTAGAAGATGACTCCTACAGGGTGGATTTAGAATTTGAAGTTATAAATGATTATGACTATGGTAGATTTATGGATATTCTCTTAGCCTATGATGAAGATAGGGAAAGGTATAAATTCGAGTTAAGTATAGATGATAACAAATCAAGAGAGCTAAAGATGGTTTTCTTTGATCCAAGTCATATTGATAAAGTAAATGAGAAAGATCATAGCTTAGCTGGTAAAACTATATCTTTAATTTTTCCGAAATATAAGATAAACTTCATTAAAGGGAACTACCAATGATAAACAGAGAAGAACTATTAAAATCATGGAAATCTGATAGGAGATTTCTAAGTACAAGTGCTTTAAAGGTAATAGCATCTACAGCCATGCTTCTAAGTCACCTAGCACAATCATTTTTATTATATGGTTTAGGATATATTAAACTTGCAGATACTTTCATGCTAATAGGGAGAATCGCCATGCCAATATTTTCCTTTCTATTAGTCCAAGGGATTATACTAACAAGTGATATTAAAAAATACTTGGCTAGGTTATTAATTTTTGCCTTTATTTCAGAAATATTTTATGACCTAGCCTTTACGGGGACGGTTTTTGACTTTTCAAGGCAAAATGTATTTTTTACCTTATTTTTGGCTGGAACCATGCTTTATATATGGCAAATAGCTGAAGAAATGGATTCTTTCAAGAAAATATTACTTATTTGTTTGTCATTTATAAGTGTATCCTTAATAGCTATTGCCATAAACGCTGACTATACTTATAAGGTAATCACAGCTATTGGTCTATTATATTTTGCAAGAAATAGTAAAATAATGACAGGCCTTGCGATTTTATTGTCATTTGCTTTTTCGCGATTCACTAGAGGCTATGCGGTTTATATTCCTTACATGGTTTATTTATCTATACCACTCATATTTTTATATAACGGACAAAAAGGTAAATCTAGCAAGTGGGGATTTTATATATTTTATCCAGCGCATTTATTAATTATATATATATTGAAAATTATTTTATTATAAGGGATTTATGAATATTACAGAAATTTTATCAAAAGAATTAAATATTAAAGAAGACTCAATAGACAATGTTATCAAACTCTTGGATGAAGGCTCAACAGTAGCCTTTATAGCAAGGTATAGGAAGGAAGTCACAGGTAATCTTACAGATGTTGAGATAAGAGATATTGAAAAAAATCTCAACAAGCTAAGAAATATCGAAAAAAGGCAGGAAGAAATAATAAATGCCATTGATAATAAAGGCCAGCTAACAGATGAATTAAAAGAAAAAATCTTAGCAACTAACACCCTTACAATCTTAGAAGATATCTACGCACCTTTCAAATCTAGAAGAAAGACCAGGGCTGATATAGCTAGGGAATTTGGACTTGATAAGTTTTTAGATAAGCTTCTTACAGATATTAGCGATGAAGAAGCAGCCATAAAGGAAGCTATTAATTATAAGCAAGAAAATTTAGAAGATGAAAAGGAAATTATAATAAGAGCTCTAGATATACTTGCAGAAGACATTGCGAATTCAATAGAAGCTAGAAATATTATAAGAAGAGATGGCCTTGTGAGGGCATGTCTAGTGAGCAAGCTTAAGGCAGAAGAAGATAATCTTTACGAAAATTACCATGATTTTTCTAAAAAGCTTAAGGATTTGAAATCTTTTCAAATTTTAGCTATAAATAGGGCTGAAAAAGAAGATATATTGACTGTAAAGATTGAGTTTACTGATGACTATAACAAAAACTTAATCTATAAGCTCATAAGTCAGGATAAGACCTATAATTCTTACCAAGAAGGCTTGGTAAAAGCTACAATCGATGATGCTTACAAGAGACTGATGCTTCCATCAATTACAACTGAACTTAGAAATAAGCTTACAGAAGAAGCTAGCGATGAGTCTATTAGAGTCTTTGGAGATAACCTAAAGCCTTATTTGTTGCAAAGGCCAATCAAAGGCCAAGTTGTAATGGGACTTGACCCAGGTTTTAGGACAGGTTGTAAGGTAGCTGTTGTAGATAAAAATGGAAAATATTTGGATAAGGCAGTAATTTATCCGGTAGAACCCCATAAGAAAGAAAAAGAAGCGATAGCAATTCTTAAAGGTCTGATAGAAAAATACGGGGTAAGTCTTATAGCTCTTGGTAATGCAACAGCATCTAGGGAAACTGAGCTAGTTGTAAATAAACTCCTTAAGGAAGTAGAAGGTGTAAGCTATGCTATAGTAAATGAGGCAGGTGCTAGTGTTTACTCAGCTTCAGCCCTTGGAGAAGAAGAATTTCCAGACCTTGATGTAACAATAAGAGGGGCCATCTCCATGGCAAGAAGACTCCAAGACCCTATGGCAGAGCTTGTAAAAATTGAACCAAAACATATAGGAGTTGGTCAATACCAACATGACCTTGATGCTAAAAAGCTAGATTTAGAGCTTGCCAAGGTGGTTGAAGATGCAGTAAATGAAGTGGGAGTTAGTATAAATAATGCTTCCTATAAGCTTTTATCATATGTATCAGGTCTAAATCAAAATCTTGCAAAAAGAATTGAAGAAGATTTTAAGGATGGAAAGATTAAATATAGGAAGGACCTTTTAGATGTAAAAGGACTTGGAAAGAAAACCTACGAGCTTGCTGCAGGCTTTTTGAGATTTCCATCATCACCCGAGATTTTGGACAATACAGGAGTCCACCCTGAAAGCTACAAGATAGCAAAAAAACTTGAAGGTTTAAACTTAGATGAGATAAACATAGAAGAAACTGCCCAAAAATTAGAGGTAGGAGAACCGACCCTTAGAGATATCATAAAAGAGCTAAAGAAGCCCGGAAGGGACCCGAGAGATGATAATCCCGAGGTTTTAACAAAAAAAGAAGTTATGAGTCTTGATGACCTAAAAGAGGGTATGATACTTAAAGGAAAAGTTAGAAACATAACTGACTTCGGAGCTTTTGTAGATATTGGAGTAGGAACAGATGGACTTGTTCACATATCAGAGATTTCCGATAAGTTTATCAAAAATCCTCATGATGTTTTGACAAACTCTGAGGTAGTTACAGTAAAAATTATAGAAATAGATAAGAAAAAAGAAAGAATTGGTCTTTCAATGAGGAGTGTTAATTAAATGAGATTATCAAATTATTATATGCCAACATTAAGAGAAGATCCTGTTGATGCAGAAACAGCAAGCCACAAACTTCTAACCAGAGGTGCTTTTATCAGACGTCAAGCTTCAGGAATTTATTCTTTCTTACCACTTGGTAAAAAGGTTATAAATAAAATCGAAGCAATAGTTAGAGATGCCATGGATAGCCATGGAGCAATTGAGGTATCAACATCAATCTTACAACCTAGAGAAATTTGGGATGCATCAGGCAGATGGGAAACATTTGGTCCTGAGATGTTTAAAATTAAAGACAGACACGACAGAGAATATGCCCTAGGTCCAACAGCCGAAGAATCTTTCGTAGATTTAGTAAAAGATGAGCTTAATTCTTATAAGCAACTTCCACTTAATATCTACCAAATAGTAGATAAGTTTAGGGATGAGAAAAGACCTAGATTTGGTATAAATAGGTCACGTGATTTCCTAATGAAAGACGCCTACACCTTTGACCAAGACTTTGAAGGACTAGAAAAAGCATATGACAATATGTGGAAGGCTTATGAATATGCCTTTGACAAAATGAAGCTTGACTACAGAATAGTTGAAGGTGATACAGGAGCTATGGGTGGTAGAAAGAGTCACGAATTTATGGCCCTTGCTGAAAGTGGTGAAGGAGTCATCCTTTATACAGAAAATTCTGATAAGGCTTATACAGACGAAAAGGCAAGAAGCATAGTTCCGGTTATAAAAGAAGAAGAAAAAGAATTGGAATTAGTAAAAACTACTGACAAGAAAACCATAGAAGATGTAAGCGAATTCTTAAATGAAGAAAAAATCAAATGTGCAAAGGCAGTAGACCTTTTGGTAGAAGGAGAGCTTGTATTTGTCTTTATCCCTGGTGATAGGGACTTAAATATGGCTAAACTTATTGCCTATCTGGGTGTGCCAGAGCACGAAATTTTCATGGCAGATGATGAAAGTATAGAAAAATATACTGAACCTGGCTATACAGGACCAATCGGCCTAAAGGATGTAAGGGTAATAATTGATAAGTCACTTACTGAAATTAATAACCTTGTAGTGGGAGCTAACAAGGCTGGTTACCACTATATAAATGCAAACTATAAGAGAGATTTTGATGGGGAGATTGCAGAAGATTTAACCCTAGCCAAAGAAGGTGATGATGCTTATGATGGCAGCGGAAAATACTTATCAGCTCGTGGTATAGAAGTAGGAAACATCTTCCAATTAGGAACTAAATACTCAGAAGCGATTGGGGCAAATTTCCTAGACCAAAATGGCGTTTCAAAACCATTCGTTATGGGCTCTTACGGTATAGGTGTATCAAGATCTGTATCAGCAATTGTAGAGCAAAACCACGATGATAAGGGAATAATCTGGCCTACATCTGTAGCACCATTTGAAGCCATAGTTACAATTGTAAATCCAAACAAGGAAGAGCAAAAAGAACTAGGTGAAGAGATTTATAAAAATCTAAAAGATGCTAGGATAGATGTTCTTCTTGATGATAGAAAAGAACGCCCAGGTGTTAAATTTAACGACAGGGACCTAATAGGAATTCCATATAGGATAACAGTAGGTAAGGATGCAAGTGAAGGAATAGTAGAATATTCAAAAAGATCTGATCTTGAAAATATTAACCTAAATAAAGAAGAAGCTGTAGAGACAATTATAGAAAATATCTATAAAGATTTGCAAGACTAAGGCAATAATGGGTATCATAGTAGTAAAGGATATAAATTTTAGGGCATAAGCCCGGAGGAGAAAATAATGTTAGTAAATGCAAAAGAAATGTTAGACTTAGCTTATGAAAATGGTTATGCAATTGGCCACTTCAATACAAACAACCTTGAATGGACAAAGGCAATCCTACTTGCTGCAGAAGAAAAGAAAACTGCAGTTATAATAGCATCAAGTGAAGGTGCTGCAAAATATATGGGAGGCTTTAAAGTAGTAGCTGACCTAGTTAAAAATCTTCACGATGCTCTAAACATAACTGTTCCTGTAGCAATCCACTTAGACCACGGTTCATATGAAGGTGCAAAAGCTTGTATAGAAGCTGGCTTTACATCAGTAATGTTTGATGGCTCACACTTCCCAATAGATGAAAACCTTGAAAAAACAAGAGAAATTGTTAAACTAGCTCACGAAAAAGGCATCTCAGTAGAAGGTGAAGTTGGCGGAATCGGTGGAGAAGAAGATGGAGTTGCATCAGCTGGAGAACTTGCAGATGTTGAAGAATGTAAAAATCTTGCAGCATGCGGCATAGACTTCCTAGCAGCTGGTATTGGTAATATCCACGGTGTATATCCTGCTGATTGGCAAGGACTTAACTTTGAAAGACTACAAGAAATTTCTGATGCAGTTAAAATGCCAATAGTTCTTCACGGTGGTACAGGTATTCCAAGTGATCAAATCAAAAAAGCAATCAGCCTTGGAGTATCAAAAATCAACGTAAATACAGAATGCCAAATCGAATTTGCTAAGGCAACAAGAGCTTATATAGAAGCTGGCAAAGACCAACAAGGCAAGGGCTTTGACCCAAGAAAACTTCTAAAAGACGGTACAGATGCAGTACAAGCCCTAGTAGAAGAAAAAATCGAAATGTTTGGTAGCACAAATAGTGCCAAAAACTAAATAGAGATATAAAAAGAAAAATAATAGGGGCCTTGTGCCCCTTGATTTTTTATAAGACTTATGGATAATTTAAAAGATAAAAAATTAGTTGATCTAAGAGAAATAGCTAAAGACCTAGGCATAGAATCAATTAGTAAATATAGAAAAGATGAATTAATAAAACTTATTGAAGAAGAAAATAAAAATAAGGAAGAAGAAAGTCAAGAAGCAAAAGAAAATGACCTAGGTTCTAAATTTGATTGTGATGGAATACTTGAAATATTACCAGATGGTTTTGGATTCTTAAGAACCCAACTTTACGAGTCAGGTGATGATGATATCTATGTCCCACCTAAGCAAATAAAGATGTTTAGGCTAAAAACCGGAGACTACATAGAGGGAATAGCTAGAGAAAAACACGACAAGGATAAGTTTTCTCCTTTAATATTTGTATCAAGTGTAAATGGTATAAAACCAGGAGATGCCTTTAATAGACCACCTTTTGAAGACTTAACACCTATATATCCAGATGAAAGAATAAGCGTAGAAACAGATTCTAAACACTTATCTGGCAGAATAATTGATATAATAAGCCCTATAGGAAGGGGACAAAGAGGCCTTATAGTTTCTCAGCCAAAGGCAGGAAAGACAACACTAATCAAAGAAATAGAACGAGCCCTAGAAAAAAACTACGATGACCTTAAAATATTGGTCCTCCTAATCGACGAAAGACCAGAAGAAGTAACAGATTTCATAAGATTTGTAAATGAATATAGGGATCCAGAAAATGTCTTGATGAGAACTGAGGTAGCTGCATCGACCTTTGACATGCCACCACAAAACCACATAGACATAGCAGAAATGGTCCTAGAGCGAGCTAAGAGGTTTGTTGAGGAGAAGAAGGATGTAGTGATTCTTCTTGACTCCATCACAAGGCTTGCAAGAGCCTATAATATTATGACTCCTCAATCAGGCAGGACCCTATCAGGTGGTCTTGATACACTAGCACTTGTTGGTCCAAAGCAATTTTTTGGTGCTGCAAGAAATATTGAAGATGGCGGCTCACTTACAATACTAGCTACAGCCTTAGTAGATACTGGTTCTAGGATGGATGATATGATTTTTGAAGAGTTTAAGGGAACAGGTAATATGGAAATCCACCTAGATAGACGTTTATCAAATAGAAGGATATTCCCAGCTATAAATATCGAAAAATCATCAACAAGACGTGATGATCTTCTTTTATCAAAAGAAGAAATGGAAGCTATTTATAAGCTAAGAAATTCAGACCTAAATACAACAGAATCTATTCTGGAGTTAATCGATTGGATGAAAAGGACAAAATCTAACGAAGATTTTGTTAAACTGATAAATTCATCCCTTAAATAACTTGATTTAAGTATACAAAGCAGGTATAATTTTAATTGCTTATTGAAATGGAAGATAGAGGTGAATTATGAAAAAAGAATTACATCCAGAATATCACCAAGCTAAGGTAACTTGTGTGTCTTGTGGCAACGAGTTTACAGTAGGTTCAACAGAAGAAGAAATCAAAGTAGAAGTTTGCAGCAATTGTCACCCATTCTACTCTGGTAAACAAAGAACTGCTGAACGTGGTGGTAAGGTAGAAAGATTTAACAAGAAATACGGTAGAAAATAATAGAAAGAAATATAAGGTAAGGCAACTTACCTTATTTTTGTGTAAAATAATGAAAATATCAGAATTTTTAAAAAAAGATTACAACACAACACTCATAGCTCTTTCCTATATTTTAGATAAACCCAAATCTTTTATACTCTTAAATCAAAATTTAGACCTAAAAGAAGAAGAATCTAGAAAATTAAACGATATAATAAATATGAGGAAAGAATCTATTCCCCTCCAATACGCCATAGGCTGGTGGGAATTTTATAATTTAAGGCTTAAGGTTGATTCGAGAGCTCTTATACCAAGATTTGAAACAGAGATAATTGTTGATTATATTATAAAATCTAACTTTAATAAGAAAAAAATCCTAGATATAGGAACAGGTAGTGGTGCTATAGCCCTAAGTCTTGCCTATAATCTAAAGGACTCTCTTGTCATTGGATCAGATATAGAAGATAAGGCCCTAAGCTTAGCAAATGAAAATAAAGAGCATCTAGATATAAATAATGTCGGCTTTATCAAATCTGACTTATTTGAAAATATTGAAGGCAAATTTGATTTAATAGTATCAAACCCACCTTATATCAATGAAGTAGATTATGAAAGTCTCGATAAAGAGCTTTTTTATGAACCTAAATCAGCCCTTTATGGTGGTGTAGATGGCTTAGATTTCTATAGGCAAATTATAAAAGATGCACCAAACTATCTAAATGATGGAGGACACCTAATTTTTGAAGTAGGTTATGATCAAAAAGATGAGATTAATGAATTATTGAAGAATGAAAATTTTATTAAGATAAAAAACATAAAAGATTTTAACGATTTTGATAGATTTATTATTGCACAGAAAGGATAAATTATGTTTGAAAATCTAGAACATGTTAGAGAAAATTACAAACAACTTGAATTAAAACTTGCAGATCCTGCAGTTTTAGCAGATATGGATCAATTTAGAAAAGTTTCTAAAGAGTACAATTCACTAAAACCAGTAGTTGAAAAATACGAAGAAATTAAAAACGCAGAAGATACAATAGAAGAAAATCAAGAGCTTCTAAACGAGACAGATGATCAAGATATGATTGCTATGCTCAAAGAAGAAATTGATGAAAACAAGAAAAACCTTGAAGTCTTCAAAGATGAAATGCAAATTCTTCTAATACCAAAGGACCCTAACGATGAAAGAGACGTAATTGTTGAAATTAGACCAGGGGCTGGAGGTGATGAGGCAGGACTTTTTGCTGGAGACCTTTACAGAATGTATAACATGTATGCTGATAAGGCAGGCTTTAAGACTGAAGATATTGAGGTTAACAGCCAAGGGGTAGGTGGAATTAAGGATGCTACCTTTGTTGTAAGAGGTGAGGGAGCTTATTCTAAATTGAAATACGAATCAGGAGTTCATAGGGTTCAAAGAGTACCTGAAACAGAATCTGGTGGTAGGATACATACATCTACAGCAACTGTTGCAGTTCTTCCAGAAGTTGATGAAGTAGAGCTTCACATAGATCCTAACGATATTAGGGTGGATGTTTATAGGTCAAGTGGTAATGGTGGCCAGTCTGTAAATACAACTGACTCTGCTGTAAGACTTACCCATATACCAACAGGTCTGGTTGTAGCCATACAAGATGAAAAAAGTCAGATAAAGAATAAAGATAAGGCCATGAGAGTTCTTAGGGCTAGACTTTATGAGTTAGAAGAAGAAAAAAGAAATAAAGAAATAGCAGATAACAGAAAAAGCCAGGTAGGTACTGGTGATAGGTCTGAAAGAATAAGAACATATAACTTCCCTCAAGGAAGAATAACCGACCACAGGATCAATAAGACCGTTTACCAACTAGATGATTTTCTAAATGGAAATATAGAAGATATGATTAACTCCCTAATAGCAGAAGATCAAACTAGAAAGTTAGAAAAAATAGGCGAGGAAGAATAGTTGTTTGATTTCCTCGCTAAAAGATTGGTAAAGGATTATAAAAATACAGATAATCCTGATGTAAGGCTAGATTTAATAAGTGTATCGTCTCTTATTGGCATAATAATGAATATCATACTTTTTATAAGTAAGATTATTTTAGGTTTTGTAAGTAAGTCTACAGCTATCTTAAATGATGCCTTTAACAACCTTTCTGATTCGGTAGTCTCAATAATGGCCTTAGTTGGTTCTAGTTTTTCTAAAAAACCAGCCGATAAGGACCATCCATTCGGGCATGGTAGGATAGAATATGTGGTATCCTTACTTGTTTCGATAGTGATTATCTATGTGGGACTTATGCTTTTTATAAATTCTGCAAAGTCTTTTAATGATAATAACCCCAACGGTCTAAGTTTATTAAGCTTTATAATATTATTTGCCGGTATCTTGATAAAAGTATACATCTATAGGTTAAATGCAAAATTATATAAAGATTTAGAATCAGACCTGAACCTAGGTGTAATGCTTGATGCTAGAAATGATATAATTTCAACCAGCGCAATCATTTTAGGTGTATTTTTGCAAAGATTTGTAAGTTTTAACCTAGATGCTGCAATGGGTATTGTAGTAGCGTTTTTTGTTATAAAGCCTGGTATAGACTTATTTAATGAAACAGTAAAATATTTATTAGGTGAAAGAATTGATGAGCATATAGAAGAAAAGATTTCTGAAATATTATTATCTGGCCAATATATAAAGGGCATGCATCATTTGGATATTCACCAATATGGTAGGGGACAGATAATAGGGTCTTGCCATGTTGAGGTTCCAGGAAATTTGACTGTCAGTGAACTTCATAATGAAATAGACAGGATCGAAAAAATTATTAGGAAGGAAACAGGAGTGATACTTACACTTCACGCTGATCCGACTTATTGTATTTTAGATTAAAGAAGGCTAAATGAAAACAGAAGTTTTAGAGTTAGATAGAAATAACATTGATGAAAAAATAATAAAAAAGGCAGCAAGCTTGATAAATGAGGGAGAACTTGTAGCCTTTCCGACTGAAACAGTCTATGGACTTGGGGCAGATGGCCTAAATGATAAGGCTTGCCAGAAAATTTTTAAGGCTAAACATAGGCCGGCCGACAATCCTTTGATTTTACACATTTCAGATCTAGAAATGCTAGAAAAATTAGTAGATGATATAAAAGAAACGGATAAGGCCCTATTTAAGCTTTGGCCAGGGCCACTAACACTGATTTTTAAGAAATCCAAGCTAATACCTGATTCTGTCACAGCAGGAGGGGATACTGTAGCTATAAGATATCCATCAGATAAGATTGCAAATAGGCTAATAGCTACTGCAAACACACCAATTGCAGCCCCATCTGCAAATATTTCAGGTAGGCCATCGCCAACTAATGCAGCTGATGTTTTTTTTGATATGGATTCTACCATACCTATGATATTAGATGGTGGAGAGTCTAATATTGGTATAGAATCTACTGTTCTTGACTTATCAGAAGATGTGCCAGTGATACTTAGACCCGGCTTTTATACTTTTGAGTTTCTAAAAGAGATTATCCCTGATGTGAGACTAGATGATAGCCTTGTAGATGCAAGTGTCAGACCAAAATCACCAGGACAAAAATATAAGCACTACGCCCCAAAGGCTAAGATGAAAGTATTTGTAGGCCAAGGAGCAAAAGATTATATTTATAATCTTGCAAATTCTTATAAAGAAAAATCTTATAGGGTAGGAATATTAGGATTTGAGGATTCTAAAGAAATATTTAAAGATTTTAATTTTATAAGCTTTGGTGATAGAAATGACTTATCTACAATGAGCCATGTTTTATTTTCTGCCTTAAGGCAGATGGATAGGATGGATGTAGATATTATTCTAGCAGAAGGTGTTAAGGAAAATCATTTGGGTAAGAGTATAATGAATAGGATGAAAAAATCGGCAGCAGGCGATGTGAATTATATAGGAGATAAATAACAATGAAAAATGTAAAAGTATTAGACCATCCAGTAATCAAACACAAAATTTCCATTTTAAGAGATATAAATACAGGATCAAATGAGTTTAGATCTCTAGTTACAGAAATAGCTATGATGTTAGCTTATGAAGCAACATCAGATTTAGAGCTTGAAGAATACGAAGTAGAAACACCAGTTGCAAAGACAACAGGCTATAGACTAACAGGGAAAAAAATCGGTATTGTTCCAATCCTTAGAGCAGGCCTTGGAATGGTTGATGGGGTATTAGAAGTCCTACCAGCAGCTAAAATTGGTCATATTGGTATGTATAGAAACGAAGAAACCCTACAACCTGTAGAGTATTATTGCAAACTCCCTAGCGATGTGGAAAATAGAGACATACTCGTAGTAGATCCAATGCTTGCTACAGGTGGTTCAGCTTGTGATGCTATAGATAGACTAAAAGAATATGGCTGCAAATCTATCAAATTATTAAGTGTAATAGCAGCACCTGAAGCTTTCAAATTACTTGAAGAAAAACATCCAGATGTAAAAATATATATAGCTCAATTAGATGAGAAATTAAATGAAAATGGCTATATAGTACCAGGACTTGGTGATGCCGGCGATAGGCTATTTGGCACTAAATAAGGACTTGATATGGCGGGAAAAGAAATTTTAGTAATAAATTCTAATGGACCTCTACAGGGAGAAGTGAATATTTCTGGAGCGAAGAATTCGGCTCTTCCAATACTAGCTGCCTGTGTGTTAGGTACAGAAGAAATAATATTGGATGGTGTTCCTGAGCTTAAGGATGTAGAGATAATGGTCGAAGTCCTTAAGCATTTAGGAAGTGAAGTAAAGTATTTAGACACTAATACCTTAAGCATAAATTCAGCTTCAATTAATACCTGCGAGACACCTTTTGATCTAATGGATAAGATGAGAGCTTCATTTGTTGTTATGGGTCCACTCTTATCAAGATTTAATGCAGCTTACACAAAGGCTCCAGGCGGATGTAATATAGGAAGTCGTCCAATAGATTTACACTTAAAGGGTTTTGAGGCTTTAGGAGCATCTAATATAATAAATGATGATGAAATATCTATAGAAGCAAAAGATGGTCTAGTAGGAACAGAGATATACCTAGACTTCCCATCAGTAGGAGCTACACAAAATATTATCATGGCAGCGACTCTTGCAAAGGGTAAGACCACTCTAGAAAACGCAGCCAAGGAACCAGAAATAGTAGACCTTGCTTCTTTCTTATCAAAAATGGGAGCAAATATAAAGGGAGCTGGTACATCAACAATTGTAATTAATGGCGTAGAAAAGCTAAAGGGAACAAGACATACCATAATTCCTGATAGGATAGAAGCAGCAAGCTATATGACAGCTGCAGCTATGACTAGGGGAGAGGTATTGATTAATAATGTTATCGGCAGCCACATCAGACCTGTTATAGCGAAGCTTGTTGAGATGGGTGTTGAAGTAGAAGAGATTGAAGATGAGGATAAGATTATTGTAAGGGCAAATAAGGGCAAGCTTAAGGCTACCAACATCCAAACACTTCCTTATCCAGGTTTTCCAACAGATGCTCAAGCTCAATTTATGGCGCTAATGACAGTTTGTGAAGGTGAGAGCAGGATTCAAGAAACTGTTTTTGAAAATAGGTTCATGCACGTAAATGAACTATCAAAAATGGGGGCTGTTATCGCAACATCTGGTAATAGAGCGACAATTGCAGGTGTTGAAAAACTTCATGGAGCAGATGTAAAGGCAACAGATTTAAGAGCAGGCGCTGCCCTTGTAATGGCAGGACTTGTAGCTGAAGGCACTACTAGAGTATTTGACATTTACCACATAGATAGGGGCTATTCAAATCTAGTAGAAAAACTTACCAAGCTTGGAGCAGATATTAAGAGAGTTAGAGTAGAATAAATGAAAATAGAAGGCATAGTAACAAACATTAGGTATAGAAATGATGAAAGTGGTTATAGTGTAATGACCCTTGACACTACTGATTCAGATATTACCATTGTTGGTACTATGCCTATTTTTAATGAGGGAGATAGGATAGAAGTAGAGGGAGATTTAACCTATCATGATAAATATGGTGAGCAGATAAATGTCAGAAATGTAAGTCTTAAAAAACCATCAGATAAAGAATCAATAATTAAATTTTTATCAAATTCAAATATAAGAGGAATTGGACCTAAAACAGCTAAGGCCATCTATCAAAAATTCGGAAATGAGTCTCTGGACATCCTATATGACAATACAGAAAGACTTATAGAAGTAGAAGGAATTGGCAAGAAAAAACTAAGAGATATAAGCTTATCGGTAGAAGACACTAGAGATTCTAGACAAACTATGGAATTTTTAAATAAGCTAAGAATTTCTTACAATCTTTCTATGAAAATCTATAATAAATATGGTGAAAATACCAGAGATATAATAAGGGCAAATCCTTATAAGCTTATAGAAGATATAAAGGGAATCGGCTTTAATATGGCAGATAGCCTTGCTCGTAGTATGGAAATGAAAGTCAATTCATCATTCCGTATATCAGCAGGACTTTCCTATGTGATTGATTATGAGGCTGTTTTTAATGGCCATACAAGCTTAAAATTAGAAGATTTGATAATTAAGACCCAAAATTTACTAAAAATAGATAAAGACCTAATATCTAGACAAGTTGAAGAAGATTTGCTTTCTGGCAAACTTGAGCTGGTAGTAATAGATGATGTCTCCTATGTATATGCCAAAAGTCTTTATAAGGCAGAAAAATCTGTAGCAATGAACTTAGCCAAAAAAATTGCTGCCTCTTACATTTTTGATGTAAGTATAAATGAGGACTTAGATCCATATTCCAAAGAACAAAAAGAAGCTATAAATAAGGCTTTTGAGAATATGCTACTTGTAATAACTGGTGGGCCAGGTACTGGTAAAACAACCATAATCAACGCTATAACAAAGATACTTGATGATAATGATCTATCCTATGCCTTGGCAGCTCCAACTGGTAGGGCGGCCAAAAGAATGCAAGAATCAACAGGTAAGGAAGCCTATACCATCCATAGGCTTGTGGGAATCAGGCCAGATATGCCGATAGCTGAATATAACGAAGAAAATCCAATCGAAAAAGACTATATAATTGTCGATGAGATGAGTATGGTTGATATTTATCTGATGAAAAGTCTTCTCGATGCGATCGGGGAAAATACAGCCCTAATTCTAGTGGGAGATAGCGACCAGCTCCCATCAGTAGGCCCTGGTAATGTCTTATCAGATATTTTAGAAACCAATATCAATTCAGTGAGGCTAGAAAAAATATTTAGGCAGGCAGGAGAATCTAATATAGTTTTAAATGCCCACAGGATAAATAAGGGTGAATATCCGTTTTTAAACCAACCGGGCAAGGATTTTTTCTTTATAAATGCAAATTCTAAAAATTTTAAGGAAAGTCTCCTAGAATTAATAAAAGATAGGCTACCAAATTTCTATAAACTTGACCCGATAAATGACATCCAAGTCCTATCCCTATCAAGAAAGACAGCTTGGGGAGTCGATTCTATCAATGAAGCCATTCAAGAAACTATAAATAAGCAAAATATTTTTTTGAAGATAAATAATAAGACTTTTAAACTCTACGATAAAGTCATGCAGGTTAGGAACAATTATGACCTAAAGGCAATCAATATGGTTGAAAATGACGATGGAGTTTATAATGGCGATATTGGTATTATTAAAGAGATTGATTCAAATGAGGAAAGCTTTAAGGTAGAATTTGAAGATGGTAAGCTTATAAAATATAAAAAAGAAGACATAAAAGATCTTGACTTATCCTATGCCATCACAGTCCACAAGTCTCAAGGCTCAGAATTTAAGTGTGTTATAATTCCTATGATGCAGGTGGCACCTATGCTTTTAACTAGAAACTTACTTTATACTGGTATAACTAGGGCTAAGAGCCTTGTAATACTATTGGGTGAGAAGAGATTTATAAAAACAATGGTCGATAATAATAGGTCAAATAAGAGAAATACCAACCTAGCCTATTGGATAGGGGAAATGGAGTCTATACTTGCTGATTGATTTTTTATTTTTAGACCCTAACAAGTGTTATATTTGTAAGGAAGAATATATCTACAAATACCATATCTGTAGAGATTGCTTTGACAAACTAGACTATGTAGATAATGAATTTCTAGTAGGAAATACCAAGGCCTATGCCATGTTTTTTTATGATGATTTTTTGAAAAAACTAATAGGGGATTATAAGTTTGAAAGAAATACATCCCTTTCCAGAGTTTTTTCTGAATTTCTGTATGAATATGGGACTAGGAAAGGCTTATTTGATGCTGATTATATATTGACATCTCCATCTTCAAAATCAACTCTAATAGATAGGGGATTTGATCAAATAAGGATGATTACAGATGACTTTATAGAAAGGATAAGGCCAAGCTATCTGGATGAATTTAGAAAAGTTAAAGACACCAAGGCTCAGCATGATTTAGGCAGGGAGGAAAGGAGTCTCAACCTAGTTGATGCTTTTGTTTGCCAAAAAGATTTGACAGGCAAGTCGGTTCTTATTATCGATGATATCTTAACAACGGGCAATACAGCTAAGGAAATCATTAAAGTATTAAAAGCATCTCATGCCAAAGAAATAAAAGTATTGGCCCTTGCTTCAGAAAAAAGGGTAATCTAAAAGCCAAGCACAAGCTTGGCTTTATTTGTGCCCTTAGGCAAGACTTTCTTCTTTTTCAGCTTCCTTAAGGAATTCATAAATTTTTACGGCTAGGGCCATTTCAATTCTTTTTCTAAATAATTTGCAAGAATATTCGTGGGTGTGGTTTAAATCGCCTGTGGCATTGTAGTTATTTGCCGCACAGCCTCCTGAACAATACATATTGGCCCAGCATGACCTACACTCTTCTTTAGAATAGCAGTTGCAGGTTTTAAAGCGATTTACAAGCCCCTTATTTTTTACTCCATCATAGATATTTCCGATTATAAAGTCTTCATTGCCTACAAATTGATGGCAAGGATAGAGGTCGCCTGTAGGGGTTACTGCCATATATTCTGTACCAGAACCGCATCCAGAAAGTCTCTTGTGGATACAAGGCCCATTTTCAAGATCAATCATATAGTGGTAGAAAATAAATTTATCATCCTTATCAATTGCTTCCATCATCATGTCAGCAAGTTTCTCATATTGATCATAGAGGATATCAAGGTGCTCATCTTTTAGAGCATATTCATTATCAGGTGAACCAACAACAGGTTCAAGGGATGTCCTCTTAAAACCTAGGTCAAGATAAGTCTTGATATCTTCTGTAAAATCAAGGTTATTGGCTGTATAGGTTCCTCTCATATAGTATTCCTTATCACCACGTCTTTCGACAAGTTTTTGAAATTTTGGAACTATAAGGTCGAAGGAGCCTGTTCCCTTCATAGTTTTTCTGAAATGATCGTGCTTTTCGCGTCTTCCATCCAGGGATAAGACAACATTTTTCATGTTCTCATTTAAGTAGTCAATATTTTCGTCGTTTAGAAGTAGGCCATTGGTTGTAAGGGTGAAGTTAAAGTGCTTGTTAAATTCTTCTTCCTTACTTCTAGCATAGTCTACTGTGTATTTTACAACGCTTAGGTTCATCAAAGGTTCACCACCAAAAAAGTCAATATCTAAATTATAGTGGCTTCCAGAATTTTCTAGTAAAAAGTCAATAGCAGCTTTGGCCACTTCCTTTGACATAATCGCATCAGGTCCATGATAGGTTCCACCCTTAGCAAAGCAATAATCGCAGGTAAAATTACAGGTATGGGCTACATTTAGGCAAAGGGCCTTGATAGTTGTAGGTTTTTTTGTTACATCTATGGCAAGGTCCTTGAAATTATCTTCTGTAAACAATTGGCCGCTTTCAATAAGGTCGCTTACTTCATTGAAGGCAGCTTCTAATTCTTCATCTGTCACATTGTACTTAAGGCTTAAATCTGTTTTTAGCTTATCTATGTCAGAATTCTTGTAAGATTCTATTATATCGTATGTAAGGTCATCTACTAGATGAACAGAACCACTGTATATATCTAAAACAATATTAAAACCCTTAGCTTTATATTGATGTATCATTATTCCTCCTATGGTTTTTTAACCTAATATATTATACTTAATTACTAGGAATATAAAAGTTAAGAATACAAAAAGACCCTCGCAATTACCCAAAAAATCAGATAAGATTTGCAAAGGCCTTCTAATATGTAAGCTCTTATTTATTTTTTTTGCTAACACATTCTTGGTTTGCAACTCCGCAAGATGTTTTGCAAGCAGATTGGCAAGAAGTTTGGCATTCACCACAACCACCATCTTTTTTGCTCTTGTGTAAGTTTCTTGTATTTAATGTAAGAATTCTTTTCATAATACACTCCTTATAATTCATCTTTGTATATAATTTTAGCATTTTTATTCACTTTTGTCAATAAGGCAAGAAATTTCATCTTCGATATTTAAAGAAAGGCCCTTTGATTTCATAAAATCTAGGCAAGCCAAGGTATTTTCATCAATGATTTCTCCTGGCGTAAGGATAGGAATGCCAGGCGGATATGCATAGACAAATTCTCCTCCAATGTGGCCTATAGAATTTTCTAGCTTTACCATAGATTTTTCTTTTTCATAAGCCTGATACAGTTCATATTTTTTTGTAGGCCTTGGATAAGTAAAGGTATAAGAATTTTTATATTTGAAAAGCTCCTTATCAATTTTTAATAAAACTTCTTCTAAATATTTAAAAGCTTCTTCACTATCAAAAATACTTGCTATTAAGAGAGCGTAGGATGGATAGGCCATCTCTATTTCAATCTTATTTTTCCTAAGGATTTCTTGAAGCTCTAAGCCACTTACATTGGCGTCTTTACAGGATATAAGTATTTTTGACCTATCCTTATCCTTATGGTCAATTAGCTTTAAGTTTTTAAGGTCAAGGTCATATAGCTTATCTAAATTTTTATTTAAATCATCCATAAGCCTATAAAATTTTGGGAAATTTTCTATCATTTCATCTATGGATTGTAAAATTAGATAAGATGGGGATGATGTTTGAAAAATCGCCATACTTTCCTTAAGACTTCCTATCAAAGATTCATCATTTACCAAAAGAGCGGCTGATGGGGTAAGGGCTGAGAGATTTTTGTGAAAGGATGTAACAGCTAGGTCAAAGATATTTTTATAAAGTTCATTTAGGTATAAGTGGCTCCCGTGGGCTAGGTCTACAAAAAGTTTGGTCTCATATTTTTGGCATATGCCATAAATTTTTTCTAAATCTAGTATATAACCTTCATAGGAAGGACTTGTCACCACCACAGCCCCATAGGATTTGTTTTTTAATTTATTCTCTAAAACATTATAATCGATACCTGCTACAGCGCTTACCTCATCTGTTATTATATCGATGTAGTCAAGTTTGCATTTATTTATGAGAGCGGCATTATAAACAGCCTTATGGGATGACCTCTCTATTAGAAGATTTTTATTGTTTTTGCTGAGGCTTCTTATTGCTGCAAGGATGCCATTTGTTGATCCATTTGTAGAAATTATAGCATCTTTTACTCGATAATTTTCGGCAATAGCTATCTGCATTTTTACAAAGATTTCTTTGGGGTCATTGAGGTTATCAAGTCCTTCTATTTCTGTAAAATCTCTTAAATATCCCAGGTCATTTCTTAAAAGCTTCGATCTTTTGTGGCCTGGCATATGGAAGGGATAGGTATTTTCATTTAGATATTCATCAATTTTTTTAATTAACATGATTCCTCCTGTCTTTATTATAGCCTAACTTACAAATATTTTAAGAAAATCTTTTAAAAAGGGTGTAAAATAGTCATAGGTGATAAAATGAAAAATAATATGATAAAAATAATTAAATCGGTACTTGTATTTTTGATGTTTGTAGTGGTTTTTGCTGCAGGTTTTCTCTTACTAAACTTTTTTAAAAATGATGGAGCTGGTGGTGAAATTTTTGATATTTCAAATGACAGAGGGTTTATGTTCTTGCTTGCAGGAGTAGATTCGACTGGAGAAGATACTGGCACAAGAACAGACACGCTTATGCTTGTCAATGTAAATAAGGATAAAAACACCATAGACATGATTTCAATCCCAAGAGATTCCTATGTTTCAATTAGGGGGTCAATGGATAAGATTAATGCAGCCCACTCTTATGGCGGAATTGATTTGACAATGGAAGTTGTGAGGGATTTTCTAGGAATAAATCTGGATAAGTACTTTGTTATTTCATTTGATGCAGTTATTGCAGGGATCAATGCCCTTGGCGGTATGGATGTAGAAGTAAGTAATGAAGTAGCAAGTGCCATGGGCATTAGCCCAGGAATAAGGAAAATGGCAGGTGATGAGGTCTTAGCCTATGTTCGCTTTAGAAAGGGCTATCAAAATGCAGACCTTGGTAGGATAAATACCCAACAAGATTTTATGAAACAGTTTATAAAGGAAGCAACAAAGGCAGAAAATATAAGCAAGCTTCCATCAGTATACAAGGCTATGAAACCATACATTAAGACAAATATAGGTCTTAAAAACCTTTCGTCCTTAGCTTTAGATTTTAAGAGCGTAGATCCTTCAAATATTAATTCCATTCGTCTTGAAGGTGAGCCATTTAATGCGGGTGGTATATCTTATTTTAAGGTTTATCCTAATTCTATAGAAGAAATTAGGCAAAATTATCTAAAATCTTATTTAAGAAATTAATATTAGGGTATAATACAAATGTACAAAGATGGAGGAGATATGGACATAAAATCATTAATCAGGGTTATAGAAGACTATCCAGAAAAAGGTATATCTTTTAAGGATATAACAACCTTACTTAAAAATAGGGAAGGCTTTAAAGAAACCCTAGATAGGTTAGAAGAAGCATTAAAAGATTACGAGTTTGACTATATAGCAGGAGTAGAATCAAGAGGACTTATTTTTGGTGCACCCCTTGCTGATAGATTAAACAAGGGCTTCATTCCTATTAGAAAACCAGGGAAATTGCCTGGAGAAATTGAAAGAGTATCCTATGAGCTTGAATATGGTTCAAACGAGCTTGAAATCCACAAGGATGCCCTAAAACCAGGGGACAAAATTGTAATAGTAGATGATCTTATAGCCACAGGTGGATCTGCTAAGGCAAGCGCAAAACTAGTTGAAAGCCTTGGAGCAGAAGTTGTATGCTTTGAATTTTTAATCGAACTTACAGGCCTAAAGGGTAGAGAATATCTAAAAGATTACGATGTAATATCAATAGTAGAATACGACCACTAAAATTTGGAGCTTTATTAGTAAAGCTCTTTTTTATTGGTTAAATTTATATAAAAATTATTGGTCAAAAAGTCATAAATATACTTGAAATGCATATTTAAGTCAGTATAATTAAATTAAGGTCAGAGATGGTCAAACGAAAAAGATGGAGGTAAATATGCAATATAAAGATTACTATGAAGTGCTAGGGGTGGATAAGAAAGCTAGCGCCGATGAGATCAAAAAAGCTTATAGAAAATTAGCTAAAAAATACCACCCAGACCTTCATCCAGATGATGAAAGTGCACACAAAAAATTTACAGAAATAAATGAAGCCTACGAGGTTTTATCAGATCCTGATAAGAGACAAAAGTATGATACCTTTGGTTCAGGAGCCAATTTTACAGGTGGTCAAAATTTTGATCCGAGAGATTTTGGATTTGATTTTGGAAACTTCGGAAATGGCTCATACACATATACAAGTTCGAATGATTCAGGTTTTTCAGACTTTTTTGATACCTTATTCGGTGGTTTTGGATCTAAAAGTCATAGCACAAGCCACAGTTCAAGGTTTGGGGGTTTTGGAAACGGATTTTCAAAAAAAGAAAAATCGAAGCTAAATACCGAAGTTACTATATCAATAGATGAAGCCATGGAAGGTACATCTAGAAAGATATCTGTTAACTCACAAGGAAGGCTTACCGATATAGATGTTAAGATACCAAAGGGTCTTAAAAACAAAAATAAGATTAGAATTGATGGTTCAAAATACGGTCTTGCAGCAGATATATATGTAAAAGTTAATATAAAAGATGATGAATACCTTGCTCTTGATGGAATAGATTTAATCAAAAAAATTAAGCTTAGCCCATGGGATGCCTACTTTGGAAAAAAGGTAAAGGTAGATACTAAATCAGGGGCCTTGCTGGTAAATATTCCAGAAAAGATAAATACAGGCAAAAAAATTAGACTAAAAGATAGGGGTTATGTAGATAGGAAAAATAACAAGGGCGATTTAATCCTTGAAATTCAAATAGATAACCCAGATCTTAATGAAGAACAAATCGAATTATATAAAAAGTTAAAAGAAATCGAGGGATAATATGGATAACAATAAATTAACACAAAAATCAATTGAAGCAATTAATAATGCAAATTCAATGGCTATAAAAGATGCAAACCCAGAAGTGACTGAGTTTCATCTTGGCCTAGCCCTAGTAGAAAGTTCAGATTCCTATGTATCAATGGTTTTAAAGGACATGGGAGTAGATGTAAATTCTTATAAAAACGATCTAGAGAAAAAGATAGAGTCTTTGCCAAAACAATCAGGAAATGCTAAGACCTATCCATCACAAGTATTTCAAAGAATATTCCTAAAAGCAGAAGATGAAGCAGAAGCAATGGGGGATTCCTTTATATCAGTAGAGCACATCTACCTATCACTACTTAAGGAAAAAAGTGAGGTCACTGATCTTAACAAGAGATATAATATTACCTACAAGGCCTTCAAAGATACTGTCCTAAAAGTCAGGAATGGTCAAAAAGTTACAAGCGATAACCCAGAAGAAACTTCAAATCCTCTAGAAAAATTCGGTAGAGACCTAACAGCAGAAGCTAGGGAAGGTAAGATTGACCCAGTTATTGGTAGGGATAGTGAGATTAGAAATGCTCTTAGAATCCTAAGTAGACGTAAGAAAAACAACCCTGTCCTAATAGGTCAACCAGGTGTTGGTAAGACTGCTATAGTTGAAGGTCTTGCCCAAAGAATTGTAAATAACGATGTTCCAGAGCCACTTCAAGGCAGGAGGATTTTCTCACTTGACATGGGTGCCCTAGTAGCAGGTGCTAAATACAGGGGCCAATTTGAGGAGAGACTCAAGGCAGTAATTGAAGAAGTCAAAAAATCTGAAGGTCAGATTATAATGTTCATAGATGAGATCCACACCATAGTTGGAGCTGGTAAGAGCGAGGGTGCAATGGATGCATCAAACATCATGAAGCCAATGCTTGCCCGCGGAGAAATCAAGGTAATAGGTGCTACAACCCTAAATGAATATAGGGAATACATCGAAAAAGATGGGGCCCTTGAAAGAAGATTCCAAAAGGTAATGGTAGATGAACCATCTGTAGAAGATACAATTTCAATTTTAAGGGGAATCAAAGAAAAATATGAAGTCTACCACGGAATTAGAATTCAAGATAGTGCTGTAATAGCAGCAGCTGAATTATCAGACAGGTATATATCTGATAGGTTTTTACCAGATAAGGCAATAGACCTTATGGATGAAGCTTGTGCTACAGTTAGGACAGAGATAGATACCATGCCTAGCTATTTAGATGAGCAAAAGAGAAAGCTTTTACAATTACAAATTGAAATAACAGCTCTTAAAAAAGAAGAAGAAGAGTATTCTAAGAAAAGACTTGAAGAGTTAGAAAAAGAATTGGCAGATTTATCTGAAAAATATAATGAAGATTTCCTTAAATGGAAAGAACAAAAATCTGCTATCGATGAAGTTAAGGATATAAAAGAAGAAATCGATAGGGTCAAGATAGAAATTGACCAAGCTGAGAGATCTTATGATTTTGAAAAATTATCTGAACTTAAATATGGTAAGCTAGTTGCTCTTGAAAATAAACTAAAAGAAGTAAGTGGCAAGTCAGAAAATGAAAATAAAGAAAGCATAAAAGAGGAAGTTACTGATGAAGATGTAGCTGATGTAGTGAGTTCTTGGACAAATATACCAGTATCAAAACTTGTAGAAAGTGAAAGAAGTAAAATCCTTCACCTAGATGAGACCCTTCATCAAAGAGTAATTGGACAAGATGAAGCTATCAAGGCAGTAGCAGATGCAATAATAAGAGCTAGATCAGGTCTTAAGGATGAAAATAGGCCAATAGGATCCTTCATTTTCCTAGGTCCTACAGGTGTTGGTAAAACAGAGCTTGCAAAGAGCCTAACTGAGGCCATGTTTGATGATGAGCACAATATGATAAGGATAGATATGTCAGAATATATGGAAAAATATTCTGTATCAAGACTTATAGGTGCAGCTCCTGGCTATGTTGGCTATGAAGAAGGAGGCCAATTAACAGAGGCTGTAAGACGTAAACCTTACTCAGTAATCTTATTTGATGAGATAGAAAAAGCCCATCCAGATGTCTTTAATATACTTTTACAAGTCTTAGATGATGGAAGGCTTACAGATAGTCAAGGTAGGACTGTAGACTTTAAAAACACCATCATAATAATGACATCAAACATCGGCAGCCAGTACCTAATTGATGGTCTAAAAGAAGATGGCACAATCAAGGAAGAAAATAAATATCAAGTAGAAGAAGCCCTAAGACATTCCTTTAAGCCAGAATTTTTAAACAGGATTGATGATATAGTTATGTTTACACCACTAACTAGCGATCAAGTTTATGAAATAATAGATCTACAAATCGACAATATAAGAAAGAGATTAGCTGATAGGGATATCAAACTTGAAATAAGCCCAGCAGCAAAAGAATATATCCTAGAAAATTCTTATGATGTAGAATACGGTGCAAGGCCAGTCAAGAGATTCCTACAAAGAAACGTTGAAACTATGCTAGGTAAATTGATTATAGAAGGAAAGGTAGCAGAAAAAGATACAGCAGTCTTAGTTCTAGATGAGAATAATAATTTGACCTTTGAAGTTAAATAGCTTAGTTAAGACAAGTAGAAAAATAGACAGAGTGATTTAATAGATTGCTCTGTTTTTTCTTTGGCTATTTTAAGCCATAACTACTATATGTAGTATTTAATTGTAATTTGAATACTACATATAGTACTAATTATTTTACAGAAAATCTTATTTGTGGTATCATATATACATAAGATTTCGGAGGTAAAAATGTTACAAGTAATAAAAAGAGACGGGACTAAAGTCGATTTTTATAAAGATAAAATTACTCTAGCCATAGAAAAAGCCATGCATTCCCCAAGTGGTATTTATGTGGAAGGCCAAGCGGCTGAGATAGCTAGTGAAATTGAGGAGAGATCTAAAAATAAAAGAGAAATCTCCATTTATGAAATTGAAGACCTAGTCTACTACAAATTAATAGATAGGAAAAATCCTGCAACAGCTAAGGCCTACGAGTCCTACAAGGCAGTTCAAGCCTACAAGCGTGAGCAAAATACATCTGACGATGAAATAATTGGTCTATTAAATCAGACAAATATAGATGTAATGGATGAAAACTCAAACAAAAATCCAATAATTGCCTCAACTCAAAGGGACTTAATAGCAGGAGAGGTTGCAAAAGATATAGCAAAGAGAAAACTAATCCCAGCTGATCTTGTAGAGGCTCACGAATCAGGAGCCATACATATCCACGATCTTGATTATCTAATCCAGCCGATTTTTAATTGCTGCCTAGTAGATATGAAAGATATGTTAGACAATGGGACAGTTGTCAACGAAAAGATGATAGAAAGTCCAAAATCATTCCAGGTAGCTTGCAATGTTATGACCCAAATCATAGCCCAAATTGCATCAAACCAATATGGGGGCCAATCAATAAATATATCATGCCTAAGCCCATATCTTAAAAAATCATATGCTAAAAATCTTAAATTATCAAAAGAAATTCTGGCAAATGAGGAAGATATCCAAAAAATGGCCAAGGCTCTTACCCAAAGAGATTTGGAAAGTGGTATACAAACTATCCAATACCAGATAAATACCCTCATGACAAGCAATGGTCAATCACCATTTGTAACCTTATTTATGCATACAGATGAAAATGATCCTTACTTGGATGAGACAGTCCAAATAATAAGAGAAATCCTAAAGCAAAGAATAGAAGGAATCAAAAACGAGCAAGGAGTTTATGTAACTCCAGCCTTCCCTAAGTTAATATATGTCTTAGATGAAAATAATATCCACATAGATTCAAAATATTTTGACCTAACAAAGCTTGCAGCCAAATGTACGGCAAAAAGAATGTATCCAGACTATATTTCAGCTAAGAAAATGCGTGAAAATTACGAAGGCAATGTATTTTCGCCAATGGGATGTAGGGCCTTCCTACCTCCTTACAAGGATGAGTATGGAGATTATAAATTTGATGGTAGGTTTAACATGGGAGTTTGTACAATAAACCTCCCTCAAATTGCAATCCTTGCAGACGGAGATGAGAAGTTATTTTTTGAAATACTAGAAAAAAGACTAGATTTAGTAAAAAGAGTAGGACTCTTAAGATATGAACACTTATCAAAGGTCACAAGTGACTCATCACCAATCCACTTCCAACATGGAGCGATAGCAAGACTTAAAAAACACGAGTCAATAAAACCACTTCTAGAAAATGGTTATGCCACAGTAACCATTGGCTATATAGGAGTCTATGAAGCAACCAAGCTTACAAAGGGAGTATCCCATACCACAAAAGAAGGCTATGAATTTGCCATGAAAATCATGGAACTTCTAAATTCCAAGAAGGAAGAATGGACAGATAAATACCATATAGCCTTTGCAGTTTATGGAACACCAGCAGAAAGCTTAACCCACAGGTTTGCATCAATTGATAGGGAAAGATTTGGAGATATAGCTGATGTAACAGATAAGGGCTATTATATAAACTCCTTCCATGTGGATGTTAGAGAGCATATAACAGTATTTGATAAGTTTGATTTTGAAAGTAATTTCCAAAAATTATCAACCGGTGGTTGTATATCTTATGCAGAAATTCCAAATATGACCAATAACATTGAAGCAGTTCTTACAATGATAGAATATATTTATGACCACATCCAATATGCCGAATTTAATACAAAGAGTGATTATTGTGGCAACTGCGGCTATGATGGGGAAATTCTACTTGATGATGATAACCAATGGTATTGTCCAAATTGTGGTAATCACGATAGGGCTAAACTTACAGTAGTAAGGAGGACTTGCGGATATCTTGGTGAAAATTTCTGGAATGAAGGAAGAACTAAGGAAATAAAAGCGAGAGTGCTCCACATATGAATTACGGTCAAATAAGAAAATACGATGTAGCAAATGGTTCTGGTATCAGGACCACTTTTTTCCTAACAGGTTGTGATAGAAATTGTCCAAATTGTTTTAATAGGGACTATATGGATTTTTCTTATGGGAAAAAATGGGATAGGGCAGCCGAAGAAGAGGTTATTTCTTATCTTAAACTTAAGGAAGTAGAAGGGCTTACAGTCCTAGGAGGCGAGCCTTTTGAAAATCCTTTAGGCCTTAAAGAAGCTTTAATAAACATAAGAAAAGAAGTAGATAAGTCCATATGGGTTTACACAGGTTTTAAGATAGAAGATCTGATGAATATAAAATTAGCTAGAGAGATTTTAGAGGAGATTGATGTCTTGGTAGATGGTGAATTTATAGAAGAGCTCAAGGATTTAAAGCTTAAATTTAGAGGTTCTTCAAATCAAAGAATAATAGATGTTAGGAAAACTTTAGAAAATAATGAAATTATTCTCCTAGATGGGTATAAATAGAAAAAGAGTAATTTAGGAGGAAATATGACAGATAGAAGAAGAGGTTCAGGAAGTAAAGGATTAATTATAGGCATAATTGTAATTATTGCCCTTGGATTATTCATGATAGTTCCAACCTATAATAGACTTGCAGGAAGTCGTGAAAATGTAAATCAAGCCTACGCTCAAGTACAAAATGTTGTTCAAAGAAGGGCTGACCTTATACCAAACTTAGTAAGTACTGTAAAGGGATATACAGATCATGAAAATGAAACCCTTACAGCAGTAACAAATGCTAGAGCAGGTATACAAAATGCTAAGGGCCCAGAAGAATTAGCAGAAGCAAATGATCAGTTAACAAGAGCTATAGGTGATATCAATGTAGTAGTAGAAGCCTATCCGGAGCTTAAGGCAGATACACAATTTGTTCAGCTTATGGATGAGCTTGCAGGAACAGAAAATAGGATTTCAACAGAAAGAAAGAACTATAACGAAGCAGTTGGTGAATATAATAAAGATATTAGAAGATTTCCAACAAATATCATAGCTAAATTTACAGGCTATGACCCAGCAGAATATTTCAAGGCTGATGCAGCTGCACAAGATGCACCAAAAGTAGACTTTGGTAACTAGGAGAAATATTATGAGAAAGGCAAGATTTAAAAGGCTAGGAATACTAATAGCGGTTCTTTTCTGCCTTTTTCAAATTAAATCTTATGCTAGTATACCAAGTCCAAGCACAGATTATTACCTAGATGAGCTTGGAATACTAGATGAAGCCACAAAAGAAAATATAAATAAGACCAATAGACAGCTAGAAGATAAAACTGGCTCTCAAGTGGTCGTTGTAAGCCTAGAAAACCCAGATGGACTTGATGGTTATTCTTATGGAACTGATATCTTTAATGCTTGGAAAATAGGCGATAAAGATAAGGAAAATGGAGTACTAATCCTATTTTTAGGACCAGGACCAAATGGTAAAAGACAAGTAAACATAATTACTGGTTATGGTATAGAAGGTAGGCTTAATGATGGTAAGGTAGGTAGAATAATTGATAGCTTCATGCTCGAAAAGCTTAAAGAAGGCGATTATTCACAAGCTCTAAATGAAGGATTTAATGCAGTTGTTGGAGAAATAGCTGCGGAATATGACATTGAGCTTGAAAAGGACTACACTTCCTACCAGGAAAGACTTGAGCCTGTTGATAGTGACGATGGATTTCCTATTTCAACACTAATAATGCTTTTGGTAATATTTATAATAGTCTCAAATCTTTTAAACAATAATAACAGAAGAGGCGGAGGCGGCTTTAGAAGAAGAGGCCCGGGTGGCTTTGGAGGATTTTATCCAAGAGGTGGAGGCTTTGGAGGCTCATCTTGGGGAGGATCAAGCTTTGGCGGCGGCTCTGGCGGAGGATTTTCCGGAGGAGGAGGATCATCTGGTGGCGGAGGAGCTGGCAGAAGTTTTTAAGGAGAATTAATGAAAGGATATTTAGCAAGTCATTTTTTTAATGATGCTATGTTTAGATGGACAGAAGATTTAGCCCAGTATATAGAAAAAAATACTAACCTAGAACTCTATGTTCCACAAAGAAATGCAGATATAAATGATAAAAAGACAAATGATGCAATTATCACAGATATAAAAATATCTCAAGCTGATACTGCCAAATTAAAAGAAGCAAATATATTGATAGCCAACCTTGATGGATTGACTATAGATGATGGAGTGGCAGCAGAGATTATGGCCCATGGAGTAATGAGAGAATTTGAAATAGATCATGGAATAGATTTTCCAAGGATGATTATAGGGATAATCACGGATATGAGATATCTAGGCACAGGTGAAAATAAACTATATAGGAATCTCATGGTTGTTGGAAAGGTAAAGGAGCATGGTCACTTGGTAGTAGGCTATGCTGGGGATGATTCCTTCAAAAAAGAAGTAATAACTCATATAAATAAATTTATAGAAGCAAATAAATAAAGGGCTGTTGCAAAACTATGAATAACTATCGTCCCATCATTAGAGGGTTCTCTTAGAAAATTTTTGGCCTAGCCTGCCGGCTCATGGAGGCAAAATTTTCGTGGAGGTTCCTCTAATGATTTGGGACGATTTATTCATTCTGCAACAGCCTCTTATTATTTTAATTTATCTAGTAATTTTGTAGCTATGAAATATAAAAGGAAATAGTTTATTATTCCATCTACTAATACTTTAATAAAACGTGAAACTAACATTGCTTTGTAAGGTGTATTCATCAATTGGCTTAACCATAAGGTATTTAAGAACATATGGCAGATATAAAACACAAAAAAAACCATAAGCCCTACTTGAACCTTCATAGAAATGTTTTTATCCTTTGAGTATTCTGATATTATTCCTGGAATTAGACCAGTCAAAACAGATACTAGGGTAAATCCAAAGTGTGGAGTGCCTCCAGCATTTATAGCAACACCTATTAAGTCGGCTGCAAGTCCAGCAAGAGCTCCAGGTATCGGACCTAATAGCATGCCTGCGACCATCAATGGCAAGTGGCCAAAAGAAAACTTAATTGAAGGTGTGATAAAAATACCAAAAAATCTTGAAAAGATGATTGATAATGCTGTTAGCATAGCAGCTTTCACGAGTGAATCAATACTTAATTTTTTATTCATTTTTTTCCCCTTTCTATCAGAGGGCAGCGGTTGCGATAAAGAATCATGAATCTTCTTCGTCTGGAAACAACAACCCATTTTCCAGCACTTAATGCTCTTTACCTACTCTGATAGAAATATTATAAACTTTTATCTTAAATTTGCAATTATTCTTTTGGGTCTAGGACAAAGCCTTGGTTTTTGAGGGTTTCAAATATCTTATTTCTATTTTTTATAATAGTACCTTGTTTTTTAGGAATTTGTGAAGAAAATGATGCGCTCTTTCTGCCATTTTCCCTAAGGTCGTAATAGGTAGTCATTTCTTTATCATAGTCTGAAATTATATCTAGATATGAGTTATAGGTCTTATAAGAATTTTCAAAAGTTTTTAACTTTATGTCCATTCTTGGTTTGATTTGAGGATTTTGGTTTGGAATTCCAAAGCCAACACCCACTACCGGATAGGTTAATTTTGGCATCTTCAAAAGCTCTATAACTCTGGCTGTGTCATTGTGGATATTTCCAAAATAATTTGCACCTAGCCCTAAAGATTCGACTGCAACTGTCAGGTTTTGGGCAGCTATTACTCCATCAGTAAAGCCTTGGATAAATTTATCAAAGCTTATGATATTATCATTTTCAAGCCCCATTTCCTTGGCAATTTCATAATTTCTCTTTAGGTCAACTATGAAAATCCATAGCTCAGTAGCCCTTGCCATATAGGCTTGGTTGCCATTATCGGCAAGCTCATCTTTTATTTTTTGATCTGTAACCCTGATTACAGACATATTTTGCATACCATTGCTTGATGCAGACATATTTACTACATCTAGCAAGGTTTTTATTGTATCTTGATCAATTTTTTCATCAGTAAATTCTCTAATTGTCCTGTGATTTAATAGGTTTTTTATGGTTTCGTTCATATAGGCCTCCTTACCATACCTATACCCAATATGTTATAATATACTTAGGAGAGACTATGAAAATTAAAACATCTGTTAGAAACCTTATTGAATTTGTCATGAGATCTGGCGATATAGACAATAGATTCCGTGATAATACTAGGATGATAGAAGGCATAAGAGCCCACCAAAAAATCCAAGCCCAATATGGTAAAAATTATAAAAAAGAATACAAACTCACAAATACCACTAGTTACAAGGATGTAGAATTTGTAGTTGAAGGTAGGGCTGATGGTGTTGGAAAAAAGGACGACTTATTTTTAATTGATGAAATTAAATCAACATCTAGGGACCTTGGAGAGATGACAGATAAGAATAAACTCCATTGGGCCCAAGCCAAGTGCTATGCATATTTTTATTCACTTGATAATAATTTAGATAAGATGCTTATCACCCTAACTTATGTTTCCACAGAAGATTATAAGTCAAAAACCTTTGAAAAAGAATTCTCCTTTGATGACCTAAAAGATTTTTATTTTGCCCTATTAGATGATTATCTTGTATTTTCTAAAATATTGGCTAAAAATAGAGAGACTAGAGATGAAAGCCTAAAAGATTTAGAATTTCCATTTGGCTCTTACAGGAAAGGTCAAAGAAAGATGGCGGTTGGAGTTTATACCGCAATTCTAGATAAGAAAAATCTCTTTGTAGATGCACCAACTGGAATTGGTAAAACAATTTCAACTCTATATCCTTCTTTAAAAGCTATGCCAAATAATCTGGCAGATAAAATTTTTTACCTTACCAGTAAAAATACCATAGCTAAGGAAGCCTTAAAGAGTTTAAACTTATTGAAGTCTAAGGGAATGTTTATAAAAGCTCTTCAGCTTACAAGCAAGGAGAAGGTCTGTATAAATGATGAAGTTTCCTGCAATCCTATTGATTGTCCATATGCCCTTGGCCATTTCGATAGGGTAAATGAAGCCTTAAAGGACATCCTTTCTGAAGAAGAGATAATGGATTATGACACTATTATTGAATATTCAAAAAAATATTCTGTTTGCCCGTTGGAATTTGAGCTTGATATAAGTTTATATGCAGATGTTATTATTTGTGATTATAATTATGTTTTTGATCCAAATGTATTTTTAAGAAGATTTTTTGATGAAGTTATAGATTCTTATGTATTTTTAATTGATGAAGCTCATAATCTCTTAGAAAGGTCTAGGGATATGTATTCTTTTACGTTTTTAGAGTCAGACTTTACATCCCTAGTTAAAAATTTGGATGAGAAAAAGGAAAAAAAGCTAGTTTCTAAACTTTCTAATATTACAGAAGATTTTTATAAGCTTGGCCAAATAGCAAAAGGCAAGACCTATTATTTTACAAGTGATTATATAGACATCTTAGATAAGGATTTGATTTCCTTATCAAAAACCATGGAGAAATTTTTGGTAGAAGAAAAGGACCACGAATCTTACGATCAGGTCTTAGACTTATATTTTGATATAAATAAGTATCTTAAGGTGTCAGATTATTTTACAGATGGATTTTATAATATAATATCTTATGATCCAGAATCAATGGAGAGATCTTTTGAGATAAAGTGTGTTGACCCAAGAGAAGTTCTAAAGAATAAATATAAGCTAGCAAGAAGCTCTATATTTTTCTCAGCCACCCTCTCACCGATGCCTTACTTTATAAAGATGCTAGCAGGTGAGGAAGCCTTAAAGTTAAGATTAGATATGCCCTTTAATCCTAATCACCTAATGATTCTTAAAAGTCCTATATCAACTAGGTATAGGGATAGGAACAATAACTTGGCAATCCTTGCTGAGGATATAAATGAATTTGTAAAATCAAAAAAAGGCAATTATTTTATTTTCTTCCCATCTTATTCTTATATGGAAGATGTGGCAGAATATTATAGGGAGAGCTTTGATGATAGTATAATAGTTCAAGAAAGAATTATGGATGAAGCTAAGCGTATCGAATTTCTTGAGGAATTTACAGAAGATTCTGCTAGGGTAGGATTTTTAGTCCTAGGTGGAATTTTTTCTGAAGGAGTTGACTTAAGAGGGGATAGGCTTATAGGGTCTATGATAATATCTGTAGGCATGCCAGGCTTATCAAACGAGAGAAATCTAATCAAATATCATTTTGACAAAAATCAATACGATGGTTTTGATTATTCCTACACCTATCCAGGCTTAAATAAAGTATTTCAAGCCGCAGGCAGGGTTATTAGGAGTGAAGAAGATAAGGGGATAATTTATCTAGTTGATGACAGGTATTTCTGGCAAAAATATATGAGACTTTTTCCAAAACACTGGAGAAACCAAGCCTTGGTCAATGATAGCCAAAGCTTACAAAGAGCAATAAATAATTTTTGGAGTGATAATGAAAAAAAGACCAACTAAAGAAATAAAAATAAGCGAAATGAAATACCCAAATCTTTCCATAGGATATGATGAAAATGGGAGAAGGGTTGAGTTTAAGGGAGGAATCCTAGGTCAAACTATAAATGTAAAGACTGGCAAGAAAAATAAGGAAAGAATAAGGGCTAAGTACATAAATCTTATAGAGGAATCAAAGCTAGAAAATGCGAGGGAGTATTGCCCACATGCAGGAGTGTGCGGGGGATGTGCCTACCAAAAAATTCCTTATGAAACAGAGCTAATGCTAAAGCATGACATGATCAAGACTCTCTTTAAAGACAGCGGAATCAGCTATGATGGAAATATAAAAATAAATAGGTCTGCAGTGACTAAGGGCTATAGAAATAAGATGGAATACACCTTTGGAGATGCTGTAAAGGGTGGTCCGCTTATACTCGGTCTTCACAGGCAAAGAAGGTTTTATGAAATCGTAGATTGCTATGATTGCAACATAGTAGATGATGATTTTAATAAAATAAGGGCTGGAGTTCAAAAATATTTTAGGGAGAAAAACACCGACTTTTACCACAAAACTACTAAAGAAGGTCTTTTGAGACATCTTGTAGTAAGAAAGGCCCACCACACAGGCCAAATCATGGTAATACTTGTCACAAGCTCAGATGACAGCTTTGATGGTATGAGGTTAAGGCTTTTTATGCATATGCTCCTTGATCTGGACTTGGATGGAAGGATATTTTCAATCTATCATGTCTTAAATGATTCTCTAGCAGATGCGGTAATTCCTGAAAAGATAAAGTTAATCTATGGCAAGGAATATATAACAGAAGAAATGCTTGGCCTATCCTTTAAAATATCGCCATTTTCATTTTTTCAGCCAAATGTCTTTACAGCGGAAAAACTTTACCAAAAAGCCTTCGACCTTGCTGAAATTAACTCAACTATGAATGTCTTAGACCTATACTCAGGAACAGGAACCATTACCCAGTTAATGGCAACTGTAGCAAATACAGCAACAGGTATAGAAATAGTCGAAGAAGCAGTTGACAAGGCAAGGGAAAATGCTAAGCTAAATGACCTTAATAATGTAAATTTCCTTTGTGGAGATGTCCTAGAAGAGATTGAAAAAGTAGGAGATAAATACGATGTTGTAATCCTTGACCCACCAAGGGCCGGCATAAGTCCAGCATCTCTAGATAAAATCCTAAATATCGACTGCAAGAAATTTGTATACATTTCATGCAATCCAAAAAGTCAAATGGATAACCTAAAGGTATTTTTAGATAAGGGCTATGAGATAAAAGATTATGAAATCTTCGACCAATTTCCAAATTCAAGACATTTAGAGGCAATTGCTTTACTTGAGAGGAGCTAGGAATGGATCTATATAAAATATTATTTTTTGCCTTAATAATTCTTGTTCTGGCTATTTATATTCTTTTAATAGTTAGAAAAAATAAAAATAAAGATCTTATAGCAGCGAGTACAGAAGATAATAATTATATGACTGAAGGCATGACTATAGGAATGTGCTTGGGAATGGCTATCTCAATGCTTATAGATGCTGATAATATGGCGATTGGCTTATCTATTGGTATGATGCTAGGCATGGTAATTGGGATGAACATTAAGAAATGATTTAAGCGAGGTGCGCTTATGTATGATATTTATATTCAATTAGCTATATTTTTGGCCTTTGTCTTTGTCCTTAAAATGTTCTTGCCCAAAATAAAAGGCCACATGGGTGAATCTATAGTTAAAATTAAACTTAATAGCCTAGATAAGGAAAAATATAAGGTAATTAATAATTTAGTATTAGAAAATGCAGGAGGGACTACAAAGTCTACCCAAATTGATCATCTTGTAGTATCAACTTATGGGATTTTTTCTATAGAAACTAAAAACTATAAGGGCTGGATATATGGGTCTGAATTTGGCAAAAACTGGACTCAAAACATTTATGGTAACAAGAAAACTTTCATGAATCCAATCTTACAAAATTACGCCCATATAAAGGCTGTAGAAAATATTTTAAAAGATTTGTATCCTAATATGAAATACTTTTCTATTATAGCCTTTTCTCCAGAAGCAGAAATTAAAGTAAAGCTTAAGGAATCTGTAGTTTGTAAGATGTCGCAGGTCTCAAAAGAAATAGAAAAATTATCTAATGAAGATATAATCGATAAAGATGAATTAGAAAAGATTTTAGAAATAATCCAGGGAAATAGGCTAAATATAAGCAACAGAGACCATGTTAAAAACATAAAAGAAGCTAAGAAAAATAAGCTTAAAACCCAAACAGGTTCTACAAGCGAGACAAAAAAATCCCCAAGTAAGAAGATTGAAAAATCGGAAGAATCAAAATCTAAAATAACAAAGGAAGAGGTTAAAGAGAAGGAAGCTAAGCTAGATATGAAAAAAGAAAAGAATGAAAGTATCAAGCTTTGCCCAAAATGCGGAGGTCCTCTTGAAATAAGAACTGGTAGATATGGATCTTTTCTAGGCTGTACTAATTATCCAACTTGTACTTATGTGGAAAGTATTAAGGCATAATTTTTTATAAGATAGCTTGTAATTTTAGTTGTGATACTATTAAATTAAAAAGATTTGTTGACTGAATAAATCCATTTATTCTCAAAAAAACTTTGCAACATATCATATATAAGAAATTTAAGTCCGGTTTTTAAACTGGATTTTTATTTATCTATTTTCGCATACTTTGATGGAAAATGGGTAAACACTAATTGAGAGAGTAAATTAATAGGAGGAAAATATGGCAAAAAAGAATGATAAAGGTCAACATGATTTTATTAAAGCACCTTTGACACCAAAAGGAGCTGAAAAGGTAAAACCTGTTAAGGATAATGCCAAGATTAAAGATTTGGAAAAAAATAAGGTTGATAATAAGGGGAAGGCTTTTACAACCAATAAGGGCCTAAAGATGGCTGAAGATGAATTTTCCCTTAAGGCTGGCAGGAGAGGACCTACTCTTCTTGAAGACTTTCATCTAAGAGAAAAAATCATGCACTTTGACCATGAGAGAATTCCTGAAAGAATTGTCCACGCTCGTGGTGTAGGTGCCCATGGGATTTTTAAATCTACCAAGGATATGAGTAAGTACACAAAAGCATGCCTATTTTCAGGCCATAACAAAGAAACCCCATTATTTTCAAGGATATCTACTGTAGCAGGCTTTAGGGGCTCTACAGATACACCTCGTGATGTGCGTGGTTTTGCTATAAAATTTTATACCGAAGAAGGAAATTATGACATAGTTGGAAATAATGTGCCAGTATTTATTATCCAAGATGCAATAAAATTCCCAGATTTTGTCCATGCTGTTAAACCAGAACCAGATACAGAAGTACCTCAAGCCCAATCAGCCCACGATACTTTTTGGGATTTTGTAACTCGTAACCAAGAGTCCGCTCATATGGTTATGTGGCAAATGAGTGATAGGGCAATTCCTTTAAGTCTACGCATGGTTGATGGTTTTGGAGTCCATACTTTTAGATGGATAAATAAAGAAGGTAAGGCATGCTTTGTTAGATATCAATGGAACCCACAACTAGGAGTCCACTCTAGAGTATGGGATGAAACCTTAAAGGTATCTGGTAATGATCCAGATAGTCAAAGAAAAGATATGTATGATGCCATTGATGAAGGCTCTTACCCAGTTTGGGATTTCTGTGTCCAAATTCTTCCTGTTGAAAAAGAGCATGACTTCCCATTTGATATCCTAGATCCAACTAAGGTTTGGCCAGAAGAAGATATTCCAAAGGTAAAAATTGGGGAAATGATCTTTAATAGAAATGTAGATAATTACTTTGCAGAAACAGAGCAAGTTGCTTTTAATCCAGGCAATGTAATACCTGGTATTGATTTTTCAAATGACCCACTATTACAAGGCAGACTTTTCTCCTACACAGATACTCAGTTATTAAGGCTGGGTGGACCAAATTTTGCACAAATTCCAATAAATAGACCAGTAGTTGGAGTCCACAATAACCAAAGAGATGGCTGGCACCAACATATGATAAATAAGGGCCCAGTAGCTTATCATAAATCAATTATAGATGACCAATCTCCATATTATGAAAGCCCAGAAAATGGTGGCTATGAACATTATCAAGAAAAAATTGATGGCCAAGTAATCAAGGCAAGAGATGATAGTTTTAGAGACCACTTTAGCCAGGCTACAGCCTTCTATAAGTCAATTAGTAAGGTTGAGCAAGAACATATTATAAATGCCTTTTCTTTTGAACTATCAAAGGTCCAAAGGGAAGAAATTAGGCAAAATGTTGTAGATATGTTTGCAAACGTTGATATGAAAATGGCAGAAGAAATTGCTAAAAATATTGGTGCAGATAAGCCAGACGCTGATCGTGGCTTTGATCCTATTGGCCTTAAGCCAAGTAAGGAAGCTAAGAAAGTAAAGATGCCAGAATTTGCTCAAGCTAACACAATCTTTAAGCCAGATACCTTAAAAGTTGGTATTTATTCTGATGATGATGATGATGATTTTGACTTTAAATCTCTTGTAAAGAAGATAAAAGATAATAAGGCTAAGGCAGAAATTATCCAAGGCAATCTTAAGGATACTAAAGATGGACAAAAGGTAGACCATAGGTATGAGACAATCCATCCAGTTTTAGAAGATGCTCTCATAGTTGTAGTTCCTGAAAAACCTTCTAAAGATTTTAGTAAAAATGTTGGTGAATTTGTAGATGAAACTTTCAAACACTATAAACCAATATGGTTAATAGGAGATCCTGAGGCAATCTTAGATAAGGAGCAACAGAAGGCTCCTGGAGTCATTGTAAGTAAGGACATGAAGGAAATTGATAAGTTTATAGAAAACTTAACTAAGCAAAGATTCTGGGATAGGGATGGTTCAATATAGGTTATAGGGCTTGGGATTTCCCAAGCTCTTTACATATTTAAATTTTACAAATTATATTAAGATAAGCTGGACAATTAGAAAGGGTAGTATGTTTTTTAAGAATACAGTTAGGAAATTTTTTATAGAAGATGGTAGTCATGACCTTTTTTGCTTTATATTTGGCTTGGTATTTTTATTTATTTTTACATTTTTAATGATGCCTAAATGGATATTCTGTCTGGGAATTGGAGTTCTTACAGGTTCAATTTTTAGATATATTACAACAGATGGTCTTTTTTATAAAGAATTTAAAAATTTAGACAATAGAAATAAAAGATTTGATTACATACTTAGTAAAAATATTTTCACCATTTTATTTCTTGCGGGTTTTATTTTGATATTATATTTTTTATTATATGTAGGAGCTAAATTTGCCTTTATAAGTTTTAGTGATTTTGACTTTAAATTAATTTTTAAATTTATCATATATATACTTGCTAGCGAAAATTTAATTTTAATTTTTAGTCATAGGATGATTCCTAATTATAAATCAGGATATATAAGAAATATTAATAAAGATATAGAAGTTGGAATGAAAAATTTAAAAGCTATGATACCTTCTTTGTTTGTAAATATAATCTTACTTGTTTTGATTTTTATATACAGAATGAACTTAAATATTGTTGCAGGAATATTATATTTATTTGTTTCTACAGTTTTATTCAGTATCAATAAAGAATTGAGTTTTTATTAAATTGATAGTAGGGATATGATAATTATGGATAAAATTATTAATAAAAAGATAATACTAGAAATGATTTTCTATATACTATCATTTCCTCTTATATTTTTTGTATTTGTAATATTTGCTAAGCTTGAATTTATACCTATATTTAACAACCTACTTTTGATTTTATCTTGTCTTGGATTTTTTGCTTATCAGATTATTTTTATATACAAATTCACTAATATTAAAATAAACTTTTATGTAAAGATGTTTATAAGTCTAGTTTTGATTGGCATAATGCTTTTGTCGGCATACTTTATACTAATAATGAGCATTTTTGCTTTTAAGGATAATGAGCCTTTTACATATCAAGAGGAAAAATATTATATACTAAATGAAGGCTGGCTTGATGATGATTATGAAATTTATATGAAAAAATTCATCACAATGGATAAGCTTGATTTTGAAGATTCAAAGAAAATTTTTAAGGATATCATTAATATTTCAAATGATCAAGTAAAAGATAAGTTTGAAATCTATTTTGATAAGGACAAGCAAATTATCAAAGGCCAAAAATCATTAGCATATGACAGGTCCGGGTCTGAACTAAGTGAAAAAGAAATTTTAAAAGATTTTAGCCTAAGAAATGCAAAATTAATAGCAAATTCAGCTTATGGCCTTATTGAAGTAGATAGGGCAGGAGCGAGGTCAAGGTGGTTTTTCATTGAAGTTATAGATAATAAATTAAATTTTATTTCGGAAATTCCAGATACTAGTCCTGAAATTAGCGGGGAAATTTCTGAGGATGGTCTTATTTTACTTAGGTGTGAAGATGTTAATGGAAATATAAATTTTTATAAGTCAGATGACTTAGGCAAAACTTTTAAACTTACTGATTAAAAATATTTGATTTTAAGTTAAATTTGCATATAATTATTTTAGGGAATGAAGTTCTCCCGTGATTATAATCTAAAGAATCTAAAACGCGAAAGCTGATGACTTCTACTTGATTGTAGGGGTGTCAGCTTTTTTTGTTAGGAAATTAAGGAGGTATTATGATTTTATCTTTAGGACTTATCCTACTAGTGGGAATGAGTCTTGCTAGTATTTTTAAGAAAATAGGCTTGCCTGCCATTATTGGTATGCTTTTAACTGGAATTATCCTTGGGCCAGAGCTTTTAAACTTGATTGACCCTAATACATTAGCAATTTCATCAGATTTAAGGACAATTGCCCTTATTGTTATCTTGCTTAAGGCGGGCCTTTCACTAGATATTTCTGACCTTAAGAGGGTTGGTACATCTGCAGTTCTTTTGTCATTTTTGCCAGCATCATTTGAAATATTGGCCTACGCAATATTTGCACCTATGGTTTTAGGCTTGAATCTTATTGATGGACTCCTTATGGGGGCTGTGATGGGAGCTGTTTCTCCTGCCATAGTCGTACCTAGGATGGTTAAGTTGATTGATGAGGGCTATGGTAAAGATAAATCTATCCCTCAGATGATCCTTGCTGGAGCATCTTGTGATGATGTCTTTGTCCTTGTTCTTTTTTCATCATTTTTATCTATGGCTAAGGGTGGAAGTTTTTCAGCTGGATCTCTTATAAAGGTACCTATATCAATAATACTTGGCATAGGAGTCGGAATTTTAATTGGTTTTTTGCTTTATTATTTCTTTGAAATGAAATTTAAAAAAGGAGCCTACATCAGAAATTCTACTAAGGTCATTATTATTTTGGGTATCTCATTTTTGCTCGTAAGTATGGAAGGCTTATTAAAAAAACTTGTCCCAATTTCGGGACTACTTGCAGTTATTGCTATGGCCAGTTCTTATAAAATAAAGGCTAGTGATGACCTAGTTAGCAGACTTTCAGATAAATTTGCTAAGTTGTGGATATTTGCAGAAGTACTTTTGTTTGTCCTAGTTGGCGCTGAGGTTGATATAAAATATATGACTGAAGTTGGATTTTATGGGATAATTTTAATATTTTTAGGCCTAATAATTAGGGCTATTGGAGTCTTTATTGCTGTAGGATTTTCTGATCTTAATAAGAAAGAAAAGTTATTTACTATTTTTTCTTATATGCCAAAGGCTACTGTCCAAGCTGCAATTGGATCGGTTGCCCTTGCTAATGGCTTATCATCTGGCCTTGCAATTTTATCTGTAGCAGTGCTTGGGATTTTAATTACAGCACCACTTGGAGCAATCTTGATAGATAATTCCTACAAAAAACTTTTAGTTAGAGGATAAAATACTGAGTTTTTAAAATGGTATAATAGAATTAGATTAGAAAAGAAAGGTATTTTATGACAGAAGCTAAGTTAAAAGTTAAATTATTAAATTATACACCAAATGGAGAAGAGACAATAGCTCAGGCTGGTAAGCTTTGCTATTCTTCAGTTGGGGTGGATGAAATTTCTAAAAAGCAAGATGAAGAAGCTATCGCCAAATATGTAAAGATGCTTGCAAGCATGGGTCATATGTCTCCAATTGAGCATATTTCCTTTACCTTTGCAGTTGAGGGAGTATCTAGGACTTTAACCCACCAACTCGTCCGCCATAGGCTTGCTTCCTATTCTCAGCAATCTCAAAGATATGTCAAATTAGATGGTTTTGAATACATAATCCCACCCCACATAAAGGAAAACCCTGAAGCAACTGAAATTTATATAAAGGCTATGGAAGAAGATCAAAAAGCCTATGATAAGCTTACAGATATCTTATTTGATAAGCATTTTAAAGATTTTATATCAGAAGGACTGGATGAAAAGACAGCAAAAAGACAAGCTAGCAAGAAGGCTATAGAAGATGCAAGGTATGTATTTCCAAATGCTTGCGAGACTAAAATTGTCTTTACAATGAATGCTAGAACCCTTCTTCATTTTTTCTCCTTAAGGTCATGTAACAGGGCACAGTGGGAGATACGAGAGCTTTCTGATCAGATGATTAAGCTTGTCAAAGGGATTTATCCAAATATCTTTGCCAATGCAGGTCCATCATGCATTGGAGGACCTTGTCCAGAAGGTAAGATGACTTGCGGGAAAATCAATGAAGTTAGAGAAAAATATAAAAATATTTAAGGGCCACATGGCTCTTTTATATTTGCTAAAAATGGGTATAAATACATATATGATATAGACAGGAAGGAATAATTATGTCTTATATAAGTTTAAAAAATGTGAGCAAAAAATACAAGTCTGGTACCAGCGAGATAGTTGCTAACGACAATATAAGTTTTGACCTTGATGAAGGGAAACTTCTTATAATTGTTGGGGCATCAGGTGCTGGTAAGACTACTCTACTAAATATAATAGGCGGAATGGAGCAAGCAAGTTCCGGAGATATATTAATTGATGGTAAAAACCTATCGAAATTAAATGATAAAGACCTTACCACCTATAGGCGTGATGACGTTGGTTTTGTATTCCAACATTATAATCTTATACCAAATCTCACAGCCCTTGAAAATGTTGAATTAGCTAGCGAATTATCAAAAGATTCCCTAGTGGCAGAAGAGGTCTTAGATGAAGTAGGTCTTAATTCTAGGTATGAAAATTTTCCATCCCAATTATCTGGAGGTGAGCAGCAAAGAGTTGCAATTGCAAGGGCTCTTGCTAAAAATCCTAAGCTTTTATTATGCGATGAGCCTACAGGTGCTCTTGATTATAAAACGGGAAAAAACATCCTAAAACTCTTACAAGATGCTTCAAGAAGGCTTGGAGCAACAGTTATAATAATAACCCACAATTCCCTTATTAAGCCAATGGCTGATGAGGTAATAGAACTAAAAGATGGGAAAATCCTGAAAGCATATAGCAATGAAAACCCAAGACCAGTTGGAGAACTGGAGTGGTAAGATGAATACTTTTTATAAAAATATAATAAGGGATATGAAAACAACCCTAGGAAAGGTATTTTCAATTGGAGTCATGGTTGGTCTTGCAACGATGATAATTGTAGGACTAAACCTAACAGGCCCATCTATGAGAAAAAGCCTTGACGAGTCACTTAATATCTATAAACACCCTGATATAATAGTAAGGTCAACCTATCCAATGGATTATGAAGATCAGATTCTTTTAGAAAATGATGATGATATCAAAGATATTTCCTTTATAAAAATTATAGACTTAGAAAATCAGGATAATATTATAAGAATAAAATCTTTTGATAAGAATTTTGAAAAAATAGATATGGTCGATGGTCAAAAGTTAAAGGCAAAGAACGAAATAATTCTAGATAAGGCCTTAAAATCTACTTATAAGATTGGCGACTATGTAGATTTTTCCTATATAAATGACAAGCAGAAGGATACTAATAAGCTTAAAAATACAAAATATAAAGTTGTTGGATTTTTTAATACCAGTCAGAGATTTCTTGAAGATATGAAAGAAATATCTCCAGTAGGCAAAAAAGAGATAGCTGGCCTTGCCTTTATTTCAGAAGAAAATTTTGAAAAAGAAGAATTTGATGAAGTAAATATTTCTTATAAAACTACTGAAGAATTAAATAAAACAAGTAATGAATACAAGAAAATTGTAAAAGATAAGAAGGATACGATAGATAAGGCCATCCTCTCTAGACCAAAGGAAGTATTAGAGAAGATAAAAACTGAAGCTAATGATAAGATAAATAAGGCCGAGGGCGACTTATCTGATGCTAGAGAAAAAATATCTGATACAGAAAAAGATTTAAAAGATGCTAAGATAAAAATTGATGATGGATTTAGTAAATACGAGACAGAAAAAGCAAAGTATCATAGAGAAATTGAAAATGCTAAGTCTAAGCTAACTAAGGCAAGAAATGACTTAATTACAGGTCAAGCAGAGCTTGATAAGGCCAAGCTTGAATTAGAAAATTCAAGAAATAAATATGATGAAGAGATTAAAATAAATGAAGAAAAGTTAAATGAATCTTATCAACAGATTAAGGCAGGCCAAGATGAAATTTCAAGCAAAAGGCAAGAAATAGAAAATGGTCTAAGTCAGATAGATGCTTCTTTTAAGGAATCTTTACAAGTTAATGGTCAATTACCAGATTCTAATGAAAATCAGACTGAATTAGGACTTGATACATTAGGCCTGGCTAATTCTGATGATTTTGAAGAAGAAATAGCTAAGCAAAAGGCACCCCTACTAGCTGGCCTTGAAGAAATCAAGAAAAAGGAAGCTGAATTGAATAGGTCCCTTGCTACTTACAACCAAGGAAAAGCTAAGTTTGAAGAAGAGAAAAAATCAGGAGCAGCAAAACTTGACCAGGCTCAAAAAACAGTAAATAGTAAGCAAACAGAAATCAACAGAGGATGGACATCATATTATCAGGGCCTAGATGAGCTTGAAAAAAATAGGGTAAAGGGCGCAAATGAATTAGAAAAAGCCTATAAGGACCTTATAAAATCAAAAGCTGATTATGAAAAGGGTCTTAAGGAATTTGAAGATAAAAAAGCAGAGTCCTTAGATGATATAGAAGAAGGCGAAGAAAAGATAAAAGATCAAAAGGAAACCCTTCTAAAGCTTACAGATCCTGAATATAAGGTGAGTACAATCTTTGATAACGAGGGTATAGATACTTATTATCAAAACTCCCTAAATATGGACAAATTATCCCTAGTATTTCCTGTATTTTTCTACATGGTAGCCATGCTTGTTACCCTTACAACCATGAAAAGATATATAGAGGAGCAAAGGCTAATAAATGGTAGTCTAAAATCCTTGGGCTATTCAAATAAATTAATAGCCAGGAGATTCTATATTTATGGTTTGATACCTACTTTGATAGGGTCAATAATAGGTGGGATTTTGGCAAGGTATCTGATAGCGGGGATAATATTTAAGGCATATTCAACAGGTTTTTCTATAATAAATATGAGCTTCACATCATCGCTTCTTTTGATTATAGGGTCTGTAATTCTTTCAGCAAGTTTAGTAGCCTTAACAGTATTTTTCACCTCTAAGGAAACTGTAAATGAGTCCCCAGCAAGACTACTTCAGGCAAAGGCACCGGAAAAAGGATCTAAAATCCTTTTAGAAAAGATAAGGCCAATTTGGAAAAGCCTATCCTTTATGCAAAAAATCACAGCTAGAAACCTATTTAGGTATAAGTCAAGGATGTTTATGACCCTCTTTGGAGTAGCAGGCTGCACAGCCCTAATATTTTTCGGCTTTGCAATGATTGATTCCTTAAAGGATACATCAGCTATTCAACAAAATGAACTCTTTCACTACCAGTCAATAGCAATCCTAGATCAAAAGTCAGATAGGAAAGCTTTCGATGATTTGATAGAAAAAGATAAGAGGCTTGAGATTAGAAATGAAAGTGCAAGTCTAAATAGAACTGGTACAGACCTTGACCTATCAATTATAATACCTAAGGATATAGCTAGGTTTAATGATTTCGTATCTTTAAGAAAAAATAAAAGTAATCCTATAAATTTAAAAGAAGCTAAGGCTGTAATTACAAAAAATGCTAGCAAAAAGCTTAAATTGAAGGAAAATGACAAGATAAAGGTAGAAGTTGATAAGAAATTAATAGAAATTGAGATAGGAGCAATTACAGAAAATTATGTAGGAGATTATCTATATATTTCCAAGGACTATTATGAAGATTTGACCTCTAATAAACTAAGCGTAAATGCAGATTATATAAAGGGTGATCCCGATAAAATTACCCAGAAATTAGAAGATATTGACGATATTCTTGCAGTAATAAATACAAGCAGAGCCTATGAATCAATGGATGCCTTGCTTGCTAATTTAAACTTAGTAATAGTTGTAATAACCCTAGTTTCATCAGTGCTTGCAAGTGTCGTTTTATATAATATAACCGATATAAATGTAAGCGAGAGGAAAAGAGAGCTTGCAACAATAAAAGTTCTAGGCTTTTATCCAAAAGAAGTTACAGCCTATATTTATAGGGAAATATTTATCCTAAGCCTTATAGGCATAGGAGGTGGATATTTGTTAGGTTATCTAATGTTTAGGTATATAATTGACCTGGTTGCTCCAAGAGATATTATGCTTTCCTATAAGCTTCACCCTATAAGCTTCATAGTAAGTGCGGCCATAACCCTTATCCTATCAATGATTATGCTTATATATGTACACAATAAACTTAAAAATATCGACATGGCTGAGGCCATGAGCAGTGGAGAATAAGGCGGATTTTCCGTCTTTTTTCTTTTTATTCCTAGATAAAATTTGAATCTTTGCTATAATTATAGGGAGGTGAATTATGAAAATTATTTTAGTAAGACACGGATTAACAGAAGCTAATATGAAGATGGTCTACTCTATTGATGAGACAAAATTAGAACAAAGTGGCCTATACATATTAGATAGGACAAAAGAATTACTTAAAAATTATCAAATAGATGAAGTTTACACATCAAACCTTTATAGGGCAAAAGAAACTGCGGACTACCTGGGCTATAAAGATTACAAAAGCGATGGACGCTTAAATGAGATGAACTTTGGCGACTTTAAGGGCAGAAGCCTTGTTGATGTAAGAGAAAATGAAAAGGAATTTTTTATAAAGGAAAAGTCAGACTATTTTGGCCTAAAATATCCAAATGGAGAATCAAGGCTTGATGTAATAAAAAGAGTAGGAGATTTTCTTGAAGAAAAATCCAAGGAAGATAAGACAATCTTAATAATAAGCCACGGGATTGCCATAAGATCATCACTATTTTGGATATTAAAAGATCTTGATAATTGGCCATCATTTTGGATAGATAATGGATCACTTACAGTTTATAAGATTGAAGATGGCAAAAGACTTATAGAAAGTGTCAACCTAATATGAAATTTATCCATCTAGCAGATGTTCATCTGGCAGATAATTTAAATTTTAAATCAGACCTATCTTCTCTCATCAGAAAGAAAAATAAAGAATCTTTTTATAAAATCTTAGAAGAGAACCAAGATGCTGATTTTATTTTAATTGCCGGAGACCTTTACGAGAGGGATTATTTTACCCTAAATGATTACAAAGACCTATTTGAAAAAATTGGTGCTTTTAAAAAAGATGTCTTTTATGTTGCAGGAAATCACGATTATATAGGAAGGGATAATTATCTTTATCTAAAAAATAAACCAGATAATTTACACATTTTTTGGGACGATGATCTTTCTTATTTTGAGATCGATAATATAAGAGTTTATGGACTTTCATACGTGGATAGGATTTATAATAAGGATTTTCCTTATGATATAGATTTAGAAGATTCATATTTTAATATTTTACTTGTCCACGGGGATGTCTATAATAAAAACTCATCATACTTAAATTTAGATATAGGAAAGCTTAAAAATCTTGGCTTTGACTATGTAGCCTTAGGTCACATTCACAAGAGAGATAAGCTTTATGATAATATTTATTATGCAGGAGCAATCGAGCCTATGGATTATAGCGACCTTTATGACTTTGGTTATATTAAATATGATGAGGGAAAGGTTTCTTATGTAGATTCATCGCTAATGAAATTTTATGATTTAAATATAGACCCAAGTGATTTTAATAATCAAGATGACTTGGTTGATTATATTAATTCTAAGTTAGAAGATAAGATAAATTTTTTAAGACTAAGGACAGACAAGAACATCTCTCTAAATTCTTTTAGAAAAAATGTTAATGCTTACGATATAGATTTAAAAATAAATGAGCAAATTGATTATAAAAAACTTGCAAGTCTTTATCCTAATTCAATTCTTTCAAAATTTTTAGAGAAATTTGAGGGCAAAGATGATGAAATATCTAGTAGAGCCTTAGATTTAGGCCTAGAAGCCTTATTTAGGAGCCAAAATGACTGACTTATATATAAAGGAATTAAATATAAAGGCCTTTGGTAAATTTATAAATAAGAAAATTACATTAGACAAGGAATTTAATCTTATTTATGGCCTAAATGAGTCGGGTAAGTCTACTATTAAAAATTTCATTGAGGGGATGTTTTATGGTTTCGATGAGGGCAAGCAGAGAATTAGTTTTTCATCAAAAAGAGAAATATATAGGCCCAAAGAAGCCTATATCTATGCTGGTAGCTTAATTATTTATAAGGATTGGGAGAATTTCAGACTTGATAGGGATTTTGATAGTGGTGCCTACAAGATTTATAACCTTAGCAAAGGATTAGAGCTTGACACTAAAGCCAGTGACCTAGCTTATCCTGGCAAATATTTCTTAAATTTGGATTATGATCTCTATCAAAATTTTATATCTTCCTACCAGATGCAAGTTACATCTGCTGATAGCAAGAAAAAAGTAATAGAAAAGCTAGCAAGCAAGGATATTGACTATAATTTTTCTATTAAAAGCGCTATAGAAATCCTAGATAAAAAGCAAGCTGACCTTGGTACAGAAAGGGCCTACACCAAGCCTTATTATAAAATTAAAGAAAAAATCACAGAGATTAAAGATATCTTAAATGAAATAGAAAGTCTTAAGGCAAAATTTAGAAAAGAATTTCAAAGTTTAGACATAAATAGGGAAAAACTTCAAAAGCTTGAAGTAAAATATAAAAATTTAAAAGATGAGAATGAAATATTCAATTCGCTAAGGTCTGACCAAAACTACAAGGATTATAAAAAATGGGTAGATAAGTTATATGAACTTGATCAAGATCTAAAAAAATATGAAGATCTAAAATCCTACAGGAGTGAGGATTTTGAAGATATAAAAATTGATCACAAAGACCAAGCGTCTATTAGGTATATCTATGTATTTTATATTTTTCTATTATTAATAATCGGTCTTAGTATTTTTACAAGAAAGCTCTATTTGCTTTTGCTTATAATTCCTACTTTATTTTTCTTATTTAAGGATAGAAAAGAGAAGGACGAGCCTGATTTTATACGACTTGGAGTAAATAACTTAGCTGAGTATAATAGGCTAAGGATGAGATTTTTAAAATACAAGTCCTTATTAGAAGAAAAAGAAAAAATAGAAGAAGTTGTATCAATTATAAAAAAACAAGACCTAACAGCTCTAGACCATGACTTAGAATATGATTTTGATTTTGAATCTTATGATAATATAAAAGCTCAGGAAGAGATTGATAGCTTAGATAAAGAGATTAAAAACTTAAAAACATTTCTTAACGCTAGGGAGAAAGAACTTTTATTAATTGATGATAAGCTAAGAAAAGAAGTTGATTATAAGGATGAGCTTAAATATTTAGAGGGAAAATTTCAAGAAATTGTAAGAGAAAAAGAAGCAATCGACCTTGCCAAAACTACTATTTTAGCTATAGCTGATGAAAACAAAAATGATATGGCAAAATTAAATAGAAAAATTAATTCTTTAATTACAAGCATTAGCAGGAATAATTTTAAGGTTTCCTATGATTCTGACCTAAATATTGATATTAGAGATAAAAATTTTAATTCTTTTGATCTAAATCAATTATCTCAGGGCTTTTTTGACCAATTAAATCTTGCCCTAAAGCTTAACCTAGTTAACGAGAGCTTTGGACAAGTTTTTATGATATTTGATGATGCCTTTATTAATTATGACATTGAAAGATTGATCAGATTTTTATTCGTTCTTCTTGACATGGCAAGGGATAAGCAAATAGTCTATTTTACCTGCCATAGGAGAGAGGAAGAATTTTTCTTAAGTGAAAATATTGAAGTAAAAGTAATAAATTTGGAGGATAGATGATATATGCTATCGCAGACTTGCATCTAGACTACACAGAAGAAAAATCTATGGAAGTCTTTGGCGATGCTTGGAAAAATTATCAAGAGAAAATTTTTAATAATTGGAATAAGCTAATAAAAGATGGAGATACAGTCTTAATTCCTGGCGATATTTCTTGGGCAATGGATATTGATCATGCAAAAATTGACCTTGAAAAATTAGAAAAGCTTCCTGGAAGGAAAATTTTAATGAAGGGCAACCACGATTATTGGTGGTCTACCTTAAATAAGCTCAAACAGCTTGGTTTTTCAACTATCGAATTTTTGCAAAACAATTCCTTTGAAATAGAAGACTATATAATATGTGGTACTAGGGGCTGGATATCAAGAGATTCTAGAGATTTTGATGACCATGATGAGAAGATATTTGCTAGAGAATTATTAAGGCTTCAAAATTCCATAGAATCTTCCAGACAAGATAAAAAGTTAATCATTAACTTTCATTACCCACCAATCAATGGCGATGGAAGTCTTAATGAATTTTTTGATTTGGCAAAAAATTACAATACTGATACAATTATCTATGGACACCTCCATGGAAGTGGTCATAGACTTATAAGAGAAGGGAATATAGATGGCATTAATCTTGTGTGTGCTTCGGGCGATTACATAGATTTTAAGCCAGTGAGGATTAAATAATGCAAAGAGAAATAGAAATAAAGGTATTAGATATAATACCAGAAAAACTTGAACAAGAACTGATTGAATTAGGGGCGGAAAAGATTGTTGAAGAAAAACAAGTAAATTACACTTTTGCTCCAAAAAATTCTGAAGACTTTGACACAGGCTATCTTAGGATAAGGGAAACTTATATTGAAGGAAAGAGAGAATCAATTGAGCTTACCTTCAAAGAGATGAAAAATTCCGAAGATGTAAGGATTAACAACGAATTTACAACAAGAATTGATTCTGTAACTATGATGACCCAAATCCTAGATAGGATTGGCGTGAAGATAAAATATAAGGGCCAAAAGCAAAGAATATCCTATAGATATAAGGGTCAAAGATTTGATATTGACACTTGGGATAAGGCAACCTATCCTCATCCATATCTAGAGATTGAATTTACTAACCAATCAAAAATCGATGAAATACTCGATGATTTAGGCATTGATAGGGATAAGGTCACTACAAAATCAATTTCTGATCTAATAAGCGAGTTATAATTTTGACAGATAAAAATTTCCTGGTATAGTTTTAAAAAATCTAAGGAGATGAATATGATTTCTATAAAAAATTTATTAAATTCGCACGATTTGTCAAAAGAAGATTTGCTTGAAATTATAGAACTAGGAAATGATATTTATAAGAGTCCTACCGATTTTTCTCATTATGCAGATGGGAAGATATTGGGGACTCTTTTTTTTGAGCCTTCAACAAGGACAAGACTATCATTTGAATCAGCAATGCTAAGATTAGGTGGTTCTGTAATAGGTTTTTCAGACTCTAGCAATTCTTCAACAACTAAGGGAGAAAGTTTACAAGATACAGTTAGAACTGTAAGCCAATATGCAGATATAATAGCCATGCGCCACCCTCAAGAAGGTGCAGCATATCTTGCTAGTCTTGCTGCTGATTGTCCAATAATAAATGCAGGTGATGGGGGCCACCAACATCCAACTCAAACCCTTACAGACATCCTAACAATTTCAAATTATAAGGAGAGTCTTGATAACCATGTAATAGGCATATGCGGTGACCTTAAATATGGCAGGACTGTTCACTCACTTATCAAGGTCTTAAACCTATTTTCAAATAATAAATTCATCCTTATATCACCTGATGAATTAAAACTTCCTCAATATGTAAAAGAAGAAGTTTTTGATGAAAACAATGAATATGAAGAAGTCAGATCTCTTGATGCAGTAATTGATAAGATTGATATATTGTACATGACAAGAATCCAAAAGGAAAGATTCTATTCAGATGCCCAATATACAAGGCTTAAGGACTCATATCTTTTAAATAAGGAAAAAATGAGCCAAGCAAGAGAAGATATGATAGTCCTTCACCCACTACCAAGGGTTAATGAAATTGCAAAAGAAGTAGATAGGGACCCAAGAGCAGTATATTTTCAACAAGTTAAATTTGGTATGTATGTAAGAATGGCACTAATTATAAAACTTTTGGAGGCAAACAATGCTTGAGATTACTAGTATAAAAGACGGAATTGTAATAGACCATATAAGAGCAGGTCTAGGTATGAAAATCTACGAACTATTAGATTTAGAAGACCTAGATAGCGAAATAGCAATAATATTAAATGCAAGCTCAACCAGATTTGGTAAAAAAGATATTTTAAAGATTGCAAATAATATCAAAATAAATTTAGATGCTGTATCAATAATAGATCCTACAGCCACAGTTAATATCATAAAAGATGAAAAAGTTGTTGAAAAACTTGAATTAAAACTTCCTGAAAAAGCTGTTGATATCTTAACATGCCAGAATCCAAAATGTGTATCAACTAGCGAAAGAGAAGTGTCTAGTGAGTTTATTTTGATAAATAGAGAAGATAAAACATATAAATGTGCCTTCTGTGGACACATTTACGATGTGGAAGAATAAAATGAAGCAAATTTTTACAAATTTTTATGGATTTGATGATGTAAAGATTACACGTGAAGAAATCTTTGTGGAAGATGGGGTAATCGTAGAAGAATTTTCTAGGGATGAGGCAGATGAAATAATTGACTGCCAAAACCTAGCTCTTATGCCATCTTTTACAGACCTTCACGTACACTTTAGAGATCCAGGTTTTACCTACAAAGAAGACCTAAAAACAGGATCTCTTGCTGCCCTAAAAGGAGGAGTTACAAATGTCCTTCTTATGGGCAATACCAAGCCTACTGTATCATCAGTTGAAATCTATGAAGATATAATAAAAAGAGCAGTAGAACTTGATTTAATTGGGATAGATCAAGTTTATACCATAACCAAAAATTTTGATGGTAAAAGCTTAGACCATCTTGAAACCATGCCTCACTCAGTTAAGTTTATCTCTGATGATGGCCACGGGGTAGATGATGGGGAAGTTATGTATAAGGCCATGCTTAAGGCAAGAGAGCTTGGAGTAAACATGACCCTTCATGAAGAAGTGGCAGGCGTATCAGCTATAGATTATGAAGTTGCTGAAGATGCCATGACCCTTAGGGATTGCTACTATGCTTATAAGCTTGATATGCCAGTTCATTTTTCCCACGTTTCAACAAAGGGAGCAATGACAGCAATAAAATATTTTAAGGACCTGGGGGCTAAAATAACTTGTGAAGTAACACCCCACCACTTATACTTTAGCGAAAAAGCCAGAGATGAAATGAAGGTTAATCCTCCAATTAGAAAAGAGGAGGATAGGCTATTTTTACTAGAAATGATAAAAGAAGGCTATGTGGATGCAATTGCGACAGACCATGCCCCTCATTCAAAAGAAGAAAAGGAAAAGGGAGCTCCAGGCTTTATAGGGATAGAAACATCCTTTTCAACTTGCCATGAAGTTTTGGTAAAATCTGGTCTTATTTCTCTAAACCAACTGATAAAAATTATGTCCACAAAGCCTTCAGAAATTTTGGGTATTAAAAAAGGAAAATTAGACCCAGGCTATCTTGCTGATTTTAATCTAATTGATCTTGATAAATCCTATATTTATAAAGAAGAGGATATTAGGTCAAAATCTAAAAATTCACTTATGATTGATAAAAAACTATATGGACAAATTCAAAAAGTCTACAGAAAGGGTATTTTAAAATATGAACATAATTGATAAACTATATGAAAGAATCGACAAATTAGGCTTTGTTTGCGTAGGACTTGACACATCTCTTGATTATATACCTGATGAGATTAAGGAAGGAAAATCAACATCTGATGCCTTGTTTGCCTATAATAAGAAAATTATAGATGCAACAAAAGATGTGTGTGCTATCTATAAGCTTCAAATTGCTTATTATGAATCATATGGCTTAGAAGGAATGCTAGCTTATAAAAATACCCTTGATTACCTAAGGGATAATGATTTGCTTAGCATAGGGGATGTTAAAAGATCAGACATAGCAGCCTCTGCAACAATGTATGCTAAAGCTCACTTTGAAGGAGACTTTGAGGTTGACTTTATAACCTTAAATCCATATATGGGTATGGATTCAATTGAGCCTTACGAAAAATATTTAGCATCCGGCAAAAAGGGAGTTTTTGTTTTACTTAGAACTTCAAATCCAGGAGCCAATGACTTTGAAGTCCTAGATGTAAATGGTGAGGAACTATTTTATACAATTGGCGATAGGCTAAAAGAAATTAATGACAAATATATAGGAGAAAATGGCTACGGACCTGTAGGCCTTGTAGTAGGTGCTACCCATAGCCAAGAGGTAGAAAAAATCAGAGAAAGATATAAAAATATGTTCTTTTTAATACCTGGTTTTGGAGCCCAAGCAGCTGATTCTATGAATGTGTATAAGCTTTTAAATGATTTAAATGCAGGAGTTGTAAATTCATCACGTGCCATCCTCAAAAACTGGATGAATTATGATGATGGCAAAACAAATGTAGGCAAATACGCTAGAGAAAAAACAATAGAAACTTATAAGGAAATATCTAAAAATGCAAACATATAGACCATGCAAAGTTATTGAAAATATTGAGATTGCACCAGGTATTTTACAAATTAGCCTAGATGTAAATCTTAAGGGTAAGCCTGGCCAATTTTTTATGTTAAGGGCAGATTCTTTTAGAGATGACCCTATTCTTGCCAGACCCTTTGGCATATGCGACCAAAGGGAAGATAGGCTGGTTTTCCTATGCCAAGTCGTAGGTAAGGCAACTAAGCTTATAGGCCGACTAAAAAAGGGTGATGATGTATCAGTTCTAGGCCCACTGGGAAATGGATTTTCTTTAAGTAGTGAAAAGAAAATCGCCATAGTAGCTGGTGGAATTGGTATTGCGCCACTATTGGAACTTGCTAAAAATCTTGATACTAAAGCAGATTTTTATGCCGGTTTTGCCGATGACCAATATTTCGTAGAAAATTTTAAACCTTTTGTAAAAAAAATAGTAACAAGTTCTGAAAGGGATGAAAATAAGTTTATCTTAGAAAAGATAGATTTAGATGAATATGACATGATTTATGCTTGTGGTCCAAATCCAATGCTCAAGGCCCTTTGGGATCAAAATACAAGGGCTAAAGTCGAAATATCAATGGAAGCTCATATGGCCTGTGGGATTGGGGCCTGCTTAGGCTGTACAGTAGAAAACAGTGAGGGAGAATTTGTAAGAGTTTGTAAAGATGGGCCAGTATTTGATGCAGAAAGGATATATGGATGAGTTTAAAAGTAAATATAGCTGGAGTAGACTTTAAAAATCCTGTAATAGCAGCAAGTGGTACCTTTGGTTTTGGAGAAGAATTTTCTAATTACATAGATATAAATAAGCTTGGCGGCATATCTTCTAAAGGCCTAACTCTTAAGAAAAATCCAGGCAATCCTGGCATAAGAATATATGAAACACCTGCCGGAATTATGAATTCCATAGGCCTTCAAAATCCTGGTGTAGATCATTTTATAGAAAATGAACTTATTTTTATGAGAAAATACCAACCTGTTGTAATTGCTAATCTTGGAGGCCATTCTTATGATGATTATAGAATTGGGGCAAGCAAATTAGAAGATAGCGATGTCGATATGATTGAGCTTAATATCTCATGCCCCAACCTAAAAGAAGGTGGCATGGCCTTTGGAACAGATCCTCACAAAGCAAAAGAAGTCATAAAACAGGTAAGAAAGGCTACAAAAAAGCCTCTAATTGTAAAATTATCACCAAATGTAACAAGCATAGGTGAATTTGCAAAAATTGCTGAAAGTGAGGGAGCTGACAGCATATCCTTAGTAAATACCTTTAATGCAATGGCTGTTGACATAAAAAGGAAAAAATTTGTTTTTAATAACAAAACAGCAGGCCTATCAGGTCCTGCAATTAAACCAATAGCCCTAAGGATGACTTATGAAGTAGTAAATGCTGTAAAACTTCCTGTTATCGCCATGGGTGGAATAATGAATGTAGAAGATGCTCTTGAATTTTTGATGGTCGGAGCCAAGGCCATCCAAGTGGGAACAGCTAATTTTAAAAGACTTGAAACAATGATTGATATAGTAGATGGTTTAGAAAAATATCTTGAAGATAATAAAATATCTGATATAAATGAGATTATAGGAATATTATAGGAGTAAATTATGGATAGAACAGTAGAATTATTAAAAAAATCTGATGCACTTTTAGAAGGACATTTTATTTTATCAAGCGGTAAGCACTCTGATAAATATGTTCAATGTGCAAAACTTATACAAAATCCTGTTTATTGTCAAGAAGTGGCTGAAATAATTGCAGGAAAAATAAAAGAAGCTGGAATTAATGTAGACTTATGTGTAGGTCCAGCTATGGGCGGAATAATTATAGCCTATGAACTAGCTAGAGCACTAGGGGTAGATGCTATATTTACAGAAAGAGAAAACAACGTGATGACTCTTAGACGTGGTTTTGACATCAAAAAAGGCCAAAAAGTAATCATCGTGGAGGATGTAATAACTACAGGTAAGTCTTCTTTTGAAACCGTAGATGTAATAAACAAGTGTGGGGGAGAAGTAGTAGCTCTAACATCCATTGTAAATAGGTCAAATAAGGATGAAATAAATGGACTTGCCTTAATATCAGCTACAAAAATTGAAGTAAATGCATGGGATCCTGATAATATTCCAGAAAATTTAAAGGATATACCAGCTGTAAAACCAGGCTCAAGAAAGTTCTAATCTTGATAATTAGGTCATTAAGGATATAATTTTATTATAATGATATATTAAAGGAGACTTATGATATATAAAAAGAGTATATTTAATAGTTTTATATTTTTAATGGCAATAGTCATATCCTTTATAAATTTTGCAAAAATTTCTTATGCTGATAAGGCTAAAAAGCCTACAAAAGATTCTCTGCTTGATGGTCTTAGGCAAATTTCAGCAGAAACTTACAATCTAAAAGATATGAGAGATATAAGATTTAATAAATTAAAAAAAGACCTTGAAGAATTTAGAGACAAGGGATCAGCAAAAATATCAGAAAAAAATTATTTCTATCTCTTAAATCCTACTAATTTTACAGCCGAAGAATTAGAGTGGGGCCTTGCAGGTACAAACCTAAAATCCTTAGGCAAGGATTTTAAAGAAGTAAGTGAAGATGTAGAAATAAATCCAATACTACTTATGGCCATGGCTAAGCATGAAACTGGAAATGGTACAAGTGAGCTTTACAAGAATAAGAAAAATCTTTTTGGATTCAATGCCTATGATTATGATCCATACAATCAAGCTACAGACTTTGAAAATGAGAGAGCATCTATTGATACAGTAGCAAAACATTTAAAAAACGAATACCTCAATAAAGAAGGTAAGTTTTATAATGGTGTTTCTACCTCTGGAATTGGTACACTTTATGCAACTGACAAAGATTGGTCTAAAAAGGTAGATTGGATGATGATAGAAGTAGCCCAGGCTATGATTAAAGCTTATGAAGCTTATGACTGATTATTAAGAAAGGAATAATAATGAATACTAGAGATTATTTAAATGGAATATCTACGGATGGATATGAATTTTTTGGAGCTCATAAGAGAAAATCAAATGATTATATTTTTAGACTTCTAGCACCGAATGCAAAAGAAGCTTATATTGCTGGAGACTTCAATAAGTGGGAGAAGACTCCTATGCGTAAATATAGCACGGGAGTCTTTTCTGTAACAATTGAAAATGCTAAAAATCTTGATGAATATGAATATGAAATTATTGATAAGGATGGTAATTCTTACAAAAAACTAGATCCTTATTCCAAAAAAATCAATCTAGATGAGGGTACATCCTTTATTCTTGATGAAGGCTATAAATTTAAATATAAGAAATCTAAAAATGAAGCTAAAAATATATACCAAATTCATCTAGGAGCTATGTTCAGATCTAACAAGGACAAATCCAAAATCTATGATCAAATAGTTAAACATGCCAAAGAAAATAATTTTTCTCATGTTCAGCTTATGCCAATAAGTGAATATAAAAATTATAAGCAAATGGGATATTCTTCTATAGGGCATTTTGCATTTTCCTCTAGATATGGGGATTTAAATGACTTTAAAGAATTTATAGATAAATTACACAAAGAAAAAATCGGAATAATTGTTGAGCTTGATATAGCTGAGTTTGATCCAGACTTTCTTTATCTAGATAGATTTGATGGAACAAACTCATACAACTATGATTATGATAATATCAAATATAATTATTTTGGAGCTATAAATTTTGACCCTACAAAAGAATTGGTAAGATCTTATATTTTATCTTTAGTTGAATATTATACTAAGGTACTAAATATTGACGGAATTTTCTTCCCATCAGCTGAAAATATGATTTTTTGGCAAGGGGACAGGAATAGGGGAATAAATCAAGAGTGGTTAGACCTTATTAACCAAATAAATGATTTAATTAAAGCAAATAAGTCCTTTTCAATAGGTGGAATTAATGGAAGTTATGATGGTTTAGATTTAAGTTTTGATTATATTTTTGATAGTAGATTTAAAAATATGATTGAATTATTTAAAACAGAGCCTATAAATCGAGCAAATTTTCAAGCTTATGTTAGAGCTTTGATAGCAAATGATACTTATAAGATTATCCATGGTTTTTCATATGTAGATAGCATTGTAAATGAAGCTAGTCTTGCAATGAAGATGTATTCTCATGATAGAAAATTTGAACAGCTAAAGACTCTTTTAACCTTCTTATACAGCTTAAAATCCACCAAGACTATCTTTATGGGGGATGAATTAGCAGATTTTGATACTTTTTCAATATATGATGAATTTACTTATGAAAAATTTGACCAATACCAAATCAAATTCAATGATTTTTATAAGGATTTAACACAATTATTTATAAATAATAAATCTTTAAGTAATACAGATTCAGATGTTAATATATTAGATATAGAAGGTTACAGCTTATATGCCTTTGAGAGAACTTATAAGAATGAAAAATTACTAGTCATAACAAACTTTACAGATATTGAATATAAGATTAATGCTCCATATGATTTAGAAGAATTGATAAATACTGATGATTTAAAATATATGGGAGATGGCAATACAAATGGGCTTATAAAAAGAGGAGAGGATATCAGGTTAGCTCCTTATAACTCTGCAATTTTCAAAATTAAATAAATTCAAAAACTCCAAATCTTTTTTATTTATATAGAGATTTGGAGTTTATTTTTATAACTTTCTTTCAACTAATTCATATTCTCTTTCTATATTATGAGCAACTTGAGTAAATCTCTCGAGTACAGTTTTTCTAGATATAATTCCTAAAAAATATCCATTTTTAAGGGTCACACATACAAAGTTATTATCTATTAAAAGCGAGATTACATCTTCAAGCTTATAATTATCAAAAACGATTGGTACCTTTTGATTCATAACTTGACTTACCTTAAGTTTATTAAGTTTATCTTCATCAAAAAGAGATAAGTTATCAAAACTAGTTACTATATTTGATATTGAAATAAGACCCCTTACGCAGTTATCATCATCTACAACCGGTATTATTTGGTAACCTGAGTTAGATAAAACAAGAACAGCATGAAGCAAAGTATCTTCTTGATTAACTACTGCTACAAGGGATGAATCTATCATTAAGTTAGGCGTAGGTCTATTAAATAGCTTTTCAAAATTTTTTCCTATCAATTTTCCCTCCTTAGTTTCTTATATAATTATTATATCACTTTTTACGCAAATAAAAAAACTTCAGACCAATCATAAAGTTTGGTCTGAAGTATATGTAAGCACACCTAGCATCGAACAATTAACATAATATAGTGTCAAATATATCCGACTCATGATAGGTTGCCTTACGGCACACAGAAGTGGCTGCTTAATGCTGCTAGGTTCCCCTCCTGACATGGTTCGCAGTCTCCTGTTGCGTAAGATCTATCAATCAACACCGCATATATTAGTCTTTTAATCTGCTAAAAGCCCTCCACTAGGAATTAAACCCTGCTGTAGCGGATTGCAGGTTACAAGGCACCGCTAGTTCCCCGTCTAGTGCATGGCGGAGAGCATGGGATTTGAACCCATGATACAAATAAACTGTATACACGATTTCCAATCGTGCTCCTTCAACCACTCGGACAGCTCTCCATACTACAATAACTTACTATACCCCAAAGATCCTACATTGCAAAGTGAAAATATTACCATAAATATAAGAATCTATGGTATAATAAATAAGATAGAAAGGAAAGGTATGGCAAAAGCTTTATATAGACAATATAGACCAAAGACCTTCGATGAAGTTCTTGGTCAAGATAAAGTCGTAAATGTTTTAAGAAATCAGCTAATAAACAATAACTTTTCTCACGCTTATCTTTTTGCTGGAGAAAGGGGTTGCGGAAAAACTTCAGCAGCCAAAATCTTTGCAAAGGCCATAAATTGCCTTCATCCCAAAGATGGTTCTCCCTGCCTAGAATGCGAAAATTGTAAGGCTATAGAAGATGAATCAACACTCGATGTAGTAGAAATGGATGCTGCTAGTAATAGAAGAATAGATGATATTAGAAATCTAAAAGATAATGTGATTTATCCACCTTCTAAACTAAAGTATAAAGTCTACATAATAGATGAGGCCCATATGATTACCAGAGAGGCTTTTAATGCCCTTCTTAAAATTATGGAAGAGCCACCAAAACATTTAGTTTTTATTCTTGCTACCACAGAAATTGATAAGATTCCAAAAACAATTTTGTCGAGGGTACAGAAGTTTGAATTTAACAAGATTGATTCTGTAAAAATAAAAGAACAGATAAATATTATTTTAAAAGATAAAGATATAGAAATGGAAAATGAGGCCATCGACTTAATTATAAGAAAGGCGAAAGGAGCTATGAGGGATGCTTTAAGCATCTTAGACCAGGTCTTATCTTTTAATAATAAAATATTTAAACTAAAAGATGTTGAATTCATTCTAGGGTCTGTAGATTTTAAAAAAATTGATAAGCTGATAAATGAAATTATCATAAAAGATCAAAAATCAAGTTTAAAAACTCTGACACTTATAAGAGAAGATGGAAAATCTAATCTTGATATTATAGAAGCTCTAATAAACTTCTATAGGGATATGATGATTCTAAAGACTACAGAAGATGAATCTATATTTGAAAATGAAGAAAGGCTTAAATTAATACAGGAAAAGATTGATAAGATTGATTTATCAAGAATTTTAACAAGTTTAGATATCTTAAACGAATATGCTAATAAACTTAGACTTTCATCTAATACTGATATTCTCTTAGATGTGCTTATTTTAAGGCTAATAGATACAGTAGACACTAATAATATAGAAAGCAGAGTGTCAAAACTAGAAAGAAATAGAGAATCAAATATAATAGATTTGGTAAATAATATAATAGAAAATAAATTAAAGAATTATAAACCTGTTATAAAATCTATTGAATCTAGCATAGAAAAACCTACTCTAGATTCTAAAGACGAAGAAAATATTCCTATAACTAATGAAAAAACAGAAGAAAAATCTAATTCCAAATCATATATTAGGCTTTCTAAAGATCAGGAAAATGCTCTGATTGATATAATAGTTGCAAGTTCAGGGACTATGTTAAATACTTTATTTAATCAAGAAGGTCTTAATTATTTGTATACAGGTGAAAAGTTAAGTCTTAATATTAAAGATGAGTTTTATTTTTTCTTTTTAGATAGCAAAAGAGAAGAGATTGAGGAAAAATTAAAAGATTTATTAGAAAAAGATATAAGTTTTAATATTGAAGTAGTTAGTGAACATATTAGCGAAAAAACACAATCTAAAAATCAAGATAAGACTATAGAGAAATTGCAAAATATATTTAATAATGAATTAATAATAAAATAGGAGGAAAATAATGGCAAGAAATTTTAGAGGCGGCATGCCAAATATGAATAACATGATGAAACAAGTTAAGAAGATGCAAGAGGAAATGGAAAAAGCCCAACAAGAATTAGAAGAAAAAGAATTTACTGCAAGCGCAGGGGGCGGTGTAGTAGAAGCTACAGTGACTGGCAAGAAAGTAGTTACATCAATAAAAATTAATCCTGATGTTGTAGATCCAGAAGATGTGGATATGCTCCAAGATTTAATCATGGTTGCTATCAATGATGCAAACAACCAAGCGGATAAATTCAATGAAGAAAACATGGGCAGATTAACAGGTGGCATAAATATACCTGGTTTAATGTAATGGCCATCCTACCCGAATCATTAAACAACTTAATAGAGCAATTTCAAAGATTACCCACAATTGGTAGAAAAAGTGCGGAAAGACTTGCCATGAGTATAGTCGATGAAGATATAAAAAGTGTAAAAGACTTCTCAGACAGCCTTATGGAAGTTAAAAATAGGATTCATCATTGCAAGATTTGCGGAAATTTAACAGAAGATGATGTGTGCTCAATTTGCAAGGATTTTACAAGAGATGAAGAATACTTATGCATAGTAGAAGATGTAAGAAACCTAATAGCAATTGAAAAATCCGGAGCCTATAGGGGAAAATACCATGTTTTAGGAGGACTTATATCGCCATCAGATGATATAGGCCCAGATAAGTTAAACATAGATAAGCTTCTAGAAAGGCTTGATAATGAAGATATTAGAGAGATAATCCTTGCAATTTCTTCAACAATAGAAGGTGAGACAACTATCCTTTTTATCACTAATTTACTTAAAGGTAGAGATATTAAGATAAGTAAGATAGCACAAGGAATTCCAGTCGGTTCGCAATTAGAATATTTTGACCAACTGACCCTTGAAAGAGCTCTAGAAGATAGGAGAAATATAAGTGAATAGCTTTAAAAAAATAATAGCACTAATAATTCCTCTTCTAATATTAACATCGTGTTTAAAAAAAGATAAGATAGACGAGCAAACAAAAAAAGAGATCATAAATGTAGAAAAAAAACCAGTATCAAGCAAGATTGACGTAAAAACCACTAGTTTTGCAGCATCAATAATTTTGGATGACTTGTCAAAGAAAGATAATAACGACTATGCCATTGATCTAGTCAAAGATTATTCATCAATAGAAACACTCGACTTTGATGTAGCAGTCATACCAGCTTATGAACTTGTAAACTTATACAAAAAAACAGATCATTCAATAAAGCTTGCAGCAATTACTTTACTAAATGATATATATATTATAGGTGATAGGCAGGTAAATGGCCCTGCTGATCTTAAAAATTCTACAATAATGATGCCAAATATGAACGAGTCAATGAATAAGATGGTTGAGTCAAAACTTAGTCTAGCGAAGACTTTTTTGAAGGTAAGTGTTGAAACTTACCCAAGTCAGAAAGAGGTACTCAGCAATCTAAAACAAATGGACAAGGTCTTTGCATTCTTATCTGAGCCCTATTATTCAAAGGCTATAGAAGAAAAGAATTATTATCTTTACGATCTAAGACAGATTTTATCTTTCTTACCTAATTCAGATATTGAATCAAGTGGAGATTATTTATCTGAGGTCATTGTTGTAAATAATAATTTCCTAAAAGATAATAAAGAAAGCTTTGATAATTTTCTAAAACAATTTAAGGAAAGTCAAGAAAATATTAGCCAGTCAACAGTTATATCAAAAAATATAATAGACAATTATGATATTACAAATGCTGATGCCATTGATATTTATAATAAAATGGAAAATGTATTTATCACTTCTGATACAATGAAAGGTGTATTCCAGTTATATATGGATAGGCTAGAGGGCCTTGATAAAAATATATTTTCTGGAAATAGACCATCAGATGATATTTATTACTTAAATTAAGACTGCTAGGGATGTAGCTCATCCTTAGCAGTTTTTTAGTTTGAAAATTCCTAAAATAGTGCTTGGAAAGATTTTCCCATAAAAATAAACCTTGAAATTCAAGGTTTAAAATCTTTGGTGGAGATGACGAGAATCGAACTCGTGTCCGTGATAGCCTCACTTAAGACATCTACAAGCTTATTAAGTTTTAAGATTTCGCATAAAAAATAAAAAACTTACAAAAAGCTTTTATGCTAGCTTCATAGTACTAAATATAACTCAAAGCTTTGTTATATCAGTTGTCGTTTAATTATGAAACGAATATTAAACCAACGACAAGCCTAATATTCATTGCTATCCTATTGACTAGGCAGCTAGTGCGAAGTTTGCTTCGCTATTGTTATTTGCGTTTATATTTAATTATCAATTTACGTTTTGATTTACGACTTGCAATCAAAAGCTCTTCAATCACGTCGAAACCAAGGCATCCCCATGTAATACAATTATACTAATAATATAAGTCTTGTCAAAAACAGGGATTTTATGTAAAATATAAGTAGAGAAAAGGTTTTCTAGTTATAATCTTAAAAATTGGGTATAAATAGAAAAAGAACTTAAATCATAAATCTAGGAGGTCTTATGAGAAACGCAAATAATACCGCAGCAATGCTTTTAGCTGGTGGTCAAGGTTCAAGGCTTAAAGCTTTGACAAGGGAAATGGCAAAACCTGTTGTACCTTTTGGTGGTAAATACAGAATTATTGACTTTGCACTTAGTAATTCAACCAATAGTGAGATTAAGGATATCGGTGTTTTAACCCAATATAAACCTCAACTACTTAACGAGCACCTAGGAATCGGTACAGCCTGGGATTATGATAGAAATTTCGGTGGTTTAAGAATCCTAACACCTTACTATACAGAAGAAGGCGGTAGATGGTTTGAAGGAACTGCTTCAGCTATTTATGAAAATATAAATTATCTTGATCAAGTAAATCCGGAATACGTACTTATTTTATCAGGTGACCATATTTATAAGATGGACTATAGAAAACTTCTTGATGTTCACAAAAAGAAGGGTGCAGATGCAACTATAGCTGTAATGGAAGTTGATTGGGATGAGGCTAGCAGATTTGGTATTATGAATACCGATGAAAATGATAAAATTGTTGAATTTGAAGAAAAACCAGAAAATCCAAAATCTAACTTGGCTTCAATGGGTATTTATATTTTCAATTGGAAAGTATTAAGAAAAGAATTAATTGAAGATTACGAAAATAAAGAATCTACAAATGACTTCGGCCATGATATTATACCTAAAATGTTAAACCAAGGATCTCCTCTATATGTTTATAAATTTGACGGATACTGGAAAGATGTAGGTACTGTAAGAAGTTACTGGCAAGCAAACCTAGATCTTATTGACCCAAATAACGAACTAGATATATATGATGATAATTGGAGAATATATACCAAGTCTCAAAACCTTCCACCTCATAGAGTTGGGTTAAAGGCAGAACTAACAGATACACTTGTAAATGAAGCATGTATTATAGACGGAAAGGTTAATCACTCTGTATTATTCTCAGATGTTGTTATAGAAGAAGGTGCAGAAGTTTATAACTCTGTGTTACTTAATGGTGTAAAGGTAAAATCTGGAGTTAAAATATATAATGCTGTTGTAGCGGAAGATATGGAGATTTCTGAAGACATAGGCAAAGAAAACGATGATAAAGTTTATCTAGTCAGCAGTGAAGGCATAGAGGAGGAATAATATGGGAAGCGTTGTAGCATTAGTATATAGTTCAGATTTTAATGAACAAAATTATGGACAGTTGTGTAAATATAGACCTGATTATATGCTACCATTTGGTGGTAGATATAGAATAATTGACTTTGCTTTATCAAACTTAGCAAATTATGATGTAAATAGGGTTGTTCTTTATGCTGGAAGTAAATTAAGAAGTCCTCTAGACCATATAGGCAATGGTAAAAGCTGGGAATTAAATAGGAGAAATGGCGGTTTGATGCTAAATCCAGTAAATCCTGATGCTAAACATCCTTGCAGTGAAGTTGAGACATATTATGACACTATTAAATATTTCCAAGACCATGAGTTTGATTATGTATACATTAAAAATCCTATGTATATATCAAAACCAGATATAAATGATGCAAAGGAAAAGATGGAAGAAGAGAATTTGGATTGTTTAATCTTTTCAAACAAGACAATAGATAAAAATGGTGAGTATTTAAATCAAGCTATTATAAATTCTGACACCGAAGGAAAACCTGAAAATGTGGGTGTGAATTTAGGAATAACCGACGAAATAGATTTATTTTTAGGCTCTATAATGATGAAAAAAGATAGCTTCCTAAGAGTATTAAGACATTCTATGCAAAATAACAGTACAAATTCAATGCTTGCAGCTATCTTTGATTATCCAGGAAAATTAAATATTGATTTCTATAGACAAGAAAAAGAATTTGAAATAATAAAAGATATAAATTCATTCTACGAAGCGAATATGAAATTGCTAAATAAAGAAATTTTTGATAAACTATTCTATGAAGACGGTCTTGTATACACCAAGTCTAAAGATGAGCCATCAACATCTTACACTAAAAATTGCGAAGTTAAAAATTCGTTAGTAGCAAATGGAGCTATAATTGAAGGTGAAGTTGAAAACTCCATCATCTTTAGAGGGGCCAAGGTTGGTAAAGGAGCGATAATTAGAAATTCTATTATTTTCCAAGATACAACTATAGAAGATGGTGCTATCCTAAACTTTGTAATAACTGATAAGGGAACAGAAATTGGACACGATGTAAGGTTATTTGGTAATAGATCAAATCCTTACCTAACAAATAAAAACGAATCACTTGAACTAAGGAGCTAAAAATGAATATACTTTTTCTTACTAGTGAATCAGTACCATTCATAAAAACAGGGGGCCTAGCAGATGTTGCTGGTGCCCTTCCTAAAGAACTTAAGAAAAAAGGCGTAGATATTAGAGTGGTTTTACCTCTCTATAAGAAAATCTCTGAAAGCTACAGAGAAAAGATGGAAAAAATAACTGAATTCTATGTAGATTTAGATTGGAAACACCAGTATGCAGGTGTTTATCAACTTGAATGGGATGGTGTAACATATTACTTTATAGATAATCTTGAATATTTTGATAGGTATGGGCTCTATGGTTTTGGAGATGATGCTGAAAGATTTATATTCTTCTCAAAAGCATGTACCTTATTGCCTAAAGAAATAAACTTCAAACCAGATATTATTCATTCAAATGATTGGCACACAGCCATGGTGAATGTATTTGTAAACGATTATAGAATTGGTGATCCTTATTACGATGATATAAGAACCCTATTTACAATCCACAACCTTAAATACCAAGGTGTATTTGATTCTGAAAACCTAAGATTAGCAGGTCTTGATGGTAGATACTTCAATGAAAATGACCTTAAATTTTATGATGCAATAAACTTTATTAAGGGAGGTATAATCCATGCCACCCATGTAAATACAGTATCTGAAAATTATGCAAGAGAAATCCAATATCCATTCTATGGTGAGGGCCTAGACGGGGTCATAAGACAATATAATTACAAACTAGATGGTATCGTAAATGGAATAGACTTTGATGTTTGGAATCCAAAAACTGACCAAAATCTTGCTAAAAATTATGATGTAGATTCAATTGATGATAAATACGCTAATAAAGCCTATCTACAAGAGCTCTACGGCCTTCCAGTAAGAGAAGACGTTCCAGTTTTAGGGATTGTATCAAGACTTAACGAAATGAAGGGTCTAGACTTAGTAAGGTATATATTAGATGAGTTATTGCAAGAAGATATTCAGCTAGTAGTATTAGGTACAGGTGATTATACTTATGAAGAGATGTTTAAATACTTTGAATGGAAATATCCTGACAAGGTAGCAGCAAGAATATATTATTCTGATAAGGAATCACATGATATTTATGCAGGTTGTGACTTCTACTTGATGCCATCAGTATCTGAACCATGCGGTATTAGCCAGCTCATAGCTATGAGATACGGTACTTTACCAATTGTTAGAGAAGCAGGTGGATTAAAAGATACAGTTATACCTTATAATGAATATACTGGTGAAGGAACAGGATACTCCTTTGAAAATATAAATGCTCATGAGCTATTATTTTCTATTAAAAATGCTATAAATGTTTATAATACAAATAAAGATGCACATAGAAAATTAATAACAAATGCTATGAATCAGAGAAATGATTGGGAGATGTCCTCAGAAAAATACTTAAAACTATACGAAGAGATAAAAGCTTAAGAGAAAAGATGAAAACGAATAAGGAATTAATTATAAAGAGGATACAAAGTTTTTTGTATTCTCTTTATGCGAAAAACATTGAAAATGCAAGAGTTAATGAGGTCTATGATTGCTTATGTAGGTATATGATGGAAGTAATCGGAAAAACTTGGGTTAAATCTAAAAAAATCCAAAAGGATTTAGATTATTATATCCTAAGTTTTGAATACCTACCTGGCAAATTAATCGATAGAAACATTCATAGATTAAAAATTAAAGATGAAATTGTTAAAGCCCTTGATGAAATGGGATTTGATTTTGATGAGGTTCTTGCATGTGAAAAGGAAGCGGATTTAGGTATAGGTGATATAGGAATAGGATCCTCTGCCTTGATAAATGAATTAGCCAACCACAATAAAAGAGCTGTGGCTTATGCACTAAGATATGAAAATGGCAATTTGAAGCAAAAAATTGTAGATGGAAGACAGGTTGAGTATTCTGATTTTTGGCTTGAACAAGGGTCAAACTGGGAACATAAGAAATCTTTCTCCTACATATTAGATATAGATGGTAGAAAGAACAAAACTATTGCTTATGATATGCCAATCTTAAGTGACGATGCAAGTTTTGTAAACACTCTTAGACTTTTTAAGTCAGAGGCGATAGATGCTATAAACATCGAAGATTTTTCTAGAGGTGATTTTTTAAAAGCCTATGATGATTACGTAAATATTAACTCTATAAATAAATTTCTATATATAGATGATTCCACTTATGAAGGAAAACTTCTTAGATTGAAGCAAGAATACTTTTACTCTGTAAGTGCGATTAGAGATATATTTAGAAGGCAAATTAAAAAACACGGTTCTGTTGAAAATATCGAAAAGAATATAAAGATATTTTCGCATGATATACACCCAACTCTTGCTTTGGTAGAATTTATAAGGCTACTTGTAAAAGAATATGACTATTCTTTGGATAAAGCTATAAATATGTCTAGAATAGTTTTTGATCACGTTGCCTTCTCAATTACAGATGATGGGGTTGAAAATTATGATGTAGAAATGCTTAGAAGGGTAAATCCTGAAATAATGGAAATGATTTTTGAGATACAAAAATACCTTCAAATAAAAGATAATGAGGCTAGCATCATAAAGGATGGCAGTGTTAGTTTTAGAAATATTAATAAATATCTATCAAATAAATACAATTACCTTTCAAAAATAATATCTGATAGTAGGAAAAATGATATAAATCATTCTTACCTAAATTATGGGACAGATAGGATATTATATAGTGAGTCCGGCAATACAGACCTTTTATATACATTGAAAGAGTACGGTATTAACTCGCTTTCTTATGAAGAAATCAAGAAAATAAATAAACTTAAAAACAATGAGGACTTCATTAGGTCTTTGGATAAAGTAAAGTATAGTAATAAAGGTAAGCTTGCGAAAATTGCAAAAGAATCAACTTCTGATCTAATTAATCCATACTCTATGGTAGATGTTCAGATATCTCTAATGCATGAAAGTAAAAGACAAATACTAAATTGTTTAGCAATAGCCTACAAGTATTACATGCTAAAATATAATAGCAATTTAAGACTTACACCTACGACCTATGTGTTTTCAGGCAAGGCCAATGAAGGTTATTTCATAGCAAAAGAAACTATAAAATTCATCCTAGCCCTTAAGAAGATGATTGATAAAGATAAATTCATTAGGGAAAAGATAAAGATTGTATTCTTTGAAGATTTGGACGTTGAGAAAGTTAAATTTCTGCTAGCAAGCGCAGATATTTATACTAATCTAACATTAGCAAATCTAGACAATCAGAATTTTCATATATTAAATGCTATATTTAATATGTCAAATATCTTAACTTCAAAGGGAGGCATAGTAGATAATCTTAAACAGAAGAATTCATTTTATCAGTTTGGACCAGAATTTAAAGATTTGGAAAAAATGAATAAAGAAAATTCTTACAATGCAAATGAATTTTATTATAATAGTGAAGTTGTTAAATTTACAATAGATAATCTTCTAAATGAGGACTATTCTAATTTCCCTTATAACTTCAAATTGATCTATGATCAACTTCTTATGTATAATGATTCTTTTAAAATATTTTATGATTTGGAAGAGTTAATAAATACAAGAAAAATCATAGAAAAAGATTATTTGAATGTAAATAAGTGGGTTAATAATGAGCTGGAAAACATATTATGGGCGAATAATTTTAGATTGGATGATGTAATTAATAAAGCCTATGACTTTAACACAAGAAAAAATAAATTTAACTTATGAAGATATAAAAGATATAAAATTAGGAGCAAATTATAATAAATCATACACAGAGTTTAGGGTCTTTGCTCCAAATAGAAACAAGATTGACCTAGTATTAACTGATGATTATAAAAAAGTTAGAAGAGACATTTACCCCTTAAAAAAAGATGATATGGGTGTATTTTCTCTAAGGCTTGAAGGTGATTTTAATGGATATTTCTATAATTATATAATAGAAGATGAATTTGAAGTAACAGATCCATATTCATATTCGGCATCAATAAATTCACTTTATTCAGCTGTGGTTGATTTAAAAGAAACAGATCCCGAAGGATTTAGAAATCTTGATATACCAAATATTGAAGAAAATGATGCTATCATTTATGAGATGAGCATAAAAAACTATACAGCAGATAAGTCAAGTGGAGTTTTTAATAGGGGTAAATATTTAGGACTTACTGAGAGAAGCACTAGCTATAAAAATATTAAAACAGGTCTTGATAATATTCTTGAACTTGGTATAAGTCACGTTCAGATTTTACCTTTTTATGACTTCATAACAGTTGATGAGAGAAGCGATGCATTTTTTGATGACGATAATTACAATTGGGGATATGATCCAGAATTATATTTCGTGCCAGAAGGGTCTTTTGCATCTGACCCATATGATCCAAAATCAAGAATAAGGGAAGCAAAAAATATGGTTAAATCTTTCCATGAAAATGGAATAGGAGTAATCATGGATGTAGTTTTTAACCACACCTACAAAACCGTAGACTCAAATTTAAATACCCTTGCTCCTAGCTACTACCATAGGGCAAATCCCGATGGATCATTTTCAAATGGATCAGGATGTGGTAATGAAGTTGCAAGTGAGAAACCATTTGTAAGAAAGCTAATAATAGATTCTTTACTTTATTGGGCCAAGGAATATAAGATTGATGGTTTTAGATTTGATTTGATGGCCTTAATTGATTTAGATACAATTAAACTTGCCATTAAAGAACTTAGGAAGATTAATCCAAATATACTAATATATGGTGAGCCTTGGATGGCTTTAGGAACTACTTTAAGCCCTGATTTACAAATCTGGAAGGGGGCACAAAGGTCAAATAAATTTGGTGTTTTTAACGATACTTTTAGGGATGCTATAAAGGGAGATGCAAACTCATACGGTAGAGGCTATATTCAAGGTATCTATTCACTAAAAAAGGAAATTGAATTAGGAATAGCAGGATCAATAAACTATTCAGAAGATAGGATAGGCTTTGCAGATGACGCTAGTGAGACAATTAACTACTTTAACTGTCATGATAATTTAATCCTATTTGATAAATTATCGATATCGCTAGATAGCACAGAAAATATTGATTCTTATGTCAAATTAGCAATGGCTATAGTCATGCTATCTTTTGGCAAACCATTTTTATACGAAGGTAATGAGTTTAATCACAGCAAGAAAAATGATTCAAACTCATATAATTCACCTCTATCTATAAATGCTATCAACTGGCAAGAGAAGGAAGCCAATTACGACGTATTTAATTACACAAAAGAACTAATAAACTTAAGGAAGTCAATAGATGTATTCTCTCATACAAGTGAGGAATTCATAAGGAAGAAATTAAAGTTCATTGATGATTTAGACGACTCAATTGTTGGCTACCTACTAGATAGTGAGTATTTAATTTTCATTAATGCCAATTGTAATGACATGTATATAAGTGCAGAAACTTTAAAGTCATCTATAGAAGATATAAATTCTAAAAAAATTGAAAAAGTTTTTGATAAAGAGGGTAAGAATAATATAGGTATTGATATAGAAAGTGGACTAAGTTTAGATTCACTATCAGTAAATGTATATAAAATAGGAGAAGCAGATGGACTATAAGAAAAATTTTGAAACTTGGTACAAGGATGATAGGTTTGATGAAGAAACTAGAAAAGAGCTAGAATCAATCAAAGATAATGATGAAGAAATCAAAGATAGGTTTTATCAATCTTTAAAATTTGGTACAGCAGGTCTTAGGGGAAAACTAGGTGCTGGCACTAACAGGATGAATAATTATATGGTAGCTCAAGCAACCCAAGCTTTTGCAGATACAATCTCAGAAGGTGGGGAAGAAGCCAAAAAACGTGGTGTAGCAATTGCTTATGACGTTAGACATATGTCAAAAGAATTTGCGAAGATTACTGCTGAAGTATTTGCTGCTAATGGAATAAAAGTTTATATCCACAAAGAAATTCAACCAACACCAGTATGCTCATTTACTATAAGAGAGCTTAATTGTGTTGCAGGTGTAATGGTAACAGCATCACATAACCCTAGAGAATACAACGGTTATAAGGCTTATAATGAAGAAGGCAGCCAAATAATGGATGAGACGGCTAACAAAATTTTAGGCTATATCGCAGATCACCAAGACTTTTTTGAAATAAAAAGACTAGACTTTGAAAAGGGTCTTGAAGATGGAATAATCGAATATGTAAGTGATGAACTTATAGAAAAATATGTATCACTAATCAAAGATTGTACAATCCATGATGAAGGCATAGATAAAAATATCAGTGTTGTTTATTCTCCATTAAATGGAACTGGAAATAAGCTAGTTAGAAGAATACTTAAGGAAAGAGGATTTACAAATATTCACGTAGTAAAAGAACAAGAAAATCCTGACCCTGACTTTACTACAGTTGGTTATCCAAACCCTGAAGATCCAAAAGCTTTCAAATATTCAGAAAAATTAGGAGTAGAAACTAAGGCAGAATTATTACTTGCCACAGACCCGGATGCAGATAGGTGTGCTGTAGAAGTATTAGATAAAGATGGAAGCTATAAGTTCCTAACTGGTAACCTTATAGGCTCACTACTTACAAATTATGTCTTATCAGGCCTATCTGAAAAAGGCGAACTTCCAGAAAATCCTGCAGTTGTAAAATCAATAGTTACCACAGATTTAGTAGCACCGATTGCTAATAAATATGGAGTTGCTAAATATGATGTTCTAACAGGCTTTAAAAACATTTATGATAAGGCTAACGAACTAGAAAGAGAAAATACAGGTAAATATGTATTTGGTTTTGAAGAATCAATTGGATATAACTACAAAGATTTTGTAAGAGACAAAGATGCTGTTAACTCTGCTATGTTGATAACAGAAATGGCAGCTTACTATAAGAGCCAAGGTAAATCTTTAATTGACGTAATTAATGAAATTTATGAAGAACATGGATATTATTCAAACGAAGTTGTATCAATCACACTTGAAGGTGTAGATGGTCAAGAAAGAATAGCTAGAATAATGTCTGAAGTTAGAGAAAATCCTATCAAAGAAATTGGTGGAGATAAGATTGATAGCCTAATTGATTATCAAAACGATGATACTGGACTACCAAAATCTAACGTATTAAAATACTTCTTCGAAGATGGATCTTGGGTAACACTTAGACCATCAGGTACAGAACCAAAAATCAAAATCTATGTTAACTCTATAGCTTCAAGTATGGATAAGGCAAAAGCTAAAAAAGATACTATTATTAAATTCATGGAAGATATAATAGATTCTATCCATTAAATATAAGGCCTCAGGTTTATCCTGAGGTTTTTTTATTTTATACTTGAAATTAAGATTAAAATATCATAATATATAGCCAAGGAGTATTAAATATATGGAAAACTTTTTTAATCTTATTGATAAAATATTTTCAATAAATGTATTTGGAAATTTAACTTTATATCAATTATTATCAACAATATTAAAGTATCTCTTTGTTTTTGTTGTTTTTTATTTCATATATTCTATTATCAGAATTATATATTACGATGTAAGAACAACACTTAAGAAAGAACAGGAACATGATGCTTATCTAAACCTAATAAATAAATATGATGGCTTTAATTTTGAAGTTCAAGAATATTATTTTTTGGGAGAAAATAACACAATAGGGCGTGATAAGAAAAATACAATAGAAATAAATGATAAATATCTTTCTAAGTTTCACGCTAGAATCTTGCAAGATGAGGATATGTATTTTTTAGAAGATTTAAAATCTGCTAATGGAACATATTTAAATGATGAGAGAATTGAAGATGCCATAGAACTAAAATCGGGAGATGTAATCAGACTTGGCTCCTTAAAATTCTTATTTGAACAGGATGAAAAAGATGTTTAAGAAATTAGATAATCCAGAAAAATCAATGGTACACTCCAGAGCTAAGGCAAACATCTTATTATTTATATTTGAGTTTTTGAGTTTATCCTTGGCTATGATTTTTAATATAGAAAACTTGACAAATATTGATTTTTATACCTATATAGCCATATTGATAGTTACCTTGCTGGTATCATTTTTAGTAGATAAGTTCACCAAGTCTGATAATATTTTACTATTGATAGTAAATATGTTATTTTCTATAGGTGTTGCTATAATTTATAGGCTTGATCCAAAGCTTGGAAGAAGGCAGTTACAATTTTATTTAGCTGGAGTAGTTTTATTTTTCCTCACCTACTTTATCTTAAAATCATTTAAGTTTTGGGATAAATTGATTTTGTTTTATGCTGGCGTGTCAATAGTCTTGTTTATTCTAACTCTTGTATTTGGTACTTATTTAGGTGGGGCAAAGAACTGGATTGTTATTAAAAATATAATTACAATACAACCATCAGAGTTTATAAAAGTACCTTTGGCCTTTTTCATAGCTAGTTTTTATGCAAATTTCAATAAAATTAGCTTAAAACCATTTGGAAGATACTTTATGAATTTTATAATTTATGTTTTTATAGGATTTTTATTTCTTCAAAAAGACTTGGGAACTGCGCTTATATTTTTTGGTACACTTATAGTAAGTCAGTTTGTATATGAAAAAGATAGAAGATTAATATTTATCAATATGTTCTTTATGATAATAGGTTCAATAGTGGCTTATTTTCTATTTGGCCATGTTAGGATAAGAGTAAGCACTTGGCTTGATCCTTGGTCAGATATAAATGTTACAGGCTATCAGATTACTCAGGCCCTCTTTGCAACAGCAAGTGGTGGCTTATTTGGCACAGGTATAGGCCTAGGTCATCCTGACTATGTTCCAGTTGCTGAGTCTGATTTCATTTTCTCTGCGATTTGTGAAGAGATGGGTATTTTTATGGGGATTGGTGTTGTCTTATTATTTATGATCCTAGTATATAGGGCCTTAAAAATATCCTTAACCCAACAGGTAAAGTTCTACTCGGTCTTAGCTTTTTGCATAGGGGTTTTATTTGCCTTGCAAACCCTAATAATCCTAGGCGGAGTACTTAAGATAATTCCACTTACAGGCGTAACCCTACCGTTTATTAGTCAAGGTGGATCTTCAATGCTTGCAGGTTTTATTCTTTTAGGATGTTTGCAGTATTGTGGGGAAGAAGTAAACATTGGAGGGTCTAAGAATGTCAAATAATAAAAATAATAAGAAAAAAAGATCTTCTAATATATCATTCATTGATAAAATCAAAAAAATAGAGCAAGATCAAAGGATAAAGGATAACTCAAGGTTAAAAGTTTTGTCAAAATCAACCTTAAATAAGAGACTTATTTTTATAATGGTCGTATTTGTCCTATTGTTTATGCTACTGGCCTTATATTTGGTTTATTTTCAGCTGTTTAAGGCGAAAAAAATCGCGGATAATTCTAATAATAGAAGGTTATGGCTAAATGAAGATTTGATTCATAGGGGAAGTATATTTGATAGAAATGAAAATCTTATGGTTTATAGCCAGGATGATGGGCAAGGAAAGCAAGTAAGAATTTATAACTATCCTTTAGCAAGCGCAAGTGTAACCGGCTATTCGTCTAAAACCTATGGAAAGACTGGTATAGAAAAATCATATAATAGACAGTTACTTGCCTTATCTGATGAAAACTTCAGTCAATTTAGAAAAATGGTTGTAAAAAATGACACGGGAAACGACCTTCATTTAAGTTTAGATCAACATATTCAAAATATAGTTTATGCCTATCTTTCAAATTATAAGGCTGCATGTGTAATAATGAAACCTAATACTGGAGAAGTATTAGCAATGGTTTCAACGCCTACTTTTAATCCTAATTCTGTTGATACTGATTGGAATAATTTGATACAAACAGACGATGGTAGACTTATAAATAGGACAACACAGGGCTTATATAGGCCAGGTTCTGCTTATAAAATTATAACCGCAACCTCTATTGTAGATAATAATATAAATCAAGAATATAAAGACACTGGTAGCCAAGAGATTCAAGGCTATGAAATTAAAAACTATGGTGATCAAATATTTGGCAATCTTAATCTAAGAAGTGCTTTTATAAACTCTGCAAATACATATTTTGCTGCTAAAGCACATGATTTAGGTAAAGATAAACTTGCAAAGACGAGTGAAAAATTTATGTTTAATAAACAGTATGACTTTGATATAGACGTAAGCAAATCTATTATACCATTTGATGAACTTAATCAAGCTGACCTAGCTATGACTGGCTTTGGATATGGAAAAACGCAGATGACACCACTTCATATGGCTATGATTACATCTGCTATTGCAAACAATGGGATAATGCAAAAGCCAAGACTTGTGAACCAAATAACAAATAAAGATAAAAAAATAATATTTCAAGCGGAAAACGAAGTTTTATCTAAGGTAACTAGCAAAGATACAGCCGAAAAAATTAGAGATATGATGGTAGGAGTAGTAAATGAAGGAACAGGAACGGCAGCCTATTTAGATTCAATTCAAATCGCTGGCAAGACAGGAACTGCAGATAAGAGCGATGGCAATGTAGATGCTTGGTTTGTAGGTTTCGCTCCAGCATATGACCCAAAGCTTGCTATAGCTCTCTTAATAGAAGATAGCAAGGGCACTGGTGGGGAGACTGCAGCACCCATAGCTAGAAATATCATAAGAGATATTATAAATACAATATCATTTGATTGATCACATAAGCTTATTTTTAATATTAGTCCAATAGTGGTTTTTATTAAGAATAAGCTTGTTTATTTTTTTTGAAGAAACTTTTATCCTAATTTTGTAGTCTTTGGTATTTAATTCCCTACCATCAAAGATAAATATTGTATGGTAGTTGTCTCTTTTAGAAACCACAATATCAATGCTCGCATCATTAGGTAAGACTACTGGACATTTTAGGGAATTGTTAAGATTAGAATATACAGGCGCTACAGGTGTTAGCTGAAAACCATTTAAGGATTGGTGTAATATAGCACCGTTACTAGATAGGTTATAGGCTGTAGACCCATGAGGAGTAGAAATTATTAGACCATCACCTGCATAAGATTCTATAAAATTACCATCTATAAAGACCTTAAGTCTTACAATCTGATTTTTATTTGATTTGACAACTACTTCATTAATTGCTTTAAAAGATCTATTGTTTACCTTAGATTCTAGAACAGTAAGCTCTTCGATTAAAAAGTCATTTTTGGTATATCTCTTAACAAAATCTTCAATCATGTCTACTTCAATTTCTTGATAGAAACCTAAATGACCAGTATTAATACCAATAAAAGGTATTTCAGAAAATTCTGATTGATGTACAGCACTTAAAAATGTTCCGTCTCCACCGATAACCAAATTTAGAACAGCCCTATCATCGTATGAAGTGCTTACACTATAGCCATATTTTTGAAAAATCTTTTTAGTTTTGTGGAAAATTGCATTACTATATTTTGATTTGTTTTTAAAAATGTTTATAATATTTGTCATATGATGTCCTCTCATATATCATTATAACATAGGAGTAGCCATGATATATATAGAAATTAAGAATATTAACGAAAAAACAATAAAAACCTTATTAAAAAATAATCATTTTTCAAAAAGGGCTATTGATAAGTTGCTAAAAAACGGATTATTACTTAATAATCAAGATATAAAATCAAATGTTAAAATAAAAAAGAATGACCTTATAAAAGTACCGGTTGATAATGAAGAACTCGACTATAAGGCAGTGACAGGAAAACTGAATATAAAATATGAAGATGACAATCTAATAATAATTTCAAAAGACTCTAACATAACGGTAAACTCAAATGGACAAGTAAGTCTTGCAAATTATATTGCTTATTATTTTAAGGAAAATAATATAAAATCAAAAGTAAGATTTATAAATAGACTTGATATGAATACATCGGGTCTAATAATGATAGCAAAAAATTCTTATGCCCAATCCTTTTACCAAAAAGAAATTGAAGATAACAATCTTATAAAAAAATATATTGCTTATGTTGAAGGAGAACTTAATATTAATAAACTCTATAAAATAAAGCTAGCTTATGATGAGGGCTCAAAAAGACATGACAAAGCCAAAGATGGAAAACTTGCTATTACTCATTTTAAAACTTTAGAAACAAATGAAAAATATTCAATTATAGAATGCGATATAAAGACAGGTAAGACACATCAAATTAGGTCATCTCTTAGATACTTAGGTCACCCAATAATAGGTGATAAATTATATGGTTCAAATTTTGATTATGAAAGATTTTTATTACATTCTTATTATTTAAAATTTAATGTTTTTTTAAAAAAGGAAAGTATTACCATAAAAGATTATCCTGATTTTGAGGGATTTGTTAATAAAATGTGAAAATATTTTTCTTGCAAAAAAATTAAAAATATATTATAATAGGGTTATCCTAAGGACTAGGTCCAATTTAAACCTACAGCTTTTATAAGGGATTGCGGAGTTCTAACTTCTATGACAAGCCTCCTTAGAGTGGAAGTCAGATGATTTTAGACAGCTTGCCCACCTTCACATACGGGAAGGTCTTAAAGTAAGGGCCACCTTAGGATAATTTTTTGTTTTAAAAAACTTATATTTGGGTAATAAGTAATAAGACTAAAATACAAAGGAGAATTATATGTCAATAGCAGATTATATTGAAAGCAGAGCGAAAGCTAAACAAAGAGAAATAAAATATGAAATTTGGAAAGCAAAAAACCGTGATAGCAGAATGAGAGGCCAAGGAGCCTTAGCGGGATTATTGGTAGGTGCTGCAGCTGGTTTATTACTCGCTCCAAAATCTGGTAAAGAAACTAGAGAGGATATCAAGGAAGCTTTTAATGATACAGTAGATACTGTAAAAGAAACTACCAGTGATGTTATAGATCAAGCAAAAGATGGATATGAAGATTTAAAATATAGAGCATATACTGATCTTCAACCAATCAAAGATGGTATAGAATATAGCGCAGAAGTAGCTAAAGATACTGGTAGACAAATTAAAGATGCTTCTAAGAATGTGAAAAATTCACTTGCAGAAGGCGCAAAAGATGTTAAAGAAATAGTAAAAGAAAGCGCCGGAGAAATATCAAAAGTTGCTGATGAAAAGAAAGATGAAATCTCTAAAGAAGCATCAGAAACAAAAGAAGTAGTTAAAGAAGACGCTAAAGAAGTAAAAGATGAAGCTAAAGAAACAGCACAAAAGGTAAAAGAAAACGATAAAAAAGCAAGCCAAAACAAGTAAAAAGTCAAGGAGATCATAAATGCAAGTAACGATAGATTTTAATCTTCTCGGCAATATTATCATAACAATCTTAGCTATACTAGCTCTAGTTTTCTTAGTATTAGTACTAGTTAAAGTGAATAAATTGTTAGGAAGCGCTCAAAAAGTTTTAGATAAAAACTCAAATAACATAGATCAAGTAATTGAAAAATTACCTGATTTAACTAACCAAGCACACGATTTAGTAAATAATGTAAATGGCATTGTTACAGATCCTAATCTAAAAATGGCAATAGCAAAAGTAAATGAAACTATGACAAGTGTAAATAGCATAACAGATGATATAAAAGATACCGTCAATTATGTTGGAATAACTGCTGTTGATAGTGTCGATACTTTTGGAGCAGGTGTCGCATCAATTACTGATTATTCATCATTGATAATGGATGTTATCGATATCGTAAGAAACGTAATTGCAGGTTAAGATTTAAGCCATCAAAATTGATGGCTTTTGTGCTGAATGGAGGAGTTATGGGACAACCAACAATTAAAGACGTTGCTAAGCTTGCGGGAGTGTCAATTTCGACAGTCTCAAGAGTAATGAACAATTCAAAACCAGTAAGTCCTGAGGCTAGAAGAAAAGTTGTTGACGCTATTAACAAATTAGACTTTAAACCTAATGAGTTAGCCAGATCTTTAGTAATGAGAAAATCTAATCTAGTAGGCGTGATTGTAAAAGACATCGGTATCGAGTATATGGCCCAACTTATTAGAGGTATTGAAGAAATAGGTAGAGTATATAAGTACGATATTATCTTATCATCTTCATATGGAGAGGATAAACAGCTTGAAAACTCTATAGATTTTTTAGCTACTAAACAAGTTGAAGGTTTAGTTATTATAACAGAAGATATATCTACAGAAGTTTTAGTCAAACTTAGGGAAACAAAAATTCCTTTTGTACTTCTAGATAAGTATCATTCTTATAAAAACATAAAAACAGTAAAAATTGATTTTGAATCTGAAGAAAATAGACTAGTACAGTCATTGACTCAACAAGGTCATAAGAAAATATTATTTGTTGCAGATAAGGAACAAAATGTAATTAACGATTCAATGGTAAAAGGTTACGAAAGTGCAGTAGGAGCTGATAATTCTTATATTTTAAGGATTGATGGTATAACAAGCGATGATGGTTATAGAATGGCTGATCAGGCTATAGAATTAATTAGAAAGGAATCTATAACCGCTGTTGCCTGCGTAAATGATGAAATAGCTATTGGATTTATGAACTACTGTGTTGATAATGGAATAAAAGTTCCAGATGACCTATCAGTAGTTGGATTTGGAGACAGTAAAATAGCAAGCGTCTATAGACCAAAGCTTACTACAGTTTCAATTCCTTATTACGATATTGGAGCTATATCTATCAGAGCTCTTATAAAAAGGATAAAGCAAGAAGGTGAGATTCTTGTTGATGATTGGGTAATAGATGCTCAAATACATCAAAGAGAATCATCTAAAGTTATAAATTAATTAATTGTTAAAGTCATAAAATAAAGTACAATATAAATATGAAAAACATTTTAGGAGGATTTTAATGGCAGAAAGAACAGTAGTAGTTACAAATGAAACAGGTTTACACGCAAGACCAGCAGCATCATTAGTACAATTCGTAAAAAACTATCCAGGAGAAGTAACAATCATAAAAGAAGATAAAGAAGCAAATGCAAAGAGTATCTTCAACGTTATGAGCCTAGGCATTGCTAAAGGTACAGAAATCAAACTTGTAGTTGATGGCGATGATGATGAAAAATTCGCTGATGAACTTGTTGAATTTGTAGAAAACTTAGCTGAATAATATAAAATCTATAAAAGGATACTTTCGTAGTATCCTTTTTTTAGAATACGATAAAGGAGAAATAGCATATGACTAAGACATATGAAGGTCTAAAAGCCAGTACAGGCTATGCAATTGGTAATATATACTTATTTACCAGAGAAGAAATTGAAATTGACAAAAGTACTATTAGTGAAGAATTAAAAGCCTCTGAATTTGAAAAGGTTAAGGATGCTATTAATTCATATGTGGAAGAGCTAAGCAATTTAGAAAACCCGACAGAAGCACAAATAAATATAGCAAATGCCCACAAAGAATTACTTCAAGATCCATATTTTTCAGATACAATAGAATCCAAGATAAAAAATGAATTAAAAAATAAAGAACAAGCTCTTGATGAAACCATTAGAGAAATGGTTGAAATAATGAGCGCCTTAGATGATGAATATCTAAAGGAAAGAGCAAGCGATTACCAAGATATTGGATACCAAGTTATGTATAAATTAAAAGGTATAAAACCTAAAGATTTATCTAAGCTTGAAAAACAATCAATAATTATTTCTAAAGAACTAACTCCAAGTGATACAGCTAATATGGATAAAGAAGCAGTGGTAGGTTTTGCAACAGATTTAGGTGGTAAAACAAGTCATACTTCAATAATCGCCCAAACTTTAGACATGCCAGCCTTAGTAGGTATGGGAGATGTTTCTACAAAAGTTGCAGGTGGAGAAAAAGCTATATTAGATGGCAATAAGGGAATTCTTATAGTTGATCCAAGTGATGAAGAGTTGGAAAAATATGAAAGTCTAATTAAAGAACAAGTTGAAAAGAAAGAAAGACTAAAAACTATAAAAGATAAGAAAGCTATCACAAAAGATGGAAAGCATATAGAGGTTTCTGCTAATATCGGAAATATAGAAGATTTGAAACTTGCTATAGAAAATGGTTGTGATGGTGTTGGATTATTTAGAACTGAATTCTTATATATGGAAAATACTAATTTCCCAACTGAAGAAGAACAGTTTGAAGTCTATAAAGAAGCTACTGAAATGCTTGGAGAAAAACCGCTTATAATTAGGACTCTAGACATAGGTGGCGATAAGGGACTTGACTATTTTAAATTCCCTGTTGAAGAAAATCCGTTCTTGGGTTATAGAGCTATTAGACTTTGCTTAGATAAAGAAGATATTTTTAAAACCCAACTAAGGGCTCTAGTTAGAGCTTCTGCATATGGAAATCTAAAGATAATGATTCCATTTGTAGTCAATATAGATGAACTTAAGTCATCAATTGAATTAATTGAAGAAATTAAAAAAGACCTAGATAAAGAAGGTACTTCTTATAATAAAGACCTAGATGTCGGAATAATGGTAGAAACATCTGCATCTATAATCATGGCAGATAAATTTATAAAATATGCTGATTTCTTCTCAATTGGTACTAATGACTTAACCCAATATACCCTAGCAGTAGATAGAGGAAATGAAAATATTGCTCATATGTACTCAAACTATAATCCTGCAGTTTTAAGAGCTATAAAACATGTTATAGATGTATCGCATGAAGCAGGAAAATGGACAGGTATGTGTGGAGCCTTTGCTGGTGATACAGAAGCAACAAAATTACTACTAGGTCTAGGTCTAGATGAGTTTTCTGGATCTTCTGCAAAGATTGCAGAAATTAAAGATACTATATTAAAATCAAGTTTATCTGAAGAAGAAGAATTTGCTAAGAAAGCAATTGATCAAGAACTAACAAGCGATGTAGAAAAGATGGTTATTGAACATAATAAATAAATTGAATTAAATGAAGGTGATTTCTCATGCCTAATGATATAAAAAAGATATTAGGGCACACTAATATTTTTAAAGATATAAACAAAGTTGATTATATAGAACAAATAGGATCTAGTAAATATAAAATTATTATAGATGAAAAAGCATATGTATTTTCTCTATATGATTTAGCTGAGTATGACGATATAAATAACGAAACCTTTGTCAATGAAATTTTAGAAAGTGCTGGTTTAAATCCTCTTGATATCTATGAAAAAGGGATTATGCCTGATATTGAAAGATCGTATAAAATATATGAATTTAGGGATGAGGTAGCCCTTAGGGATGTTCTTCAGAATGCAAATAAAGAGTTTAAAGAAGAACTTGGAGAAAAATTTGGAAAGGCCTTAAAAAGGCTACACTCTTTAAAACCTGATCAAAAGATAGATTGGAAGAAGAAGTTTCTAATAAAATCTAACCAAATATTTTATAAGCATGGTCTTGGAGAGATAAAAGATGATGATTATATTCTAACAGATTTTATAAGTGCGAATAGGCATCTTACTGAAAATACAGCCGTTAATTTGCTTTACAAAGATATTAGTGATAAAAATATTAGAGTATACAATAAAGATAATTTAGATTTAAGAGCAATCAAATCTCTAGAATACGGGGATGGAATAGTAGATTTTATTGAAATAAATAAAATTGCAATTAGTCATCCTGAATTTGCAAAAGCTACCTTATATTCATATCACGATTCTAATAAACCACCAAGAAAATTTTTTAGGCTACTAAGTCTATATCAAGCGACTGCTCTTTTAGAAGATTTATTAAACATTAGAAATAATAAAGAATCAAAATTAAAAGATAAAGAGATAGAAGCAATATTCGCTATGTATGATAATTTTAATAATATAGTCCCAAATTGGGCTGTATAAGATAGGTGCTATTGCAAAAAAGAAATAAATAATATCTATAGCAGAAATTTCTAAAAAAGCTTGCTATAAACGATTAAAGTTTAGCAAAGTAAAATGAAAAATGCTTTTAGTCTATTTATTTATCTTGCAGTAGCGCTTTTTCTTATTATTAATTGAATAATTCTTCAATTTGTGATACGATTTTAGTATAATAAATGGAGTTAGAAATGAAAAAATACTTATTAATTTTATTGGGATCATTTTTGATTGCTAGTGGTCTTTATTTCTTTTTATTAAGTAATGATATAGCTGCAGGTGGTTTATCTGGGTTTGCTCTTGTCATATCAACTGCTTTTCCAGTTCTTAACCTTGGTCTAGTCAACTTAATTTTGAATGTCATAGTTTTGATAGCAGGAGTAATATTTATTAGTTTTGACTTTGCTAAAAGATCACTGATTTCATCGCTATCTGTTTCAGGATTCATAATAATTTTTGAAATGTTTATGCCGGATATTTCTTTGAGTGATGACATAATTATTAATATCATATTTGGATCAATAATAGTATCTTTAGGATTGGGTATAGTTTTTCATCACGAAGCATCTTCTGGTGGAACAGATTTAATAGCAGCAATCCTAAATAGAAAATTCGGGTTGGCCTTACATGCATGTTTATTTATGTCGGATTTTGTAGTTGTGTCACTTTCAGCAGTGATATTTGGCACAGAGAGGGCACTATATGCAACTTTGGCAATAATGATTCAATCTGTTGGCCTTGATTATTTTATACAAGGATTCGGAAGAAAAATTGCAATTGTCGTAATTTCTGAAAAATATGATGAAATTAATAATTGTTTAATTAACAAACATGAAAGAGGAGTAACCATATTAAAGGGAGAAGGTGGATTTTCTCATAGAAATCAGGAAGTTATAATGACTGTTACTAATGTCAGACGATTCCCTTCAATTAAAGACGATATATTAACTATTGATGATAGGGCCTTTATATTTACTTATTCAGTTTCTGAAGTACTAGGTGAGGGCTTTACATTTGATTCACTAACATAGGAGAATAATATAAAACAATTTAAAATAAAAAGATTTACAAAAAATAAAGCATATCTTCAGACCAGAAAGGGAGATGCCGTTATTGATAAAGAACAAGTGAAGGGGTTAAAACAAAACGATTCAGTAGAAGCTTTTCTTTATTACGATTTAAATAATGTACTCAGAGCAACAAGAGGTTTAGCCTACAAAATTGATCATATATATTCTTTAAAAGCAGTAGAAATTGATAAAAAAGGGGTCTACTTCGAAATAAAAGGAGGCCACATATTCTTACCATTTGAGGAAAGAACATATAAAATAAATAAGGATATGACTTATCCAGTAGCTTTTAAGGAAAAAGATGGCTATGTTTTTCTGACAAGCAAAATAAGAGACTTATTATCAACCGACCACAATTTTAAAGAAAATGACACAGTGACAGGAAGAATTTACTCAATAAATAAATCAATAGGTGCTTTTGTAGCTATAGATGAAAAATATGATAGTCTCATAAGGATTAAAGAATTATCAGGGGTCTATATAGAAGGTGAGCTTGTTAAAGCTAGGGTAAAAGAAGTAAAAAGTGATGGCAAAATTGAATTATCCTTAAGAAAACGCGCCTATCTAGAAATTGACAATGATAGCGATAAGATATTAGACTATCTGTATGAAAATAAATATGTCTCACTTTCAGATAAGTCATCACCCGAAAAGATTTACTCATATTTTGCTATGAGCAAGTCTTCATTTAAAAGAGCTATAGGTAGGCTTTATAAAAACAAAGATATAATAATATACAAGGATAGGATTGAACTAAACGAAAGGTAAATATGGATAATAATAACAAATTGTTAGCTGAAGTTAATGGCAAAAAGATATATGAGCAAGACGTTTATAACTTCATGGCTAATATCGAACAAAATCAAAGATTTCAAAATGAAGAAGGCATCAAAATTTTAACTGACGAAATGGTTAATCAGGAAATACTATTAGTCGATGCTTATGAAAACAAATTTGAAGAAGATGAAGAATTTAAAAAAGAATTGAACTTAGTAAAAGATAATATGTTAAAAAACTATGCTATGCACAAAATTTTTAGTGATATTAGTGTAGATGAAGAAGAAGTCAAAAAATACTATGAAGATAATAAAAAATTATTTTCTCCCAAAAAGCTATACCAAGCAAGTCATATTTTGATTGATTCTGAGGATAAGGCCAACGACATCTATAGTGAAATCGTAGAAGGTCTTGATTTTAAAGAAGCTGCTAAAAAGTATTCAAAAGATCCTTCAGCAGCTAGTGGTGGCTCATTAGGAAAATTTCCTGAGGGAGTTATGGTTAAGGAATTTCAAGATGGTCTTGATTCATTAGAAGTAGGTGAGATTTCTAAGCCAGTTAAATCTCAATTTGGATATCATATTATAAAACTTGAAGATTTAGAAAATGAAAAAGAAAAATCTTTTGATGAATTAAAAGACCAAGTTTATCAAACATATACTATGATGAAAAGACAAGAAAAATACCTCGAGAAAATAGCAGACCTTGCGAAAAAAGTTGAGGTAAAAAAATATTACTAGGAAGTTCTTATGGGAAACGAAAGTGGAAATTCTAATTTAAAAAATTATATAGATCAATTAAAGGTTGAGATTAAAAACAAAGAAGAACTTCCAAACGTCGTAGATGCAATAATAAAAACGGCTACTGAAAAATTTTGCTCTATTGAAAAAATTGAGGATTCTTATTATATAAAAAAAGGGAATAATCCTCTCGTATTATTGCATCTAAATATAGATAGTTTATCAAAGGTATATTTTGATATTTTTGATGTCGATGATGAGGAATCAATAGTTAGCAAGTCTAATATCAATATAATTACCTCCGCTATATTAATTAATTATTTGCTAATGTATTCAGATGAATCTTTTGATGTCTTAATTACAAAGAATAATATTCAAGATAAGACGTCAGATTATTCTTTGATTAGGAGGTACTTAAGGTGTGATAATATTATAAACCTTAATTTGAGACAGGATGATTGCTTAGCAGATGAATTTTCATCTTTAATTTTATCGGTAATTAAGGTTCCTATAAAAAGATTTAGACCAAGCTATGGATTTATAAGTTATAGATTATCTATAAGTAAGCTCATTGGCGGTAGATCGGGAGAAAACATTAATAAGCTTAGACTTAATTCTATAAAGCTCATTATGAGTATTCTTAGGAAGATGAAGGCGAAAGTTGATCTTGAGATGGTCTCTATATCGGCGGGAGATAGGTATGATAATATCCCATCATATGCAGATATAGATTTTATTATAAATTCTGACTATGAAAATGAGCTGGAAAATATCTTTGATATAATAAAAAATGAAGTTATAGAAAAAAATTTAAGATATGAACCAGATATGCATATAGAGTGTCAAAAAATTGATGATAAAAATATCGATCCTATTACAACAGAATCTTTTAATCATTTAGCTTCATTAATTGAACTATTACCATCAGGAACTTTTGCTGTAAATAGTATAGATAATCAAACTATATCATCATCAAACTTAGCTACAACTAAATCTTTGAGGCATTCAATAAATATTATTTTGGTATTGAGATCACTTACAGAAGAAAGTATGAATCAGATGCTTGAAAAAACAATTTTAGCCACTAAGATATCAGGATCGAAGTTTAATGAAAAATTGTTAATACCAAGATGGAAAAACTCTAATCACGAACTTAGAGATTGTTTTAAAGAGTCTTACAATGAGCTTTTTGATCAATCATTAGAAGTTGTTAAGACTCAGTATTCGTTAGATTCAAGCATGATATTTGACAAAGTGAATGTGAACATTGTCTCATTAGGGGTAAAATATAAACAAGATGATGAATGTTTTCATAGTCGTATTAATGATATAGAAAAAATCATAGACTTAATTGGAAAAGTGTTATCTAATATGAGAAAAAGTAAGGAGAATGTATGACTGAGGTATTGAATCTTCATGGTCATGAAGTAATCTTTAATAAGAACAAGGGTAAAGCAGTAATTGAAATCGATTTAGGCGATTCTACTGATGAGTGTCTTTTAATAGATATTTTTAGCGTAGATCAAAAAGAATATATAGCTTTATTGTCAGGAGAATCTTCAGATATCTATATATTTAATTATACTGATATATATGATAGCGAGGATATTGATTTATCAATGATTGAAGATGATGATGAAATGGATGAGGTTTATCATTTATTCTCACATTATTGGACAGATGAAATGATTGATGATTTGATTGATGAATATAATGAGGAAATTAACCAAGAAGACGAAGAAAACTAATGGCGAACATTCCTTATTATTCAGTTAGTACTTATTATAAGGATACCTATGGACAAAAAGTATATAAGCTTCCAATTAAGTTATCCTTAACTTGTCCAAATAGAGATGGTGCATGTGGTTTTGGTGGTTGTATCTATTGCTCCGAAAGTGGAGGTTCTTTTGAAAATTTACCCTCATCCATGACTGTAGATGAGCAACTTGAAAAAAACTACAAGTATATAAAAAATAAGTACAAAGCAAACAAATTTATTGCTTATTTTCAAAACTTTTCAAATACTTATATGAGTATTTTAGTGTTTAAAGATATGATTAAGGCTTGCAAAAAAGATTATATCGTAGGAATATCGATAGCTACTAGAAGTGATTGTATAAGTGAAGATAAGCTAAAATTTTTGAAAAGTTTTCACGATGAAACAGGCATTGATATAACATTTGAGTTAGGCTTACAAACAGCAAATTATAGAACTTTAAAAATATTAAATAGGGGTGAGTCCCTGGCAGATTTCATAAGTGCCTGTAAACTGATAGATAAGTACAAATTTAGGATATCAACTCATGTGATTTTGGCAATGCCTTGGGATGATATAGATGATACTATAGAAACTGCCAGAATTTTAAATGCTTTAAATGTTAAAGAAGTAAAAATTCATTCACTTTTTATTATCAAGAATACGAAATTGGCTAAGATGTATGAAAATAATGAAATAAATTTGAAAACAAAAGAAGAATATCAAAAAAACGTAGTTGAGTTTTTAAGATATATTAGCCCTGATTGTGCTATAGCAAGGCTTGTTGGTAGAGCACCTAAAGAAGACTCTATATTTTGTAACTGGGATAGGTCTCGGTGGTTAATAAGAGATGAGATCGTTACTTACATGCAAGATAACAATATTAATCAGGGCGATAAAAGCCAAAAAGAAATTTATAGAAAAATCAAGGAGGAAAATTATGATTTATTTAGTAGTAGGACAACAAGGAATAGGTAAGACAAAATATCTAGTTGAAGAAGCAAACTTAGAAAAAGAAAAAGGTAATTCAAATATAGTATTTGTTGATACTGAAGACAACCAAGTTAGAATACTTGATCATAAAATAAGACTAATTAATGCTAAATCTTACAAGATTAGATCAGTTGATTCTTTAGTTGGATTTATATCAGGTATTTTAGCAAGAGACTATGATATTGGAAAAATTTATATCGATGGTATATATGATATAGTTGATATTAATAATGATAACATTAACGATCTAATTGAAAGATTAAGTAGTCTTTCAGAATATTCTAAATCAGATATTTATCTAGGACTAGATTGGAAAAAAGAAGACGTTCCTCAAGCAGGCCAATCAGAAATCATTGAATTGAAATTAGAGGATTAATTTAGACCGTCTCTTTGAGACGGTTTTTTATTATGTTATTAGAAAAAAACAAATTAGATTTATTTGAAAATTGGAGATTAGACTCAATAGGTTTATTGACAGAAGAAAAAATTGATAAAGACGAGTTTTTAGATAGGAATTATGAATTTATAGTAAAATTAGGTTTAAAGCCTTTTTCTAATATAGTATCACTAGAAGAAGCCGTATATAATTATCAGTACTATAATATAATGGCTAAAATAGCCAACTCCAAGGCTTTTAAATGTCAAAATTCAACTAAAAAGAAAAAAGTATATTCAAAGTTAATTAATGATAGAGAAAATTATTATTATCTCAAAGATCTGGCTACATGTGCTCTACTAGAAATAGTAGGTTATGAAAATATAGATTCTTATTTTATTAATTTAAAATCCAAGAGACTAACAGGTCAAATTTTTGAGATTTCAGTTAAGTGCTGTAAGAATTTAATCCTCCATTCAAAAAGTAAAAAAATACTAGAAGAACTTAGGCGTAATAATGCCTTTGATGAAGAAATTAGGGAATCTTTAATAGATTCTTATGTAAATAAGAGTTATTAGTATGATAGAAATTATTATTAGTAAAAATCAAGGCAATCAAAGGTTTGACAGGTTTTTAAGAAAATATTTTGAAAATGCTCCTTTATCGGTTATATCTAAAAATATTAGAAAGAGAAATTTCAAAATAAATGGCAAAAGAGCGAAGAATAATGATTTTGTATATGAAGGCGATAAGGTTTTAATGTACATTAGCGATGAAAATTATAAAAAATGGCTAAGTAAAACCGATTTTATACCTCAAGATTTTAATTTAGATATAATTTATGAGGATGATAATATAGTGGTTATGGATAAAGAAGCAGGACAATTGACTCACTCTGCTTCTAAGAAAGATTATGGAAATAATCTTGTTGATAATATGCTATCATATCTTTACAAGACAAAATCATTTGATATGTCCGATAAAACATTTAAACCAGCGGTTGTTAATAGACTTGATAGAAATACTGCTGGTCTAGTAATTGGAGCGAAGAATTCAAATGCTTTGAGATTATTAAACAAAGCTATTAAAGAAAATAAATTAGATAAATACTATCTAACAATAGTGGCTGGTGAAGTTAATAAAGATTTTAAAATTGATACAAAAATTTCTAAAAATGAAGATAAAAATAAGGTTAAAAAGTCTTCAGAAGGAAAGGAAATACTTACATATTTTAAGCCGATAAAGTCTAATGGTACTTACTCTCTTCTTGAATGTAAATTAATTACAGGAAGAACTCATCAAATTAGGTTTTCACTTAAAGAAAATAATACACCTATAATTGGAGATCGTAAATATGGAAATCCATCTGTAAATAAGATTTTAAAAGAGAGGTTAAATATAAATAATCAAATTTTATTAGCTTATAAAATAGTATTTCCTAAGATAAAAGGTTTAGAATATTTAGAAGGTTTAGAAGTTGTTTCAAAAAAATATCAAGATATAAAAAAATTATCAGAAAAAATTATGACAATGTGAGGAGAATTATGACAAAAGTAATAGGAATAGATATCGGTGGAACAAAGATAAATACATGCCTTGTTAACGAAGAAGGGATTATTTTAGACATGTATACTACAGATACCCAAGCATCTGAAGGCAGAGAAGTTGTTCTAAATAATATAAAAAAATCAATTTTTGCTATAGACTATAAGCAAGCTAGTGCAATAGGAATTGGCACGCCAGGATTTATTGATTCTGAAAATGGTATCGTAACATTTGCTGGAAATATAACTGGTTGGACAGGTCTTAATCTAAAATCAGCTATAGAAGAATTTGTAGATATACCGGTATTTGTAGAAAACGATGCAAATATTGCCTTGATTGCAGAAAAATGGATTGGTTCGTGTCAATCCTATGATAATGTCGTAATGATTACCTTAGGTACTGGTTTAGGAGGAGCTATTTATACAAAAGAAGGTGGACTACTCTCAGGAGCTCATTTCCAAGGAGCAGAACTAGGCCATATTATGCTTCATCCAGGTGGAAATTACTGTACATGCGGACAATATGGATGTGCAGAAAGTTATTGTGCAGGACCTGCTATAAGTGAGGATTATTTCAGACTTACAGGAAAAAGATTAGATGGTAAAGAGATTTTTTCAAGAATTGAGACGGATGATAAAGCTATGGAAGTTCTTAAAAACTATCAATCAAATCTCGCATATCTGTTAACCTCCTTAAGAAATATTTTTGACCCTGATGCAATAGTAATTGGTGGAGGAATCATCCACTCCAAAGATATTTGGTGGGATGGTATGATAGAGAATTTCAAAAATTACTGCAATAAGCCTTACAACATTGAAATACTCCCAGCTAAGTTTTTAAATGATGCTGGTGTAATTGGTGCAGCAAAAATTGCCTTTGAAAGGATGACAAATGAATAATAAGATACTAATTCTAGATGATGAAGATCCTATTAGACAATTTATGAAAATAAACCTTGATTACCAAGGTTATCAAACTATCGAAGCTTCAAGCGGTGAAGAAGCCTTAAGGTTAGTGGACGAAGAACAACCAGCTGTAGCTATACTAGATATAATGTTACCTGGTATAAGTGGTCTTGAAGTATGTGAAAAAATCAGAGATAAATATCCAATGACTGGAATAATAATGGTATCAGCTAAAAGTCAAGATATAGATAAAATACTTGGCTTAGAAAAGGGAGCAGATGATTATATTATAAAACCTTTTAATCCTCAAGAGCTAATCCTTAGAGTGAAATCCTTAATGAGAAGGGTAAATTTAAATCCAGTTTCAACTGGAAACGAAGATGTCAAAAGTTTAAAGGATGGTCCATTTACTCTTGATATATATTCTAAAACATTTTACAAAGATGACATTGAAATAGATGTTACTCCGACAGAATTTACTATTTTAGAATATTTTATTAAAAATAAAGGAAAAGCAATGACCAGGGATGAAATAATGAAAGAAACCTGGGGGGATAATTACAGCAATGACACTAAAATTGTAGATGTTAATATTAGAAGAATAAGAGCAAAAATAGAAGAAAACCCTGCTAAGCCAGAATATATTGAGACTGTTTGGGGCACTGGATATAGATGGAAATAGGAAGAAAATTAAAATCAACTAAAGATACAACCAAAGATCTAATTGAATCAAAAAGTATTAAATATACTTTCATAAAGATAATCATGCTTTTTGTCTTAACAACTGTAATAGGATTTGAAATATTTGCCTATAATTCGGTAAAGAATTTTTACGAGTCTTCATTGATTTCATCTATGAAAAATCAAGCTAGGATAAGTCAATTGCAGTATTCATCTTATATGTCAAGATACGATCTTGAGGAAGTAATCATAGGTGATAAAAATCTATTTTATAGACAAAATGACTGCCAAGTACAAATACTAGATAATTCAGGAGTAGTACTATTTGATTCTATAGCATCGTCAATGATTGGCAAAGTTATTGAAAATGAAGACGTAATCGAGGCTAAGGAAGGGTCAACTGGTACTTTTAAAGGGGTAAATGTAGACTCAAAAGAGCAAGTTTTATCTGTTTCTTATCCGCTAAAGGCATCAGATCAGCAAGTAGGCATCCTAAGACTAACAAGTACCATGAATAAAGTAAATAGGCAAATAAATCAGGATATATTGTTTTATTTCTTATTCGGAGTATTCATCAGTGCAGCAGCTTTATTATTGTCATTTTTAGCTGCTAATAGCTTTGTTAAGCCTTTAAAGAAATTAATAGGTGTCTCAGAAGTTTTGGCTCAGGGTGATTACTCTATAAAGGCTGATGATTCTAGTAAAGATGAAATTGGTGAATTAGCCCAAACCCTAAATCTATTAAGTGAAAATATAGTAAAAAGAGAGGATATGAAAAATGAATTTATATCCTCAGTCTCTCACGAACTTAGAACACCTTTAACTTCTATCAAGGGTTGGGCAGTTACCTTACAATCTGAAACTATTCAGAAAGATGCAGACATGGTAAGTCAAGGACTTAAAATTATCGAATCAGAGGGAGATAGGCTTTCAATGATGGTTGAAGATTTATTAGATTTTTCAAGATTATCTTCAAGTAATTTTAAGTATGACAAAGAGAAGATAGACATAGTAGAATTAGTAAAACAAGTCCACACTCAACTATACCCAAGGACACAATCTGAAGGCATTAAATTTACGTTTACCAGTATATACAAGGTCTTATTTGTATACGCTGATAAGAATAGAATGAAAGAAGTTTTTATAAATATAATTGATAATGCTATTAAATTTACAGATTTAGCAGGAAATATTGATATAGTTATCGACCTTAATGGTGATGAAATTGAAATTAGCATAAAAGATGATGGTGAAGGAATCAAGGAAGATGAAATAGCCTTTGTAGCTAGTAAGTTCTTTAAGGGATCCTCATCAAAGTCCCAAACAGGTTTAGGACTTTCAATTTGTGAAGAAATTGTTAAGGCGCATGATGGTAGATTAATTATTAAGTCTAAATATGGAGTGGGTACTGTTGTAACTGTTGTACTACCGAGGGCAGAAGATGAAAAGAATATTTAAATTTTTATTATTAAGTCTAAGTATGATTTTGCTAAGTTCATGTATAAATTCCAATAAAAATGACCTTTCAGATTTGATTCAAACTCCAAAACAGGATTCACCAATTATTGAAGGAACTTGGCAGGTAGTGGAAATTGCTGGTGAAATATCTGATGATAGTTCGGGAAAAATCAATTTGGGTGATAATTTATATATCAACAAAAACTTAGTTGCTATAAATGGTTCTTATGCTTTTCCACCTAGTTTTAGTTCTAAATTCGTAAAATTATCAGATTATTTAAAAAATAGGGGGATACAAACTAGGCCAGAATTTAAAGATAGGAATGTAATAGTTATAAATGCATCCCAGGGTCAATTATTCTCAAGAGATTTAATAATTACTGATAAAAATAATTTATTTATGATAAAAGATGAAAATCTAATCTCATTAAAGAAAATATCAGATAAAGTAGACTCTAAAGTAGTCGATTCTTACGCTAAATTGGCTTCTAAAGAACGAACCACAACTGAGACAGGGGAAGATATAGCTGAAGATTTATCCTTGCTTCTAGGAGTAAGAGAAAGGATAGATCCAGAAAGTGATAAACCATTATATAAGTATTACACTTATTTAATAAGAGTAGAACCAGATGAAACAATAAAATACATGAAGTGTGAGGATATTTTTATCAAAAACCAAGATGAATATTGGACAGTAAGCTCTGATATAAATAATTTTACTGATTTATACGATGAGATAAAATCTTATCCTATTAAGTTAGAAAAAAACGAAAATGTTGATGATGTTTTAAAGAAATATACTTTTAAAGATATAAACTTTAATACACGATTAAATTTTGTATCTAAAGATTTCATATCAATTGATTATACTGATAAAAATAACGAAAACCCAATCAGAAAATACGCACTAATGGAAACTGATAACATATCGACGAAGCAGTTTATATCTCTTGAAGAATTTACTGGAGAGGAACAAAGTGATCAGATATTTAGGGAGAAAGTAAAAGAAGAGCTTAAAAAGGCAATCCCTAATGCTAATCCAGAAAAATTTGCATTTGATAATACAAACTTTGGTATAATCAGAAATCAGGGATACTGGGCTTTCCAATCATCAATATTTGCAGGCAAAGGCGATAGCTTTATTCAAAACTTTTTCAATGTGGATATTGCAATTGGAGACTCACTACTTAATCCTACAAATGCTATTATTACAAGAGATCAAGTGTATAATATAAATACACAATTTAAGGACTATGTGGTATTAGCTAATCAAAGGTATATTGCTATTCAAACACCAGATGAAATTTTAATTCACAGGATTAAAGATGGATTAATAGAAAAATCACCAGTATATGCAATTGCAACAAGGATGCCAGCCACAATCATTAGCATTGACCAATACTTAGGTTCAAATGCTCTAGATTTGGAAGAAGCTTTTACTAAATATAACTTAATTATAGAAAAATAAATTTTGACTTAAACTAATGATATTTGTTATCATGTTAATAGGAGATTATATGGAACTATTATTTGCAAGCAATAATGCTAATAAATTAGAGCAAGTTAAATTATTGCTAGATCATGAAAATGTCCTTCTACCAAAAGATATAGGAATCTTGGACTTTAATGTAGTAGAAGATGGAAACACTCTTAGAGAAAATGCTTATAAAAAAGCATACGCTCTTTTTAAGCTATCCGGAAAGAAAGTTTTTTCTGATGATACGGGTCTTTTTGTAAAAAGCTTAGATGGAAGGCCAGGTCTTTACTCTCATAGATATGCTGGAAATGATGCTAGTGATAAGGATAATAGAGATAAGCTTTTATCCGAGCTAGAAAATAACGCCGATAGACAAGCTTACTTTTTAACAGTCGTTTGTTTCATAGATGAAAATGGCAGAGACTATTATTTTGAAGGTAGGCTTGATGGAAGAATTGCCGATAAAGAATATGGGACAGGTGGTTTTGGATATGATAAAATATTTTATGTCGATGAATATTCAAAAACTCTTGGACAAATGGATATAGAATTTAAAAATACAATAAGTCATAGGGCAAAGGCAGTGCTAGCATTTAAGAAGTTCTTGGTTGATAATTATGAAAATATTAATTACTAGTGATAGTCATGGAAATTATAATAAAATTTCAGATTTTATACTAGAAAGTGGAGATATTGATCTTATGCTACATGCAGGAGATGGTGTAGAAGATTGCAAATATATTTCTTATGAAACTGGTATAAAATACTATGTAGTTAAAGGGAATAATGATTTTTTTGCAAATGAAGCTTATACAAAAATTCTAGATTTAGATGGTGTTAAAATTCTTTTAACACATGGGCATAAGTATGGAGTAGATTTCTCTCTCGATGGACTTATGAGAAAAGCTGTTGATAATTCTTGTGATGTAGTTATTTTTGGTCATACTCACACATACACACAAGCAAATAAATCGGGTATATTATTTTTAAACCCGGGTTCTGTAAGCCTACCTAGAGATGGAAAAGCAAGCATGATGCTAATGACCCTTGATAATAAAAATATTAATATCGAAAAGATATATGTACAATAAGGAGAAACAATGTCTGGTTTAATTAATTTAATAAGCGAATTTTCTTCAAGCCTATTTATCCTACCCATTTTGGTATTGATGAATGTTATTATAACTATAATTATTTACTTTATAAATGATAAGAAGGTTTTAAAATATTTGCCTTCAATTATAATAGGTGTTATATCGATTTTGATAGGGATATATTCAATAATTATCTTTACAACACCTAGAGGATTGAATACATCGTGGATTGCTATATTTTTATTGACAACGGCAATTGTTGGTATAGTGACCGGATTTATAATAGATTTATTTGTATCCTTAAGAAGGGATTTGGGTATTAATAAGGGCAATGTTAAAATAAACACAAGAAAAAATAAAACATTCAAAGCTAAGAGACGAAGAGAAAAGGAAAACTTAAATGACTAAGAATAAAGCAGCCTTTTTTGATATAGATGGAACACTTTTTAGAAATTCACTTCTAATAGAGCATTTTTTAAAGTTAGTTGAAGATGGAATTTTAGATAAAAAAATTTGGACAGATGAGATTGGACCTCTTTACAGTAAATATGAAAACAGACAGGGTGCTTATGAAGATTATTTAGACAAATCTGCTTTAGCCTACCAAAAATCCATGCGAGGTCTTGATAAAAAAATTATAGATAAATATTCTCAGATAGTAATAGAGGAAAATAAAAATAAGGTTTATAATATTACAAAAAATGCTGTAAATAAGCATTTAGAAGATGGATTTTTAATTTTCTTTATATCAGGGTCACCAGACTTTTTAGTAGGTGATTTTTCTAAGCTTTACAGTGCCACCGAGTCTATTTCTACTATTTATGAATTTGATGAAAATAATAAATTTACTGGTAAAGTATTACCTATGTGGGATGGCAAGAGTAAGTTATCAGCGGTAACAATTCTTAAGGATAAATATGACATAGATCTTAATAATTCCTATGCCTATGGTGATACAAATGGAGATATCACCATGTTCCAAATGGTAGGAAATCCACATGCTATAAATCCATCATATGAATTGATAGAAAAATTATATGAAGATGAAGATTTAAGAAAAAAGTCAGTTATTAATATCGAAAGAAAAGATGTAAATTATTCTTTTAAATTAAATGATTTAAAAGTTGACTTTACAAAATTTTAAAAAAAATCCTTTGAATTTTTTTTAATATGATATTTTTAAAAAGCTAAAACAACAAGACATATATACAATAATTAGTTAGTTATGTATATTTTTACTATATTTTTAGCTTTTTTTATTTTCGAGAAAAATATATCTAAATAAAAGACTTTTAATTTGTGGTAAAATAGTAACTGAGGTAAGACAATGAAGGCAGAATTAAGTAAATCTTTTCCAATAATTGAAAAACTTGAATATAATTATCTTGTTGATAAAGATGTATACTCACTTAATACACTTATGTCTTTATTGTATGACAGATGTCTAGCTAGTTTTTCTAAGCATTCTTATTATGCAAAAGATTATTGCTTTAAGAATCTTAAGAAATATTTTTGGAATTTAGTAGATATTGATGAGATAATCAACAGCTTAAGTAGAAATATTGGTAAGGATATAGATAGGTATGAATATTTAATATCAATTAAGGCTCAATATAGGGCGTTTAATTCCAAAAAAGATGTAGATAAATTAGAGCTACTAATGATAGAAACACTAGGGGTTGAATATCTGGTAGAAGGCAGGAATTATTTTTATAATAGAGAAGATAAAAGAATGCTTGAAATAGGAGATAATTTGAAATCTTCTATATTGGATAATAAATTATTGCTAGCTAAACTAAAAGAAGATGTTTATAATTTTTCTGATATAGTTTTGAAGAATAAGATATATGGCATCGATTTATCTACAAATAAACAGCTCACTTTTAATAGAGAAAGTATTTTTACAGAAGACATTACAATAAAACAAACCCAAAAGATATATGAAAAAACTATCAGCTACCTTTCTAGGTCCATAGTTGATATTTATGCTGAGTATTATTATAGGGGTTTGATAAGAGAAGTATTTGAAAGGTATCAATAGGGCTTAATTAGCCCTTTTTATTTTGTTTATGATAGTTTTAGGAATAGATCCAGGTATAGCCATTATGGGCTATGGTGTGATTGAATTTAATGGAAATAAAGTTAAAGTATTAGAAAACGGAGTAATTACTACTTCGTCAAAGACAGAGACTCCAAAAAGATTAGAGATTCTCTATGATAATTTAGATAATATTATAAAAGAATATAAACCTGATGAGTTTGCAATTGAGGAATTGTTTTTTAATCAAAATGTTAAGACTGCTATAACAGTAGGACATGCAAGGGGAATTCAAGTACTCTGCGCTCAGCAAAACAATATTGATATCTACGAATATACTCCTCTCCAAATAAAGCAGGCGATTACTGGTTATGGTAGGGCAAGCAAAAAGCAGATGCAAATGACAATAACAAGCTTACTAAATCTAAGGTCTATACCCAAACCAGATGATGCTGCTGATGCTTTATCAGTAGCTCTCTGTCATGTACTTAGTCAAAGATTTAAAGAACAGTTTAGGATGAAATAATGATTTCTTATATAAAAGGTGATGTAAGAGCTATTAGTGAAGAAGGCTTTATTTTAGAAGCAAATAACATAGGTTATTTTATAAATTCATCACTTACAACTCTTGCTAATATTAAAATAAATAATGAGTATAAAATATATACTTCAATGCAAGTAAGAGAAGATGATATATCTCTTTTTGGCTTTGAATCTGAGGAAGAATTAGAGATGTTCTTACTCTTGATTTCTGTATCAAGTATTGGGCCAAAGATTGCTATTGGAATGCTTTCATCGATATCTTCAGATGAAATAAAACTTGCGATAGTAAATAATGACATTGACAAGTTAACAAAAGCTAAGGGAATTGGCAAAAAGACTGCATCAAGAATTATCTTAGAGTTAGTTGATAAGGTTAAGAAAATGGCAATTCCAGAAATACCTGATAGCAAAACTGAAGATAATTTTACTAATGATTATGAAGTAGCAAGACAAGCTCTTAAGAACTTAGGCTATCTCGATAATGAAATTGCAAGAGTTTTAAGAGAATTAAAAGATGAGAACTTAAGTCTTGAAGCATTGATAAAAGAGAGTTTAAAAAGGCTAATATAGGTGATTTTGTATGTATGATGAAAATCAAAGGATTGTAGGAAGTAACGAGCAGATTGAAGATATAGGCCTTGAAAATTCTATAAGGCCTAAATGGCTAAGTGATTATATCGGGCAAGATAAGATAAAAGAAAAGTTAGATATTTTTATAAAATCTTCTTTATCAAGAAAAGAGCCTCTTGACCACGTACTTTTACAAGGACCTCCAGGACTTGGTAAAACTACTCTGTCGACAATTATTGCCAATGAACTTGGTGTAAATCTTAGAGTGACAAGTGGTCCGGCTATTGAGAGGCCATCAGATCTAGCAAGTATACTTACAAATCTCCAACAAGGTGATGTACTATTTATAGATGAGATTCACAGGATTAATCGCTCTGTTGAAGAGATACTTTATTCTGCTATGGAAGACTTTGTTTTAGATATAATAGTAGGTAAGGGTCCTAACGCCCAATCTATAAGGATAGATTTAGAGAAATTCACCCTAATAGGAGCTACAACTAGAGCAGGTATGCTATCAGCCCCTCTCCGTGATAGGTTTGGTGTTTTACTTGCTTTAAACTTATACGATAGTAAAGATTTAACAACTATTGTAAAAAGATCAGCAAATATACTCGATATACCGATAGATGATGAGGGAGCTGTAGAGATAGCTAAAAGATCTAGAGGAACTCCTAGGATTGCAAATAGGCTCTTAAAAAGAGTAAGAGATTATGCGATAGTAAAGGCAGATGAAAAGATCGACTACGAAACAAGTAAAAAGGGTCTTGAGTTACTTGAAATAGATCCGATGGGCCTTGATAATATGGACAAGAAAATTATCTACACCATGTATGATAATTTTGGGGGTGGACCAGTTGGCGTGGATACAATAGCAGCATCAACTGGTATAGAAAATGTAACGATAGAAGATGTTTATGAGCCTTATTTATTACAAATAGGTTTTATTTCACGAACACCTAGAGGAAGAGTTTTAACAAGAAAAGCCTACGAGCACTATGGCTTAAAATATGAGGATTAAATGAAAACAAGCGAATTTGATTATTACTTACCAGAAGAATTAATAGCCCAACATCCTTCAGCTAAAAGAGATGAAGCTAGGATGATGGTTTTAGATAGAAAAAGTGGAAAGACTTGCGATAAATATTTTTATGACATTATCGATTATCTCAAGGAAGGTGATGTCCTTGTAATGAATGATACAAGGGTAATACCAGCTAGATTATTTGGATCAAGACCAGGAAAGTCTGAGAAAATTGAGGTATTTTTACTAAACAACACAGAAGGTGCTAAGTGGGAAGTCTTGGTTAGACCAGGCAAGAAGATGAAAATAGGAACAGAGGTAGTATTTTCCGACGAATTATCATGCAAGGTGATAGATATAAAGGACGATGGAAATAGGATTGTAGAATTTTATTTCGAAGGAATATTTAATGAAATCCTAGATAGACTTGGCAATATGCCACTTCCTCCTTATATAAAGGAAAAACTAAAAGATAATGAAGATTATCAGACAGTTTACGCTAAAAACCCTGGTTCTGTAGCAGCACCAACAGCCGGTTTACATTTTACTAAAGATCTTCTTAAAAGAATAGAAGAAAAGGGCATAAAATTAGCTTATCTTACCCTAAATGTAGGCTTAGGAACTTTTAGACCTGTAAGCGAAGATGACCCAACAAATCATAAGATGCACTCAGAATTTTACACAATCTCACAAGATACTGCGGATATCATAAATGATGCAAAGGATAAAGGAAACAGAGTTATAGCGGTAGGAACAACATCTATTAGGACTCTAGAATCAGTTTATCAGAAGAATAATAAAGTTTGTGAGGACTCTGGTTGGACAGATATCTTTATATATCCAGGTTTTGAATTTAAGGTAGTAGATGCGATTATAACAAATTTTCACCTACCTAAATCAACTCTCATTATGTTAATAGCAGCCTTCACAAGCAGAGAAATTATACTAAACGCCTACAATGAAGCAGTTAAAAAAGAATATAGATTCTTCTCATTCGGCGATTGTATGTTCATAAAATAGGGGGAAAGATGCCTTTAAAATACGAATTAATTAAAAAAGATAAATACACAAATGCAAGGGTTGGTGTGATTCATACAGCCCATGGAGATATTCCTACTCCTATCTTTATGCCAGTAGGAACTCTAGGTACCGTAAAAACAATGACTGTAGATGACTTAAAAGAAATGAAAGCAAGGATTATCTTAGGTAATACCTATCATTTATACTTAAAGCCAGGTATGGATATAATGGAAAAAGCAGGTGGCCTTCATAAATTTATGAATTGGGATAGGCCAATTCTTACTGATTCTGGTGGATTTCAAGTTTTTTCTCTAGCTGATAATAGAAAAATAAGTGAAGAAGGAGTTATGTTTAGGTCTCATATAGATGGATCAAAACACTTCTTTACACCTGAAAAAGCAATAGAAATTCAAAATACTATACATTCTGATATCATGATGAGCTTTGATGAATGTGTAGATGCGAGGGCTGATTACGATTATGTGAAAAATTCAATGGAGAGAACTCTAAGATGGGCAAAACGAGGGCTTGATTATCATAAAGAACATTCTCATCCTGACCAATCACTATTTGGCATAGTACAAGGTGGAATGTTTAAGGACTTAAGAGAAATATCTGCAAGAGAAACAACAGCAATGGATTTTGACGGATATTCTATAGGCGGCCTATCTGTTGGTGAAACAAAAGAAGAGATGATTGATATCTTAAATTTTACAACTCCTTTATTACCAGAAGACAAACCAAGATATAATATGGGAGTAGGTACACCTGATTATTTATTTGAATCATTCCAAGCTGGCATTGATATGGCAGACTGTGTTCTTCCAACAAGAATAGCAAGAAATGGTACAGCAATCACATCTAGAGGCAGACTAGTTGTGAAAAATGCAACCTATAAGGAAGATTTTTCAAAATTAGATCCTGATTGTGATTGTTACACTTGCTCAAATCATTCAAGGGCTTATATAAGACACCTTATAAATGCCAATGAAATCTTAGGGGCAAGACTTCTATCCTACCATAACCTATATTTTTTACTAAAAATGTGCGAAAATATAAGGGAAGCTATAATGAATGATTCTTTCTTAGACTATAAAAAAGAATTTTATAGTAAATATGGTTACTAATGAAATTAGAATATATAATCTTAATTCTCTTAGCTTCAGGATTTTATTATACAAATATAAAAGAATACAGGAAAGAAAGAGAAAAAAATAGGTATATAGAAAATAATTTGAAAGAATCTAATAAAATTATCACTAAATCTGGAATAATAGGTTACGTTACAAATATTGATAAAAATGTTATTACAATAATTACTGGTGAAGGAGCAAAAACATCCTATATCACCATAGAAAAATCATATATCGAAGACATTTTAGATTAAGGGCCAGGGGCCCTTTTCTTTATATAAAGCAATTAAAGAGTATAATTTCTATGAAAGGATTTTATGGCAAACTGGTTTATATACAATAAAAAACAAAATTACATTAATAATTTAAAAATAGAAGATATTACAAAATTACAGGCATTAATATTAGGAAATAGGGATATAATCGACCCTAAAATAGTAGATATGTTTATAAGGCCTAGTCTTGACAAATTACACGACCCTTTTCTACTAAATGATATGGACAAGGCAGTCGATTTGATTATAAAGACAATGCAAGAAGGTGGAGAAATAAGAATTTTTGGAGATTATGACCAAGATGGTATAGCATCTGTTATGACCTTGATGGATGGAATGTTGTTTTATTACGATAATATATCTTATGATATTCCTCACAGGGTAGATGAAGGCTACGGCATATCTTCAAAGATGAGTGATAAGGCTATAGATGATGGGGTATCTTTGGTAATAACTTGTGATAATGGTATAACAGGTTTTGAACAAATAGATAATTTAAGGGCTAATAATATAAATGTCATAGTGACAGACCACCATCAAATTGAAAAAAAAGAAAATGATGAATGGGTAGAACAAGTTCTTCCAAAGGCCAATGCAGTCATAAATCCTAAAAGATTAGATTCTAATTATCCTTTTGATGATTTATGTGGGGCAGGAGTTAGCTTTAAGCTGATGCAAGGTCTTTACCAAAAGCTAGATGGAGATATGTACTATTTGTATTCTTTACTTGAATATGTAGCCATGGGAACAGTTTGTGATGTCGTCTCCCTAACTGATGAAAATAGGATATTTGTAATCGAAGGACTCAAAAGGCTAAATCAAACAGAAAAAATTGGTATCAAAGCCCTCTTAGATGAAGCAGGTTGGGAAAAAGAAGTAGATGAATACACTCTAGGCTTTATTTTAGGTCCTCTAATGAATACTACAGGCAGGCTTAAATCAGCCAAAATGGCCATCGACCTTTTGATAGAAGAGGATATAGATGATATTTATGATAAAGCTCGTGAATTAGTCAAGCTTAACAACGAAAGAAAGTCGCTGACTGAATCTGCTTATAAGAGAGCGTGTGAAATAATAGAAGAAAATTCCTATGACAAGGATGATGTAATAGTAGTCTATGATGAAAATTTCAATGAATCAATCTGTGGGATAGTAGCTGGTAGGATAAAGGAAAAATACTACAGACCTACAATAGTTTTAACCAAATCTAAAGATGAAAATATAGCAAAAGGTTCGGGTAGATCAATAGAAGCTTATAATATTTATGAAGAAATTTTACCCTTTAAAGACCAATTAGCTTCATTTGGAGGTCACCCTATGGCCTGTGGACTTTCAATAGAAATTACTAATATTGATGAATTTAGAAAATTTTTAAACAAAAATTCAAAGCTTACCGCTAAGGAAAAAGAAAAATCAATCAATGTAGATAGTCAAATAAATATCTCTAACCTATCATTAGAATTTGCCGAAAGCCTTTTAAAATTAAAGCCTTTTGGTAAAGAAAATGATAAGCCTTTATTTGCAAATAAGGATGTTTCGATTGCAAGCCTTTCAATGATAGGCAAGGATAAAAATACTATGAGGCTATCACTGTTTCAAAATGGCTCCTACTATAATGCTATAAAATTTGGAGCTGAGAAAGAATTTCAGTATTTAAAAGATAAGTTTAATGGCCAAATAGTTGGACAAAAAATAGATATAGTTTATTATCCAGATATAAACGAATTTAGGGGTCAAAGATCCCTACAACTTAAATTAATAGATATCAGGTGATTTTATGGCAACAGATTTTAACAAAGAATTTATAAAATTTAAAGAAATTATACTAAATAATAATCCAAAGGCTGACATTGATCTTATTAAAAAAGCCTATGATTTTGGTGTGAAAAATCATGATGGACAGAAGAGAAATTCTGGAGAAGACTATTTTATCCACCCAATAGCTGTTGCCGAGAATTTATCTAATATGAAATTAGATGATCAAACTATATGTGCAGGTTTGATGCATGATGTTTTAGAAGACACTCCTGTAACAAGAGATGAAATGAAAGAAATCTTTGGCGAGGAAATAACCTTCTTAGTTGATGGTGTAACTAAGCTAAAAAACTTAAATTACAACTCTCGTGAGGAAAAACAAGCTGAAAATATTAGAAAAATGGTAATGGCTATGGCTAGCGATGTTAGGGTTGTTCTAATAAAGCTAGCAGATAGGCTTCATAATATGAGAACTCTTGAGTATATGACAAGAGAAAAACAGATACAAATAGCTAATGAAACTATCGAAATTTACGTACCTCTAGCCCACAGACTTGGAATTTATTCATTAAAATGGGAATTAGAAGATTTGTGTTTTAGATACCAAGAGCCTGATAAGTATTATGAACTTGCTGAGATGGTAAGTGTAAAAAGACGAGAAAGAGAAGCATATATCAATGAAATAATTGATACTTTGACAAAATCACTTACTAATACAAAAATAAACTTTGAAATTTCAGGAAGACCAAAGTCTCTATATTCTATCAACAAGAAGATGGAAAGAAATAAAATTGCCTTTGAGGAAATTTACGATTTGACAGCTATTAGGGTACTAGTGGATACAATTGCTGAATGTTACGCTGTTTTGGGAAAGGTTCACTCAATCTGGAGACCTATACCTAATAGGATTAAGGATTATATAGGTCAACCGAAACCAAATGGATATAGGTCCTTACACACAACTGTATTTGGCGATGATTCAAGACCTTTTGAGGTACAAATCAGAACAAGGCAGATGCATAGAGAATGCGAATTCGGTGTAGCTGCTCATTGGAGATATAAGGAAAATAAAAATACCAAATCAGACTTTGATGATGCAATGAGCTTTTTAAGGCAAATTGTAGAATGGCAAAAAGAAGGTGGCAGAGAGCAAAATAACCAAGAATTTATGGAAACTTTGAAAAACGACTTCTTCTCAAGAGAAATTTATGTTTATTCTCCTGCAGGTGAAGTTTATTCATTGCCAATAGAGTCTTGTACAATAGATTTTGCCTATAAAATCCATACCGAAGTTGGTAATTCTTGTGTAGGGGCCAAAGTCAATGGCAGGATGGTGCCCCTAACCCATAAGCTAAAAACAGGAGACCTTGTTGAAATAATCACAAGCAAAAATTCTCAAGGGCCAAGCAGGGATTGGCTTAATATTGTACAATCAAACCAAGCCAAATCAAAAATAAAACAATACTTTAAAAGGTATGATAAAGAAGAAAATATTGAAATAGGAAAAAGTTCTGTAATAAAAGAACTTAAAAAATATAAGCAACATTACAAAAGCCTCTTAAAGCCAGAATGGCTAGACGAGATATCTACAGACTTAGGGTTCCCATCAGAGGATGAAATGTATGCATCTGTAGGCTATGGAAGGACAACACCAGAGCAAATAAGCCAAAAACTTATTAGAAGAGAAAAAGAGCTTGAAAACCAAGAAAAAATAGATAAGTCTTTTGAAATTAACAATAGGGAGATTAAAACTCAGGTTACAAACGAGATTAGAGTTTCTGATTTAACGGAAGATGTTGAGGTTAAATTTGCAAAATGTTGTACACCAGTTCCAGGGGACCCAATAGTCGGCTTTATAACCAAGGGTAATGGTATATCAGTCCACGTAAAGACTTGCCCAAATATAATGAATTCTAAGTCACCAGAAAGACTCATAGATGTTTATTGGCAAAATCTAACCACTGACAAATTCCCCGTTAAGATTCAAATAATATCTCTAAATAGTCCATCAACTTTATTTGAGGTATCAAAGATAATTTCGACATTTGATGTCAATATTCTAAGCATAAATGCGAGAACAGATTCTGATGAAGGAATAATGGATCTTATAATTGAGGTTAAAAGCACACAAGAATTAGAAGATGTAATAAAAAAATTAAAGACGATAAAAACAGTATCGGATGTATTTAGGGTGAAAAATTAATGAGAGCAATTATACAAAAAGTTACACAAGCTAGTGTTGTAGTGGATGAGGAAAAGATATCTGAGATAAACAATGGTTACTTAATTTTGTTAGCTGTTAAAGAAACAGATACAGATGAAGACCTTGCCTATATACAAAGAAAAATAAGCAATTTAAGAATATTTGAAGATGAAGAATGTAAGCTTAACCTAAGTCTCAAGGATAAGGGAGGAGAAATTTTATTAGTTAGCCAATTTACTTTATATGGAGATGTAAGAAAAGGCAATAGGCCATCCTTTACCCAATCAGCAAATTTAGAAAAAGCAAATGATTATTATTTAAAATTAAGGGATAATTTAATTGGAGAGGGATTTAAGGTAGAAACTGGCAAATTTCAAGCCCATATGCAAGTATCTCTTATAAATGATGGTCCAGTAACCATAATATTAGATAGTGAGAGGATTTTTTGATGAAAGTTAAAAGATTTACCCTAGGGCCAGTTATGACAAATATGTATGTGGTTTCAGTAGATGGTAAGGGCTTTCTAGTAGATTGTGCTTATCCATCTCCTGCCGTAGATAAGTATATCGAGGATAATAATATTAAGATTGAATTTATCCTTCAAACCCATACTCACTTTGACCACGTGACAGGACTTAAGTATTATAAAGATAAGTATGGTGTTCCAGTTTATGCTAGCGAAGATGCAAAAGATATAGCTGAAGATAAAAATTATAACCTAGGACATCATTTAGGGAATCTAGAAGTTCCAATTGATATTTATCTAAAAGATAATGAAGTATTTAGTAAATATAAAATTAGAGCAGTTAAAACTCCGGGCCATACGATTGACTCAATGTGTTTTGTAATAGATAAGGCAATATTTACAGGCGATACACTTTTTAGGTTGTCAATAGGAAGGACAGATTTTCCTGGCGGTTCAATGGTAGAAATAATAGATTCTATCAAAAATAAACTTGCAAGCTTTGATAGGGATTATATAATTTATCCTGGACATAACGAAGAAAGCCTTTTGGGCTTTGAACTAGATAACAATCCATTTTTAAATTAATGGGAGGAAATATGGAATTTAAAAGAACAAATATGTGTGGAAGCCTAAGAATTGAAGACTTAGGTAAAGAAGTAGTTTTGATGGGCTGGGTTGGCAAAAAACGTAACCTTGGATCTCTTGTATTTATAGATTTAAGAGATAAGACTGGTATTAGCCAAATTGTGGTCAGAGAAGAAGATGCTGATAACTATCAGGTAGCAAAAAGCTTAGCTCAAGAATATGTAATAGAAGTTAAGGGAAAAGTTTTTGAAAGAGAAAGCAAAAACTCTGAGATTCCTACAGGTGATATTGAAATAATCGCTGATAAGATCAACATCCTTGATAAGGCAAAGACACCACCAATTTATATCAAGGATGATGATGATGTTAGCGAAAATTTAAGGCTAAAATATAGATATCTTGATATGAGAAAACAATCTGTTCAAAGAAATCTAAAGCTTAGATCTGATATTGTTAGGACAATGAGAGAATATATGTATGACAATGATTTTACAGAAGTTGAAACTCCTTTTCTAACAAAACCAACCCCAGAAGGCGCTAGGGACTATCTTGTACCATCAAGAATAAACTCAGGTAAATTTTATGCTCTTCCACAATCACCACAGTTACTAAAACAAATTTTGATGATTGGATCTCTAGATAGGTATTTCCAAGTTGTAAAATGTTTTAGGGACGAGGACTTAAGGGCGAATAGGCAACCAGAATTTACTCAGCTTGACCTTGAAATGAGTTTTTCAAACCAAGATGATGTAATAGCAATGAATGAGGGTTTACTAAAGACTTTATTCGATAAGTACACAGACTATGACTTAAAACTACCAATAGCAAGGATGGATTATAGTGAAGCAATTGAGTCATACGGTTCAGACAAGCCAGATTTAAGGTATGGTTATAAAATTCAAAATGTATCTGATATATTTGTAGATAGTGACTTTAAAGTATTTTCAGACAATACATCAGACGGTAGATCTGTAAGGGCCATTAACTTTACAGGCTTAGAAGATAAATATTCAAGAAAACAACTTGATAAATTAACAGATTTTGTAAAAGATTATGGACTCAAAGGACTTTCTTATATTAAATTTAACTCCGATATGCAATCATCAATCAAAAAATTCTTAACTGATGATATTATAGAAGGATTGAAAAATAATCTAGGAGCAAAAGAAGGCGATTTAATATTCCTAGCAGCCGATAAGGATAAAACAGTTCTAGAAGCCTTGGGAGCCCTAAGAGTAAAGATTGCAAAAGATAATAACCTTTATGAAAAAGAATATGCCTTAACATGGGTAGTAAACTTCCCAATGTTTGAATATAGTGAAGAAGAAGATAGGTATGTTGCACAGCACCATCCTTTCACTATGATGAACGAAGAGGACATAGACCTACTTGAAACTCAACCAGAAAAGGTAAGAACCCAAGCGTACGACATAGTTATAAATGGTGACGAGATGGGTGGAGGCTCAGTAAGGATTAATAATTCAGACCTACAAGAAAGAGTCTTTAAAGCTTTAAAACTAAGTAAGGAAGATATTGAAAATAAATTTGGTTTCTTTATTGAAGCCCTACAATATGGTACACCACCACATGCAGGACTAGCTTATGGTCTTGATAGGTTATTAATGCTATTTGCAAAAACTGATAATATCAAAGACATAATTGCATTCCCTAAGACACAATCAGCAACTTGTCCTTTAACAGAAGCACCATCAATCGTTGATGATAAGGCTTTAAATGAGTTAAATATTAAATTGAGGTGATAAATAATGTCAATGACTAAAGAAGGTTTAGTCCTTGAAAATAATAATGGAAATCTTAAAATTCAAGTTGATAGGAATAGCGCGTGCGGCTCATGTGCAGCAAATGGCTCTTGTGCAGAAAGAAAATCAACTATAATTGAAATGTTTTCAGCGGATGATATAAAAAAAGGAGATACAGTACTATTAGAAAGTGATGCGAATGAAATCAATAAACTTTCTGCTATTGTATATATATTTCCAGTAATAATGGTGATGATTGGAGCTATAGGCCCATCATTACTATTTAAAAATTCTAACTTGGATTTAAATCTTATTTCTTTATTAAGCGTATTAGTATTTTTAGCTATTTCAATCTTAATAATAAGAGGGATAGATAAGAATTTTAAAAAAGAACAATTAATGAAGATAAGAAAATTATGATAAGCGATATTGAATATTCAATATCGAACAATGGAGTGATAAAATGGCCTTACCAATAGTAACCCTAGTAGGTAGAACAAATGTAGGTAAATCTACGCTTTTTAATAGACTAGTTGGCAAAAGAAAATCAATTACTGAAGATATATCAGGAGTTACAAGAGATAGGATTGTCGATAAAGTAGAATGGCAAAATAATGAATTTCAGCTTGTTGATACTGGCGGTATAGATATATCAAGTAAAGAGATGATGAATGTCGAAATCAGAGGGCAAGTAGAAAAAGCTCTTCTTGAGACAAATTTAATACTATTTGTAGTCGATGGTAAAGAAGGAGTCAACCCTCATGACGTCGATATTGCAAATGAAATAAGAAAATATAATAAGCCAGTTATAATCGTAGCAAATAAAGTCGATAATATGATAATGCCAGATGACATTTATGATTTTTATCAATTTGGATTTGATGATTTGAAAATTATATCAGCAGAACAAGCAAAGGGACTAGGAGACCTATTAGATGCAGTTACATCTTATATTGACTTTTCTCAGTTTGATTCACCAGAAGACGAGACAAGAATTGCCATAATAGGTAAACCAAATGCTGGTAAAAGTTCTCTTGTCAATCTGCTTTTGAATGAAGATAGGATGATAGTAACAAACATCGCTGGTACAACTAGAGATGCTGTAGATTCTTATTGGCAATACAATGACAAAAACTATGTCTTAATTGATACTGCTGGCCTAAGGAGAAAGGCAAAAGTTAAAGAAAACATAGAATATTATGCCAATCAAAGGACTTTTGATGCTGTAGATAGTGCAGAAATTTGCTTGTTTTTGATAGATGCTACAGTAGGAGTTACAGAGCAGGATGCAAAGATAGCCGGTTATGCCCACAACAATAAAAAAGCAATAATAATTGCAGTAAATAAGTGGGATTTGGTTGAAAAAGAGACTAATACAATGGCTGATATGGAAAAAAAAATCCGTGAGACTCTATCTTTTGCAATGTATGCACCAATTGTCTTTATGTCAGTTAAGGATAATAAAAGAATAGATACCCTATTAGATATGATAGAAGCTGTAGATAATAACTATAGAATGAGAATTAAGACTGGTGTTTTAAATACAATTTTACAAGATGCAATGCTATTAAATCCACCTCCACAAGATAAGGGTAAGAGACTTAAGATTTACTACATGAGCCAGGTAGGAACTATGCCACCAAAATTCTTGTTGTCAATAAATGATAGAGATTTAATTCACTTCTCCTATACTAGATATCTAGAAAATCAAATCAGACAAAATTATGCATTGACTGGTGTACCTTTTAGTTTTGTATTCAAAGAACATAAGGCAAAATCATGAAATATATATTAGTAATTCTGCTATCCTACCTAATAGGATCAATACCAGCTGGTTATGTGATTGGAAAAATATTTTTTAAACAAGATATAAGGAAAATGGGTTCTGGCAATGTAGGAAGTACAAATGCCTTGAGAAATTTCGGGAAATTAGCAGGTTTAGGAACATTTCTATTTGATTTTTCAAAGGCTATTGTTGCTTGCATAATTGGTAAAAAACTTGCTGGGGAAGAAGGAATTTATCTAGCGATGTTTTTTGTCGTCATTGGGCATATGTATAGCTTCGTCCTTAATTTTAAGGCAGGAAAGGGAATAGCAACAATTTTTGGAGCTTTGGTATATATCAATCCTGTATTTGCCCTAACCCTATTTGCTGTATTTTTAGTAGTTATGATTGCAAGTAGAATAGTATCTCTTGCTTCTATGAGTGCTGCTCTTGTAGCTATTGTATACGGTATATATAAGTTTGGAATTAATAGCTTTACTATATGTTTATCTATTTTGGCATTGATGATAATTTATAAACATAAGGATAATTTTAAAAGACTTATCAAGGGTGAAGAGAAAAAAATATTTTAGGTGATTAAATGACAATATCAATTTTAGGAGCTGGTTCTTGGTCGACAGCTATAGCAAATATTCTAGCAGAAAAAGATGATGTTTTGATATATGCTAGAGATCAAAGATTGACAGATTCCATAAATTCAAACCATATAAACTGTAAATATTTTCCAGATATAAAACTTAATGAAAAGATAAGAGCTACTTCTGATTTAAAAGAGATTTATGAAAATAAATATATAATCAATGGTATACCAACCCAAAATATAAGGTCAGTCTTGGAAAAATCTAGAGATTATCTATGCAGCAATCATGTTATTATCAACTTATCAAAAGGTCTGGAGCTAAACACTCATAAGAGAATATCAGAAATTTTTAATGATTTTAATAAGGATATTAAATTTGCAGTATTAAGTGGCCCATCACATGCTGAAGAAGTTATTTTTAAGATGCCAACAACAATAGTTTGCGCTTGTGAAGATGAAAGTTTAGCAAAAGAATTACAACAGCTATTTGTTAGAGACTATTTTAGAGTCTACTCATCACAAGATGTAGTAGGTGTTGAATTAGGTGGAGCTATTAAAAATATACTTGCTTTTGGAATAGGTATGTCAAGTGGACTAGGATATGGTGATAATGCGAAGGCAGCCCTCATCACAAGGGGGATTCATGAAATGAATAGGTTTGCGAAAGCATTTGGTGCAAACCCTAAAACTATAAATGGTTTGGCAGGGGTTGGCGATTTGATAGTGACAGCTACTAGTAAACATTCTAGAAATAACAGAGCAGGGATTTTAGTAGGTCAAGGTTTAAGCATAGAAGAACTTGAAAAAGAAATCCATATGGTTGTTGAAGGTATACCTACAACAAAGGCAGTTTATGAATTAGCTAAGGAAAAAAATGTTGAGCTTCCAATAACAAATGAGATATATGAAGTTCTTTTTGAAGGTAAAGATTGTGACCAATCGGTAAAAGATTTAATGAATAGAGAAATTAAGAGCGAATATTAATTTTTACATATATTAAAATTAGGATATAATAAGTGTAAGAATTTAAAAAGAAAAAGGGTGGTTTAAATGTTAGATAGGTTTAAAGAATTCATTGGAATTGATGATAATTATGACGATTATGATGATGAGCAAATGTATTATGATGATGAAGATGCCAAAGAAGAAAAAAAAGAAAGTAAAACTTATAGCAATCTATTAGATGATGACAAGACACCATCATATTCATCAAACACTTTTTCATCAAGCTCTTATGGTAAAAATAATACTAATACTTATAAAAGCTCATATACAAGCAGTGTGGATGATAATGTAGTTAGCATGAACAGTAATAATTTTTCTAGGAGTAATAATATGAGAATTTCAATTCAAGAACCATTAGATTATGATAATGATGGTCCAGTAGTAATAGAAGAAATCCTAAAAAATAGAGTAGTGGTTCTTAATTTAGAGATGGTTGATAATGACCTTAGAATGAGGATATTTGACTTTGTTAGTGGAGCAGTATACGCTCTCAAAGGTAATATGAAGAAGGTTACTAAAGGTATATTTGTAATCACACCTAATGGTGTTGAGATAGATTCTTTTGTAGCTGATCAAATATCAGAAGGTAATTATAACCAATTATAGATCGATTAATTTCGATCTTTTATTTTTATGGCTTTAATATATAATCTCGACCATATTTTAGATAAACAGACAAAAACAAATATAAGGAAAGCCTTGGCTTTTTTAGAAAAAGCTTATTATAGAAAAGTCGAAACAACAAGCTTTTTCTTAGATCCCTATGAACAAAAAGTGATAAGTGATATTGCTACTAAAAATAATATCGATATTGCCTTTATTGGTGGTAACCCTGATGCTGAAAGAAAGATGTTTGTTGCAAACTACTACTATCTACCTCTATATGAGCCTAATTATCTAAGTGTATTAGAATTTGACTCATGCGAAATAAGCCATCCTGATGTACTTGGAGCTTTATTAAGTTTAGGTGTAGATAGAAATCAGATAGGTGATATTTCTATACTAGATTCCAGGGTAGAATTTGTTATCGATAAGGGGATAGCTTCTTTTGTAGAATTCAATTTAACAAAAATTAAAAATGAAAAGATACAATTAAAAGAAAAAGAAGCTGGACAAATTTCTTTAATTCCTTTAGAATATGAATATCATAAAGGATTCGTTTCAAGCCGAAGACTTGATAATCTTGTAGCAGAATTTATATCTACATCAAGAGGCAAGGCCAAAGAACTAGTTGCCGCCAGAATGGTTAAGGTTGATTTTCAGACTATAGATAATCCATCATATAGAGTAAATGAATCTTCCCTGATTTCTATTAGAAAAAATGGAAGATTTATATATGATTCCATAAGCGGTTTAAGTAAAAAAGGAAACTACCACATAGAATATAGGAAAATTAAATGATATATATATTTATAATTATAGCCGGTCTAATTTTAGATAGACTTAGCAAAATTTACGCAATTAATAATTTTATAGGTAACCCAATCGAAGGTCCAATAATAAATCTCACTTATTTAGAAAATAGGGGAGCAGCTTTTGGGATTTTACAAGATAGGAGGATATTTTTCCTGCTTATTACGGTAGGAATAGTTTGTTATTTAATATATTATTTTATTAAAAATTATAAAAATAATCCTCTCATATTAAATGTAGCCCTATCATTTATTATATCAGGAGCTTTGGGTAATTTTTATGATAGAGCCTTTAATGGTTATGTTGTAGATTTTATAGAGATCTCTTTTGTAAATTTCCCAATATTTAATATTGCAGATATCTTTGTCACAATAGGTTGTGGCTTATCAATAATATATATACTTTTTATTCATGAAGAGAATTAAAAACATTATAGGAAATGATTGGGATGAAATATTAGAAGCTGAATTTGCTAAGTCCTATTTTAAAGAAATAACTGATTTTTTAGAAGAGTCTTATAAAGAAAACACTATATTTCCTCCAAAAGATGAAATCTTTAATGCTCTTAGACTATCCTCTTATGAAGATACTAAGGTTCTTATTTTGGGCCAAGATCCTTACTATAATTTTGGCCAGGCAAATGGATTAGCTTTTTCAGTTAATGAAGGTGTAAAGATACCGCCTTCACTTAAAAATATTTATAAGGAATTAAAATCAGATTTAGGCATTCCAATCGCTGATACTGGTTCACTAGTTTCTTGGGCTAAACAAGGAGTGCTTTTACTTAATACAAGTCTAACAGTTGTGGAAAAGAAACCTAATTCTCATAAAAATATTGGTTGGCAAATTTTTACAGATGAAATTATTAAGATACTAAATAAGAAAGAAAGTCCATGTGTCTTCATTCTCTGGGGAAATAACGCCATAGCTAAAGAAAAATTCATAACGAATCCTAAACACTTAATTATAAAATCATCACATCCTTCGCCTTTATCAGCAAGGAGAGGATTTTTTGGATCAAAAGTTTTTTCAAGAACAAATCAATTTCTAAAAAAGAATAATGAAAAAGAGATTGATTGGAAAATAGAGACTCTAGATAGTTTATAGGCTATCGAGAGTCTCTATTATTTTTTTTGCTAATGCTAAGAGATTTTTATAATTATATAAAAAATCTTGTCTGATAATTAAGAGATTTTCGTTAATTTCAGTATTTGAATTATTTGTAATATTTAAAGTATTAATTGCAACATGACCATTTGACCCATCTGGGAAATTTCCGTATAGGACGAATAGGTTGAGTCTGATCAAATTATCTTTTATTACTATTTGATAGTTGTCTTTAACCAAATATGTTTCATTCAGATTATTATCTGATATAAATTCTATATTTGCTATGTCTTTATTAATATTAGCATTAGAGATGTAAATATTACCAAACTTTGTAGCAATTCCTAATTTTTCTTTAAGTATTTCTTTTATATCGGCAAGCTCTGCCGTAGCTATTAAATCATTCTCATTGTGCTTTAATATAGGATAAGGCTTATCTCTTTTTTTAAGGTCATCTTTTAGTTTAGAAATTACCTTGTATCTACTTGGATCATTTCTATTAATACCGATTAGTTTTTCTATATCGATAAGCTTCATAGAATCAAAATAGATAAATTTTGAACTTCTTTTAATTATCCTATAAATGTCGAAACTATCATCTACTATTATTGGAAATTTCTCATGAGCTAATAAACGTGAATTTAAAAATTCGAAGTCAAATATTTCCCCATTAAAGCTAATAACTCTTTTATCTTTAATTTCTCGTAAATATATGTTAAGTAATCTTTCTTCCTCACTATCATCTTCTGCAAAATATTGAAAGATATATGTTTTATTATTTATAAGTTTCACAAGACCAAGCAAAACAAGCTTATCCCTTTTAAAATCTAAGCCAGTAGTTTCAATATCCAAAACAAGGTCGTGACTTGTTATTTTATTTGATTTTAAATATTTTTTAATTGTAATCATAACATTATTATACTATAGATTTGTAATCTAACTTACTTCTAATATAATAGAAATATTAAGGAGTATGTATGATCTATTTAGATAATGCTGCGACTACAAAGATGTATGATGAGGCAATAAAAGCGTATGTAAAAGCTCAAGAAGAGACCTTTGCAAATCCAAGTGCCCTCCATTCATTTGGTATGGAAGCAGAAAATTTAATAAAAAAAAGTAGGAAATATATAGCTAGTGTTATCTCGTCTGCCGAGAGTGAAGTATTTTTTACAAAATCAGCTAGTGAATCAAATAATATAGCCATCAAATCTTTTGATGGGGTGGCGTTAACAAGTAAAATAGAGCATTCTTCAGTGTACGAAGCTTTTAAAAAATCTGATTTTGATAAAGTCATTTACCTAGATAACGATAAATATGGTTTTATTGACCTTAATGATTTAAAAAAACAATTAAAAAATGATATCAGTTTTGTATCAATAATATATGTAAATAATGAAATAGGTTGTATTCAAGATATTAGAAAAATTTCTGAAATTATAAAATCTTATAACAAAAATATTATTTTACATGTTGACGCAACGCAAGCTCTAGGGAAGATAAACTGTGATGTTAAGTCACTAGGTGTTGATATGATGAGTTTCTCCGCCCATAAATTTCACGGTCCGAAACAAATGGGTGGACTTTATATAAAGAAGGATATAACCGCAAAGGTTAAACCTATTTTGGATGGAGGCTATCAAGAAATAATATCATCTGGAACAAGCGATGCCCCATCAATATATGCTATGGCGATTGCCCTAAGAAAACAAATTGAAGCTAATGAGTATGAATATATTAAAGAAATTAACTTATATTTTAGATCTTTAATAAAAGATAGTATTGATGATTACTATATAATTTCTCCAGAAGAAAATTGTTCTGCATATATTCTAGATGTTGCTTTTGCAAATATTAAGGCTGAGGTTTTACTCCATATGCTGGAAGAAGAGGAAATTTATGTATCAAGCGGCTCTGCCTGCTCAAAGGGTGATGATAGCAGGATTTTATCTGCTATAGATTTAGATGAAAAATATATGGATGGGGCAATTAGATTTTCTTTCAGTGGAGAAATAAGCAAAGAAGACCTTGATTTTACAATAGATATTCTAAAAAGAAGTATTGAACTAATAAGGATGGTAATATAATGGAATGGATGATTGCTGTTAGCTTTGGCGAAATATTTTTAAAGGGTAAGAATAGAAATATTTTCTACAAACAAGCAATTAATAATATAAAAAGAAATATAAGAGAAATCAAACACGGCAAGATGTATACAGAATCCTCAAAACTCTATATTGAAGCTGATAGGCAAGATTTCGACAAATTAAAGGAAAATATCTTAAAGGTATTTGGGATTTCTTATCTTGCCTATGTTTTAAAAACAAATAAAGATCTTGATTCTATATATGAAGCAACAAAAGAGGTTGTTGAAAACTCATATGCTGACAATAAATACACTTTTAAGGTAGAAAGTAGAAGAACTGATAAAACTTTTAAGCTAAAAAGTCCTGAATTAAGTGCGAAAATAGGTGGATTTATGCTAAGGGATTTCCCAAACTTAAGGGTGGATGTTCATAATCCTGATTTTAAGCTTTATATAGATGTAAAAGAAAATGTTTATGTATATGCCGATAGGTTTGAGGGCTTAGGAGGCCTTCCAATTGGTTCTTCAGGAAAGGGTCTATTGCTCTTATCCGGTGGAATTGATTCACCAGTGGCTGGGTTTATGGTAGCAAAAAGAGGAATGAAGATTGACTGCTTACATTTCCATTCATATCCTTTTACTTCAAAAAGAGCCTTGCAAAAAGCGATTGACCTAGGAGAAATTTTATCTGCATATACAGGCAAAATGACAATATATTCGATAAATTTAGCTGATATTTATAAGGCAATAAATCAAAACTGTGATAGGAGGGAAACGACCATCTTATCCAGGAGGTTTATGATGAGGATAGCCAATAAAATTGCTGAAAATAAGGAGTATCAAGCTTTAATTACAGGTGAAAGCTTAGGCCAAGTAGCAAGTCAGACTATAGAATCTATTTCTGTAATAAATGATTCATCAGAAAGGCCGATTTTAAGACCACTAGTTGCTATGGATAAGAAGGATATTATTGATATATCATATAAGATAGGTTCTTATGAAAAATCTATAGAACCATATGATGATTGTTGTTCAATATTTGCCCCTGATTCTCCACTCACAAAACCTAAGTTAAAATATATAAAGATGTCTGAAGAAAATCTAGATATAGAAAAGTTAGAGAATGAAGCTATTGAGAAGATGGAAATAATAGAAATATCTTGACAAAACTATTAAACAGAAGTAGTATATATGAGTAGACCGCTCAGCTAGGGCTCTGATCCCCGAATGCTGGCGAGAATTTAAGAAATAGGAGGATTTCCATGTACGCAATAATCAAAACAGGTGGAAAACAATATAAAGTATCAGAAGGTGACTTGGTAAGAGTTGAAAAACTTAATTACGAAGTTGGTGAAACTGTTGATTTTGAAGAAGTTTTATTAGTATCTAACGATGGAGATATCAAAGTTGGTAGCCCAGTTGTTGAAGGTGCAAAAGTATCTGCAACTGTTGAAGATCAAAATAAAGCTAAAAAAATCGTAGTGTTTAAATATAAACCTAAAAAACAATATAGAAAAAAACACGGTCACAGACAACCTTATACTTTAGTAAAAATTAATAGCATAAGTCTTTAATGATTAATGTTGATTTATTAATCGATAATAAGGACGAAATAGTAGGATTTGAAATCAAAGGTCATGCTGAATACGATGAATATGGCAAAGACCTTGTATGTTCAGCTGTAACCATACTTGCCTATACTTGTGTAAATAGTCTTGATAAATATGCTGATGATGTGATTTTTACAGATGATGAAGTTATGATGTCTGTAAATATTACTAGTCCAAATAGGGATACAGATGTTATATTTGATTACTTTAAGACTGGCATAGAGACACTTTTAGGTAATTATAGCAGCTATGTAAAATTAAAATATAAGGAGAAATCATGATATTAAATATTAATTTACAAAGATTTTCAAGTAAAAAGGGAGTTTCATCTTCAAAGAACGGTAGAGACTCAAGAGCTAAAAGACTTGGCGTTAAAAGAGCTGATGGTCAATTTGTAAACGCTGGAACAATCATTGTTAGACAAAGAGGAACAAAAATCCACCCAGGTAACAACGTTAAAAGAGGTGCTGATGATACTCTTTATGCATCATGTGAAGGTGTTGTAAAATTTGAAAGAAAAGGCAAAAGCAGAAAACAAGTATCTGTTTATGCACAATAATTAAGAAAAATTAAGCTTGCCTTTGGCAAGCCTTTTTTTATGAAAGGATAAATATGATAGATTTAGCAAAAGTAAGCTTAAAGGCAGGCGATGGTGGTAATGGCGCAGTAGCCTGGAGAAGGGAAAAATATGAACCAACTGGCGGACCAGCTGGTGGTGATGGAGGAAATGGTGGCTCAATAATTATAAAAGCCACAAGGAACCTCTCAACCCTTGATGAATTTAGATATAAGAAAAAATTCCATGCAGAAAATGGTGAACAAGGCGGAAAAAATAAGAAATTTGGGAAAAAGGGTGAAAATTTAATAATCCCAGTTCCAGTAGGAACCATTATAAGAGAAGAAGAATCAAATATTATAATAAAAGATTTAAACAAAGATGGTGAAGAATTTTTAATTGCCAAAGGTGGTAGAGGTGGTAGAGGTAACGTCCACTTTAAAAACTCTATTAGACAAGCTCCAAGGTTTGCTGAGTCAGGAAGAAAAGGTCAAGAAATCAATGTAATCTTTGAGTTAAAAGTACTAGCTGATGTAGGACTTGTAGGCTTACCAAATGTAGGTAAATCAACTCTTTTATCCGTAATAAGTAAAGCAAAACCAAAGATTGCTAATTATCATTTTACAACAATTGATCCTAATCTTGGGGTAGTCCAAGTTGATAGTGAGAGAAGTTTTATAGTTGCAGATATTGCTGGTCTAATCGAAGGTGCAAATGAAGGACAAGGTCTAGGTCATGATTTTTTAAAGCATGTAGAAAGATGCAGGATACTAATTCATGTTGTAGATATAGCAGGACTTGAAGGAAGAAATCCAATTGATGATTTTAAGCTAATTAATAAAGAATTAGAACTTTATAATGACGATTTAGCTAAAAAACCAATGATAATCGCCCTTAATAAATCAGAATTAGATTCTAATAATAATGCCGAAGAGTTTATAAAAGAATTTGGAAATTCTTATAAAATTTTCAAAATATCAGCTGCTACCACTCAAGGTATAAAAGATATGATTGATTATGTAGCTTTTGATCTAGATAAGAGAAAAGAAGAAGAGTTTGCTCTTATGGAAGAAGTAGACGAAAACTTCTTAGATGAATTTTATAATAAAGAAATTGAATACGATCTTAACTTTACAAAAGAAGATGATATTTATATAGTTTATGGTAAAAGAATTGATAATCTAATAAAAAAAATAGATATAGATGATTATGATTCAAGAATGTACTTTGAATCAACTTTAAGAGAGATGGAAGTATTTGATAAACTAAAAGAAATGGGAATAAAAGATGGAGACAGTGTTGCAGTAGGCGATATTGTTTTTGAGTACTATGAATAGGAGGAAAAATGTTAACAGGAAAGCAAAGAGCTATGCTTAAGCAAGAAGCTCATGATTTTAAACCAGTGATAAATATAGGTAAATTTTCAGTGACAGATCAATTACTAGAAGCAATTGATGAAGCTTTAGAAGCTAGAGAACTAATAAAAATTAAAATATTAAATAATAATCTAGATGATGCTGATGAAATTATTGATACTATAATTAACAAATTAAATTGTGAGTTTATTTCACATATAGGATCAATAATTACAATTTACAGAAAAAACGAATCAAATTCTTATAACTTATAATGAGGATAGGACTTTATGGAGGAACATTTGACCCAATACATTTAGGTCATCTAATAGTGATGGAAAATGTGATTAATTATATGAATCTTGATAGAATTATCATATTACCGTCATCTAATCCTCCTCATAAAAAAGATAAGAAGATTACAGAAGTCAATACTAGAGTTGAAATGGTAAGCGAGGCTATTAAAGACAATGATAAGATAATCTTATCTACCTTTGAATCTACTGATCAGGTAATCAGGTACACCCACGATACAATAAAATATTTTACAGATTCTCTAAAGGAACATGAAATATTTTATATAATGGGTGAGGACTCATTTATGACTATAGATACTTGGAAGAATTATAAATATATATTAGACTCAAATATAATTGTTTTTTCCAGGGAGAGTATAGATCCTCATAGCAAACTTGTTGACAAAGTAAAAAACATTAGGAAAGATAATCCGAATATATTCCTAGTAAATAGTTTAAGTATCAATATATCCTCAACTCTAATAAGGTCTTTAGTAAAGGATGAGAAAAGTATTAAATATCTTGTAAAAGATGGAGTTGACTACATTATAAAACAGAGGAATTTGTATGCATAATCTTGATTATATTAAAGAAAAAATATTAGAAGATATAGGCGAAAAAAGATACAACCACAGTCTAAGAGTAGCTAAAACAGCAAGTAATTTAGCAAGGGTCTTTGGAGTAGATGAAAACAAAGCTTATCTTGCAGGAATCCTACATGATTGTGCAAAATACAATGAAAAGAGAATTATAAATAAGCTAGGAATTGATATTAAAAAGTATCCAGTTAGTTCAGAAAATGACCCAGTTCTTCATTCGTTTTTAGGAGCGGAATTAGCAAAAAAAGTGTATAATATTAACGATGAGGATTTATTATCAGCAATAAGTTTTCATACTACTGGCAAGAAAAATATGACCAAATTAGAGAAAATAGTATTTATTGCTGATGCTATAGAACCTAATAGGGATTTTAAAGGAATTGAAGATATTAGAAGAAAATCGGTTGTTGATTTAAACGACACTATGCTTATGCTGCTTGACAGCAGTATAAAGTTTTTAATATCAAAAAAATCAATTATAAATCCACTAAGTATTGAAGCAAGAAATTACTTAATAGAGGAGAAAAATGCAAAAACTAGACATAATAGTTAAAACACTTGAAGACAAATTAGCCGATGATATAAATGTAATAAAATTAGAGGACTCTTCTGTAGCTGATTATTTTGTTGTAGCCACAGGTAACTCTGTAAATCAAACTAGAGCCTTAGCTGATTATATAGAAGAAGCCTTGGCAAAAGAAGGCTATGACGTCTTATCGAACGAAGGATTAAGAGAAGGTGAATGGATTTTAATAGATGTAAGTGATGTTATTGTCCATATCTTCACTCATAAACAAAGAGAGTTCTATGATATAGATAATCTATGGGAGAATTAACCCCATAGATTATTAGGAGTAAGTATGCCTAAAGATAGAAAAGACAAATTTATATTTGCAGCTATCATAGCTTTAGCCTTTTTAGTAGCCAATGTTTTTTCAGATAATAGTATAATTGATAAATTTACTAAAAAGGAAGAAAGCATAATTGTAGAAGAACCTGACCAGAAAAATAAAGAACAAAAAGAAAATGCAAATGAAAAAGATGTAGACTCAGATTTAGAAAATCTTGATAAAAAAGTATACATATCTGGAGAAGTATTACATTCTGGTGTTTATGCTATAGAAGATGGTGATAGATTAGATGATTTAGTAAAAAAGGCAGGTGGGCTAACAGAAAGGGCAGATATAAATGCGATAAATCTAGCCTTAAGGTTAGAAGATCAGATGAAAATATACATACCTAATATTGATGAGAATCAAAACATAAATGCTGATAACCCACAAACATTAGGGCAAAGTCAATCTATTTCCAATCAAAGATTACAGGCTAAAATTAATATAAATATTGCCAGTAAAGAAGAACTTATGACCCTACCTAACATAGGTGAAAAAAGGGCGGATGCTATTATAGAATATAGGAAGCAGAAGCGATTTGAGAAGATTGAAGAGATAAAAAATGTTAGTGGCATAGGTGATAAATATTTTGAGGCAATGAAAGATTTGATAACAGTATAGGGGTATATATGAAATTATCAACAAGAGGCAGGTATGGGCTTAGAGCAATATTCTATATAGCAGAAAATGAAAATAAGGGCTATGTACCTGTTTCTGAAATTAGTGAGAATTTAAACTTATCAGAAAATTATTTAGAACAATTAGTAAGAATGCTAAGAAAAGATGACTTGATAAAATCAAGCCGTGGCCCAAAGGGCGGATACAAGATAAGTAAGCCACTTAAAGAAATTTCCATTGGTCAAATTCTAAGGAGCTTAGAGGGAGACTTAACAATGAGTGAATGCGTAAGTGGAAAAGTTGAGTGCGCTGAAAAATGTGATGCATATGATGTATTTACAAAATTAGACAGTCTAATAAATGAGGCTGTCGATTCCATAACTTTGGATAATATTGTCAAACATGAAATTTAAGGAGAACAGATGAAAAACTTAGGAATGAATGAGCTTAGGAAAAGCTACTTAGAATTTTTTGCAAATGAAAAAAAACATACACTTTTAAAATCATTTCCATTAACACCAATTGATGATGATACTCTTTTATTAATAAATGCTGGTATGGCACCTCTAAAGAAATACTTTACAGGTGAAAAAAAGATGAAGAACAACAGAGCCACTTCATCTCAAAGATGTGTTCGTACTGGTGACATAGAAAGAGTAGGAAAAACTGAGCGTCACGGTACATTTTTTGAGATGCTAGGTAACTTCTCTTTTGGTGATTATTTTAAGAGAGAAGCAATTAGCTGGGCTTATGAATTTCTAACTGATAGATTAGGTATAGACAAAAATGATTTATGGGTAACTGTGTATAAAGACGATGATGAAGCCTATAATATTTGGCATGACGAAATAAAAATGCCAGCTGAAAGAATTCTTAGACAAGGAAAAGAGGATAACTTCTGGGAATTAGAAGTAGGACCTTGTGGACCATGCTCAGAAATCTTTGTTGATAGGGGAGTTGAAAGAGCTATTGATGAAAATGACAACATGCCTGGCAACGATGATTCAGATAGATTTATGGAAGTATGGAATCTTGTATTTACACAATTTAATAAAGATAACCAAGGCAATTATACAAATTTAGCACATCCAAATATCGATACAGGCATGGGTCTAGAAAGAATTGCAATGGTTCTTCAAGGAAAAGATAATATTTTTGAAATTGATGTAATGACAGAGATAATATCTGAAATTGAGAAATTATCTAACAAAAAATATAAAGAAAATAAAAAAGACGATGTATCAATCAGAGTTATAGCAGATCATGCTAAGGCAATGACATTTTTAGTTTCAGATGGGGTTATTCCATCAAATGAAAAACGTGGATATGTTCTAAGAAGACTTATAAGAAGAGCTTACAGACATGGTAAATTATTAGGTATTGAAGGCTCATTCTTAAATAAAATTGTTGACAAGGTAGTAGAAACATATAAGGCTGAATATGATGAATTAGTAGATAATCAAGATAATATTCATAAAGTTATAAGTGATGAAGAAAATAGATTCCAAAAAACAATAAACCAAGGATTGGATATACTTAATGATCTTATAGCTACAACAAAAGCAAACGGACAAAAGGTATTAGATGGGTCAGATGCTTTCAAATTATATGATACTTATGGATTCCCACTTGATCTTACAAAGGAAATACTTGAGGAAGAAAATCTTGAAGTAGATGAAAAGAAATTTGAAGAAGAGATGGAAAAGCAAAGAAATCTTGCAAGAAATGCTCGTAAGGTTGACAAGGGTTCAAACCATGATAATCTGATAACAGATCATATTGAAAAGACAGAATTTGTTGGTTATGATGAATTTGACGTCAATGCTAAAATAATAGCAATATTTGTAGATAATGAAGAAAAAGAATCGATAAAAAATTCTAACAAAGGTATAGTAATAAGTAATAAAACTTCGTTTTATCCAGAAGGTGGCGGACAAGTAGCTGATACCGGATATATATTAACAGATAATGGTAAGGCAAAAGTCATAGATGTACAAAAGAAAAATGATATAATATTTCACTATGTTGAAATTATAGAAGGTGAGCTTGCTGTAAATGTTGATGCGGAATTTAAGATTGATTTGGAAAGAAGATATGATATCCAGAGAAATCACTCTGCAACTCACTTACTTGACCAAGCATTAATAGATGTACTTGGCAAAGATATAAAACAAGCAGGTTCTCTAGTAGACCCAAATAAGCTTAGATTTGACTTCTCTTATAACAAAGCTTTAAGTAAAGAAGAAATATCACAAATAGAAAAAATAGTCAATGAAAAAATAAGAGCTGAACTTCCTGTTAAGAAGGAATACATGGATTATAAAAAATCGGAAGAAATCGGTGCTATTGGACTATTTGAAGATAAGTATAAAGAAACCGTAAGAGTTGTATCTATGGGTGATTATTCTAAAGAGCTATGTGGTGGTTGTCATGTTAATAACACATCTGAAGTCTTAATCTTTAAGATAGAATCTGAATCATCTGCAGCAGCTGGTGTTAGAAGAATCGAAGCTATCACAGGAAGAGCTGTTTATGATTTAATATTAGCTCAAGAAAATAAATTAAAGAGTATTGCTGATAGCTTAGATACTAAGGTTAATAATATTGAATCTAAAATAAAATCTATTAAAAATGCTCTGGATAACAAAGATGATGAGATTAAGAGATTAAAATCTCAATCAAATAAAGATTTATTTGGAGAGTTAAAAGAAAAAATCGAAGAAGTAAATGGCATTAACCTACTAGTAGCTAAATTTGATAATGTAAGCGTAGATGAATTAAGAGATTTGGAAAATAGGATTAAAAACCAATATTCTAATTTAGTCATTGTATTTGCAACTGTTACAGATAAGATCATATTCACTGTATCAGTAGATGATAATTTAACAGACAAATATAATGCAGGTCAAATTGTAAAAGAAATGGCAAAAGTTGCCGGCGGTAATGGTGGAGGAAGGAAAAACTTCGCACAAGCTGGTGGAAATGACATATCTGCATTAGATAAAGCCTTAGACAAGGCTTGTGAATTAATCAAGGAGTAATTTTATGACTGATAATAATAAGTTTAATGAAACTATGCTCTTTAAGAGAGAAGATGTAGAGAAAAATGATATTAGAGAAATATTAACTACAGTATATAAAGCTCTTGAAGAAAAGGGTTATAAGCCAAATTCTCAAATAGTTGGATACCTATTATCTGGTGATCCTACTTATATAACAGCACACAACGGCGCTAGAAAGCTTATTAGAGCAGTTGATAGAGATAAGATATTAGAAGAATTATTAAATAATTACATCAATGACTAGAATAATGGCTTTAGATGTTGGAGATAAGACCATTGGGATTGCTCTAAGTGACCCAATGCTTATTACTAGCCAACCATTAGAAACAATAAAAAGAACAAAAGTAAAATTCGATATCGATAGGATAGAAGAGCTTGTTAACGAAAATGAAGTTTCTACGTTAATAGTAGGACTTCCTAAAAATATGAACAATACTATTGGCCCTCAGGCTATGCGAGTTATAAGCTTTGTTGATCTTATCAAGAAAAGATTAGATATAGAGATAATATATCAAGATGAAAGAATGACAACGTTAGAATCTGAGGCAGTTCTTATTGATATGTCTGTAAGACGTGAGAATAGAAAGAAACATATTGATAAAATCGCTGCTAGCTTTATCTTACAAAGCTATTTGGATAGGAGAAATAATGGATAGCATCTTTTTACTGGATGAAAATAATAATGAAGTTGAATTTAATATAGAAGACACTTTCGGAATTGATGATAATAATTATGCAGCTTTAAGAAATCCAATAGACGATATGATATTAATTGTAGAAGTAATAAATGAAGCTGATGAAGTTATATTTAAATCCATAGAAGATCAGAATCAATTAAATGAAATAATTGAATTTTATGAAGAGATGAAAAGAGAAATTAATGAACATTGAACAAGTAAAGAAGATTTTTGAGAATAACAACCAAAAATTTACTAAACAAAGACAGCTGATATTTACTGTTTTGAAAAATTCTTCACAAAAGCATTTAACACCCGAAGAACTTTTCTCTATTGTTCATCAAGACCATAAGCAGGTTGGAATTGCAACTATTTATAGAACTTTAAATATATTTGAAGAGTTAGGTATAGTTAATAAGCAAGAATTTACCGACCAAGCTTATACTTATGAATTAATAGACCCAGAAAGTGATCACCATGATCATATCATTTGTACAAAATGTGGGAAAATATTAGAAGATGAGTTTTTATCCGTGGATGAAGTAAAAAACTCATTGAAAGAAAATTATGACTTTGATTTGTCTTATTATTCTTTGAGGATTTATGGAGTATGTTCCGATTGTCAGAAAAATGAGGAGAAATAATGACAAATGAAAAGAAATTAAGAATAATCCCAATGGGGGGATTACATGAAATAGGAAAAAACTGCACAGTAGTAGAATATGGAAATGACATGATCATGATTGACTGCGGTCTAACATTCCCAGATAGCGAAATGTTAGGTGTTGACATAGTTATTCCAGACTTTACCTATGTAGAAGAAAATAAAAATAAATTACGAGGTATATTTGTAACCCATGGTCACGAAGACCATATAGGTGCAATCCCATACTTTTTAAAAAATGTTGATACAAATGTCTATTGTTCTAAGTTGACTAAAGGACTTTTAGGAAACAAATTTAAAGAGCACGGATTAAATACTAACAAGATTAAAATGGTAAATGTAAATAATACAGTTAAGGCAGGAAGCCTAAGTGTAGAATTTATAAGAGTAAGTCACTCTATACCAGATGCTTGCGCTATAGCTGTTAAGTCACCAGTAGGAACAGTAATCTTTACAGGTGACTTCAAGATGGATTTCACTCCAATTGATAACGATCCAACAGATATACAAAGACTTGCTGAACTTGGAAGAAAAGGTGTATTAGCCCTATTTGCTGACTCAACAAATGTTGAAAGAGAAGGATTTTCTGTAAGTGAAAAGACAGTAGGCGAAACCTTTATAAAAATATTTGGCCAAGCTAAGTCAAGAATTATAGTGGCTACCTTTGCATCAAATCTTCACAGAGTCCAACAAATCATTACAGCAGCAGAAAAATACAATAGAAAAGTTGCCCTATCAGGTAGGTCAATGTTAAATAACGTCAAGATTGCAACTGAGTTAGGTTTCCTTAAGATTAAAAAGAACACCTTAATAGATATGAAAGCAATTAAAAAATATGCTGACGATGAGCTTGTAATTCTATCTACAGGAACCCAAGGTGAACCTCTCAGTGCCCTAACAAGAATGGCAAATAAAGAACACAGACAGATTAGTTTAAACGAAACTGACACAGTTATCCTATCTTCATCACCAATTCCAGGCAATGAGATGGCAATTAATACAACAATTAACAACCTTACAAAAATTGGGTGTAAGATAATATATTCTTCTCTAGCTCAAGTCCATGCATCTGGGCACGCTTGCCAAGAAGAAATTAAACTTATGTACCAGTTAGTTACACCAAAGTATTTAATCCCTGCTCACGGTGAGATAAGAATGCTTAAAAAACATGCTGATATCGCAGTAGATATGGGCCAACTAAGGGAGAACATCTTTATAGTTGAAAATGGGGATGTAATCGAATTTAGTAAAAAATCTGCCCAAATTAAAGGTAAGGTTCAAGCAGGAAATGTACTTGTTGACGGATCAGGTATAGGTGATGTTGGAAATATTGTATTGAAAGATAGAAAACATCTATCTGAAGATGGGCTAATGGTTGTATCCATAACCTTTGATAAACATACACAAGAATTACTGGCAGGACCTGAGATAGTATCACGTGGTTTTGTTTATGTAAAAGAAAACCAAGATATAATCGAAAATGCAAGAGATATCGTGTTAAGATCTATAGACAAATGTAAAAAAGACGATATTAAGGCCTTAAGTCAAATAAAATATCAGATTAGAGAAGACCTAAAATCATATATTTATAATGAACTAGGTAGGGATCCAATGATATTACCTGTAATATCTGGAATAGAAAATGGGAAATATTAATTATAAATACAGCTCCCAATTTATAGAAGATTTGCTTGAAGATGTAGATTTTATTGAATTAAGAAAATATGCCAAGGAAAATAGAGTTCCTATTATGAATAGCCAGACAAAAGAATTACTGGTAAGTCTAGTAAAAATTGCTAAGCCTAAAAAAATACTTGAAATAGGCACAGCTATTGGTTATTCTTCCTTAATTTTTTCTAAGTATTCTGATGCGCAGATTACAACTATAGAATTAGATGAAAACACAGCAAAAATAGCAAATAATAACTTTAAAAAATATAAAACAAACATCAAATTAATAAATGATGATGCTATGAAAGCCTTGAGAAATATTGATCAAGGCTTTGATTTTGTTTTCATTGATGCTAATAAGTCTAGATACCTAGACTATTTTAAAATTACAAGCAAATTACTTAATGAGGGAGGGATCATTGTAGCAGATAATGTACTTTTTAGAGGTGAAGTTTGTAACGATGATCTGATAGAAAAACGAAAGATAACTTTAGTTAAAAATTTAAGAAAATTTTTAGCCTATATAACAAACAACGAAGATTTCATAAGTTCAATTATCCCCATAGGTGATGGACTTACAATCAGCGTAAGGAGATAAAATGGAAAATAAAAAAGTAGAACTACTTGCCCCCGCGGGAGATTTTGAAAAACTACAGACTGCTATAAAATTTGGGGCGGATGCAGTTTATCTTGCCGGAGATAATTTTGGTTTAAGGGCAAATGCGAAAAACTTTAATGATGAAGAATTAAAAAAAGCTGTAGAATATGCTCATTCTAAGAATGTCAGAGTGCATGTTACTATGAATATTATGCCCCATGATGGTGATATGACTGGTATTGTCCAATACCTTGAACACTTAAATACAATAGGTATAGATGCCTTAATAATATCTGATCCAGGTATATTTAATTTAGCTAAAAAACATACAGATATTGATTTACACATTTCAACCCAGGCTTCTGTAACAAACTCAGCTACTGTTAATTTTTGGTACGAAATGGGTGCTAAAAGAGTAATATTAGCTAGAGAGCTATCTTTAAAGGAAATAACTGAGATTAGAGCGAATACTCCAAAAGATATGGAAATTGAATGTTTCATACATGGGGCAATGTGTATATCTTATTCGGGAAGATGCTTATTATCATCATATATGACTGGAAGAGATGCTAATAGGGGAGATTGCGCACAACCTTGTAGGTGGAAATACTCTCTTCAGGAAGAAACCAGACCTGGCGAATATTATCCAATAGAAGAAGATGGTAATGGTGGAACTTTTATCATGAATTCTAAAGACCTATGCCTAATTGAGGAAGTAGATAAATTAATAGAAGCTGGTATAGATAGCTTTAAAATAGAAGGAAGAATGAAGACGCCTTTTTATGTTGCAACCGTAATTAGGTCATATAGACAGGTAATTGATGCATATTATGATGGCAATTTTTCAAAAGAATTAGCAGAAAAATATTTTAAAGAAATAAACAAAGCAAGCCATAGGCACTTCACTAAAGGATTTTTCTATAATAAACCAGATGAAAATGATCAAATTTATGGTACATCTTCTTATATAAGAAATTATGATTTTATAGGTCTTGTCAAAGCTTATGATAAGGATACTAAAATTGCAACAATTGAACAAAGAAATAGGTTTTTCAAAGGTGATCATATAGAAATATTTGGTAATAGTAAGGATTTCTATGATTTTGAAATTGATTATATGGAAGATGAAAATGGCGAAGAAATTGAAGTTGCAAACAAGCCAAAACAGTTAATTAGAATTAAAATCGACTTACCTTTAGAAGTAGGAGATATTTTAAGAAAAGAGATAGAAAAATAAGATAATTTTCATATAAACATTAAAAAAGACGAGATTTTGTTTTCTCGTCTTTTTTTAATAATAAGTATCCGCTATTAATCTTCAGAAGGATTTTCTGAAAAATCTGCTCTTGTTCTTCTTGCTTCAACACCAACGTTTGAATTTTCATCAGCTTCATCAGAAATTGATCTAAGATTTTCTTGGTCAGGACTTAGTTTTTTATCTAAAGATTCACCACCGGTTTCTTTGTTTTCTTCTCTAACTTTTTTATCTAGTTCTTTGTTGCCTTTGTATTGGTTGTCATTTGTAACTTTGTTATCTGCCATAATATCTCCTTTTTTATCTACATTAAGCATTCTTATATTAATATGATAACACATTTAAGAAAATTTTACAATCATTTTCCTAATATGACTTCTCTATTAATTTAATAATTTCGACTATAACATCACTTGCTTTTTGCATATGTTCAATTGGTATAAGCTCATAAATGCCGTGAAAATTCATGCCACCAGTGAAAATATTAGGTGTTGGTAGTCCCATAAAAGAAAGTTTAGATCCATCCGTACCGCCTCTTATTGGACTAACAAGTGGAATGATATCTAGATTTTCCATGGCATTTTTAGCAATATCTACTATATCCATATGATTTTTTATAACATCACCCATATTATAATAAGAGTCTGATAGATTTACATCGATAATATTACCATATTTCTTGTTTAGGTAAGAAGCATTATCTTTAATTTCTTCCTTCATTTTTTCAAAAGTATCTCTATCGTGATCACGAATAATATAGTGCAGTTTAGTAATTTCTGTTTCACCCTTTATATCTAATAAATGGAAGAAGCCCTCATATCCTTCAGTATGCTCAGGACGTCTAACATCACCTAATAGTCTATCAAATTCATTTGCAACGCTTATAGAGTTAATCATAGTGTTTTTAGCAGAACCAGGATGTATAGATTTACCTCTTATAGTAATTTTTGCGTCTGCAGCATTAAATGATTCGTATTCTAATTCACCTAAAATGCCGCCGTCGATAGTATAGGCAAAATCAGCTCCAAACTTTTCTACATCAAAAGAGTCACAACCGGTACCTATTTCTTCATCAGGGGTAAAGGCAATTTTTATATCTCCGTGTTTAATATCAGGATTGTTTACAATAAAATCTATCGCATGCATGATAGCAGAAATTCCAGCTTTATCATCAGCACCCAATAGAGATTCGCCTCTTGTTGTAATTAGAGTAGTACCTATTAGCTTATTTAAGTAAGGAAAATCTTCAATCTTAATAGATTTTTCTTCATTTAGTTTTATATCTCCACCTTGGTAATTGATAATTTGAGGATTATCAATTTTCCCATACATTTCAGGTGAAGTATCCATGTGAGATATAAAACCAACTTTTGGCAGGTTTTTCACTGAGTTAGATTTTATCTCAGAAAATACAAATCCCTCATCATTTATTTCCGCAACAAGACCTAAGTCCTCAAGTTCTTTTTTTAATTGTCTTGCTAAAACTAATTGGCCTTCTGTAGATGGTTTTTGAATTTCACCTTTTTCTGGGTCGCTTTTGGTATCAAAACTTATATAATTTAAAAATCTTTCTTCTATTTTTTTCATAGCATCTCCTTTGTTATAATTATACTTGTAATTGTAAAATGAGCTAAAATTGGTATACTAAATAAGGAAGGTGATAGGATGAAATTAAAGATTATAACAGACAATCAAGTACCAGCTTATGCTACAGAACATGCAGCTGGTATTGACTTATATTGTAAGACTAAGGATGACATTACCATTAAACCTAATGAAACTGTTAAGGTATATACGGGGTTAAAAGTAGAGATACCTGAAGGATTTTTTGGTGCAGTTTATCCAAGATCATCTACAGGAGTAAAAAGACAGCTTATGCTCGCCAATACATTGGGTGTAATTGACTCTGACTATAGGGGAGAGTTAATGATGTTTTTTTATAATTATGGTAAGGAAGAACAAGTTATTAAAAACGGCGATAGGCTTGCCCAGCTTGTTATTCAGCCTTATTTAAGATGTGAAATTGAAGAAGTAGAAAATTTATCAGCAAGCCAAAGAAATGAAGGCGGATTTGGTTCTACAGGAAGATGATGAATAAGTATTATAAATTATTTAAAAAGAATAAATACAAACTCTTTCTATTGGGATTATTTGCTATAGTACTAGTCTTTGTTGCCGTGTTTATTAAGAAAAAGTATGAAGATATGACAATGTCAAAATACAATAATAATATTGTAATAATAAAGGGGAATGGCGATGAACTAAAGTCTTTTTCGATCAAAGAATTGAAATCTTTAGGCTCAAATAAGACAGAAGTATACATTAATAACGGTTTAGAGAAAGTTGAAATTGAAGGAATATCATTAGAAAAGCTAATAGGAAATTTAGATTATAACTTCAGGGATAGACCAACTATAGAAATAGAAGATACTAATGGAAGTGCAACAAGATATCCTATGTCAGTAGCGCTTGAAGTAGATAGAATATATTTAGTTTATAAAATAGAGGGACAACCTCTGCTTGAATTTAATCCTTCATATGGCACTTTAGCAATAATCGATACGAACTCTAAGAGTGCAAGTAGCTGGATAACAAATGTTAAAACCTTAAACTTACAATAACTAAGCTCATGATAATTCATGAGTCTTTTTTCTTAAGAGGTATAGTAGAATAGAGAGGTATAAGATGAAAAGCAAGTTTAAATATGAAAAGTTAACTCCAATGTTAAAGCACTATGTAGATATGAAAAAAGATTTTAAAGATGCCTTACTCCTTTATAGAGTGGGTGATTTTTATGAAACTTTTTTTGATGATGCTATAATAACTGCTAAAGTATTGTCTTTGACCTTGACAGGAAAAGAATGTGGTCACGAGGATAGGGCGCCTATGTGTGGTGTACCTCATCATGTAGTTGATACTTATGTAAATAAACTTGTGAAAAAAGGATATAAGGTAGCCTTATGTGATCAGGTAGAAGATCCAAAAGAGGCTAAGGGACTTGTAAAGAGAGCTATAACTAAGGTAATAACTCCAGGAACTTTAACCGATATAGAATCTCTTGATAGGAAAGAAAACAACTATCTTTTATCAATTTTTGAAAATGAATATGGTATAGCCATGTCTTATTGCGATATATCTACAGGAAAGCTTGTATGTCTTGAAATAAAAGCCTTAAGTAAGAGCTTAGGTAAAAAAGCGATTGATCAAATTGAAAAGATAAATCCAGCTGAACTAGTTATAAATTCAAATTATTCCAATCAAGATTTAAAACAATACTTTAATTTAAATAACAATATTTTTCTTAACTACATTAATTTTACTAGTGATTTTGAAAATAGGATAAAAACCATAGTCAAATATTTGGGTAAGGAAAATTTAGAAAAGATATCAGATAAGAGACTTGCAATAATTTCTTTAGCAAATCTACTTGACTATATATATAAGTACTACAATGAAAAATTAGAACATATTAATAATATTGAACTTTTAAAGATCAATGAATATATGGAAATAGAAGCTAATACGAGAAAAAACCTCGAGCTTACAAGGAATTTAAACAACAATAGTAAGGAAAACACACTAATTTCTTTATTAGATGAGGCAGATACAGTAATGGGATCTAGGTTAATTCACGATTGGTTAGAAAGACCCTTAATAGATAGGGATAAGATACAACGAAGGCTTGACTTAGTGGGTGGATTTTATAAGGATAATATTTTATCTAGGAATGTGTCTAATATTTTTGATAGCATATATGATTTAGAAAGAATACTTGCTAAAATCTCTTATAAAAGAGCAAATGCAAGGGATTTAATTTCCCTAAAAAATTCCTTGAAGGACATTCCCAAGCTAAAAGAAATACTAAAAAATTCCAATAATAAGTTAATATCAGCCCTAGGTATTAATCTACCAGATATTGGTGATATTTATGATTTAATTGATAAATCAATAGTAATTGAACCTCCTATAACAATAACTGAGGGAAATTTAATAAAAGAAAACTATAACAAAGACCTTGATGAATTGAAAAACCTATCTAATAACGCGGAAGAAAGGCTTTTAACCTATGAAAAGGAACAAAGAGATCTTACCGGAATTAAGAGTTTAAAAATCATCTATAACAAAAATAATGGTTATTCTATCGAGGTTACAAAATCTAACACTGATAAGGTTGATAAGACATATATAAGAAAACAAACGCTTAAAAATCAGGAAAGATATACTACAGAAGAGCTAGAAAATATTAGCTCACTTATCCTAAACGGTAAGGATAAGATTAATATCCTTGAATATGAGCTTTTTAATAATATTGTAGATAAAATATTAGAATCAACATCAAGACTTCAAGCCCTATCAAAAATGATAGCTAATATTGATTCAATCAATTCTTTAGCTAAAATAGCAGTAAAACATAATTATGTTAAACCAATAATAAATGACGAGCCTGTAATAAAGATAGAATCGGGTAGACATCCTGTTATAGAAATAAATCTAAAAGAAAATGAATTTATAGCTAATGATACAGATATTGGACAGGATGAAAATCTAATACAGATTATTACTGGTCCTAATATGGCAGGTAAATCAACATATATGAGGCAAACTGCACTTATAATAATAATGACTCAAATCGGTTCATTTGTGCCTGCAAAGAGTGCCCAAATAGGGATTTGCGATAAGATATTTACAAGGATTGGTGCAAGTGATAATATATCAAAAGGTCAGTCTACCTTTATGCTTGAGATGAATGAAGTTTCTAATATTTTGGAAAATTCCACAGATAAATCTTTTGTTATTCTGGATGAAGTTGGTAGGGGAACAAGCTCTGATGATGGCCTAAGCATTGCTATGGCCTTGGTTGAATACTTGTCAAAGCATAAAAAGGTTAAAACTGTTTTTGCTACTCATTTTCATGAATTAACTATTCTAGAAAATGAACTTGATAATGTAACAAATCTTAAAATGGAAATACTTGAAGAAAATAATAACTTAGTGTTTTTAAGAAAGATAAGTAAGGGAAAATCTGACAGGTCCTATGGTATAGAAGTCGCTAAACTAAGCGGGTTACCTGATGAGATAATAGATAATGCAAATAATATAATGAATAGGTTATCAAATGAGGATTTCTACGAGTTAGACAAGCAAAAAGAGCTTAAAAATTCAATTGATGAAATAAAGGATAAAAAATTAGAAGATTTAAGAAATTTATCAGAGGAGATAAATATTAACGAGCTTACTCCTCTTGAAGCACTAAATAAACTTAATATATTAATAGAAAGAATAGGTGAATTATAGTGCCTATAATTAGACTTGATAAAGATACAATTGAAAAAATAGCTGCAGGAGAGGTAATAGAATCTCCTCTTTCTGTTGTCAAAGAACTAGTTGAAAATTCGATTGATGCAAATAGTAAAAATATAACCATTGAAATAAGAAATGGTGGCAAGTCATATATAAGGGTTACTGATGATGGTTCTGGCATCGAAAGTGATCAGCTGGAACTTGCCTTTAAAAAACATGCTACAAGTAAAATTACTGCTTTTGACGATTTGTATAAGATTTCCTCATTGGGTTTTAGAGGTGAAGCACTTCCAAGCATAGCAGCCGTGAGTAAGCTTACCGCTATTTCTAAGACTGAAGATTCACCTATAGGTAGTAAGCTTGTGATAAACTCAAAAGATGCCAGCAAGAGCTCGATTGCTACAAATAAAGGTACAAGTATTATAGTAGAAGACTTATTTTATAATATACCTGCTAGGAGAAAATTCTTAAAATCTGACCTAGCAGAGTCAAATAAAATTACAAAGCTTCTATATGCTTTTGCTATAGGTTATCAAGATATATCATTTAAATATATAAAAGATGATAGATTACAATTTAGATCAAGTTCAAATACATCATTCAAGTTAAGTATTGCAGACCTTTTAGATAGTTTACTTGAAGAAAATTTGATAGAATTAAGTGATAATAATGATATTTTTAAGATAAAAGCATATATATCAAACTCAAACTATTATCGTGGAAACAGATCGATGCAATATATATTTGCAAATAAAAGGTTGATTGAAAATGATGAAATAAATTGGGCAATAGAATATCAATATCAAGGCTTGATTCCAAGTGGAAGGTACCCAGCCTTCTTCTTATTTATAGATACCAATCCCAAAAATATAGATGTAAATATTCATCCTAATAAAAAAATAGTTAAATTCTCCTACGAGGCAGAACTTATTGATCTCATAACTAATTCAATTAATAAGACTTTTCAAAAAAATAAAGATATAAAAACCATTAGACAGGAAAGTCCCAAGGAAAATAAAAGTCTTGATTTTAGTGATTATAAGGCTATACTTGACAAATACTCTCCAGTTGAAAATTTAATTAGAGAAAGTCCGAGGGATTATTCGACTGAATATTCTGATAACTTTTTTGATGAATCTTTACCATTGGATTTAGGGGATTTAGAAGATAATAATGATTTTCATGAAGAAGTTATCGAAGAGAAATTTATAGACGATATACCAACTTATAAGACAAGTTTATTTTCAAGGTATTCAATCTTTGAAGAAAAAGGTAAAGCCTATATACTCGATCATAGAAGAGCGGATGAGAAAGTTAGGATGTCTAAATATATTAGGGAATTTAAAGAAGGGAATATAGCAAAACAGGTTCTCACAGATCCAATAGTCATAGAACTTAAAGTCGATGATGTAAAAAGAGTTAAAGATAAGGTCCAACTTTTTGAGAATATGGGTTTTGATTTAGATTTTATTACGAATAGTAAATTAATAATAAGAGAAATGCCTTTGATATTTGATTTACCAGAAAATGGAGATTTCTTTTATGATTTGCTAGATCTAGATTATGATGACTCAAATAAATTTTTATATAAAAAATTTAGAAAATTAGCAAAGGCTTTATCATTTAGAAAAGGCCACACAATAAACGAAGAAGAGGCTTTATCACTTTATAAAAAGCTTATGGACGAGGAAAATCCATATAAAAATTACGATGGACAAGCTACTTTAATTATGATAGAAAGTAAAGATTTGGAGAAATATTTTGAAAGATAAACTTATAATAATAACAGGTCCTACTGCAAGTGGAAAGAGTGATATAGCTATAAATTTAGCTAGAAAAATAAACAGCCAAATAATTTCTTCTGATAGTCAACAAGTCTACAGATATATGGATATAGGAACAAACAAGGTTGATGATTTCACGGTGGATCATCATCTAATAAATCTTGTTAATCCAGATGAGAATTTTACAGTTGAAGATTTTAGAAATGAGGCCCTTAACATTATTAGAAAATTAAATGATAATGGTCTTACCCCGATTATGACAGGTGGAACTGGATTTTATATAGATTCTATTTTATTTGATATGAATTATGGGAATGTTAGTAAAAATCAAGAATTAAGAGATAAGTTAGTTTCTGAAGCAGATGAATTTGGAAATGATTATTTATTTGAGAAACTAAAGGAGGTTGATCCAGAAAGTGCAAGTAAATATCATCCGAATGAGAGGAATAGAATAATAAGAGCTCTTGAAATTTATAAGGAAACAGGTGTAAAGGCTTCAGTTCAAAGGACTGGAGAAAGAGTCCTAAATAATGATATAGACCCTATTTTGTTTTTCTTAAATTACGAGAGTAGAGATATATTGTATAAAAAAATCAACATTAGAGTTGAGCAAATGATTGACCAAGGCCTTATTGAAGAATTTAAATATTTGATTGAAAGGTTTAATCTTACACCTGATAACCAGTCTATGTCTGCAATAGGATACAAGGAAATATTTCCATATATAAATGGAGAAATAAATAAGGATGAGTTAATAGAAACTATCGCTCAAAATACAAGACGATACGCCAAAAGACAAATAACATGGATGAAAAGATATAAGAATTATCCATTTTGCCACGAGATACTAATGGACAAACTTAGTAAAGAAGACGCAGAAATGATAATAGAAAGCATAATAAAGGATGTTTATGGACTATAATGATATTTACAATAATTATAATTTAGATGATTCTTTTGATAAAATTATAGAAGACTCAGAGAAAGAATTAAGAGAAATATTTGAAAAGCACGAGGCTATTAGTGAATTTAACCAAGCTAAGGTTCTGAGTGCTTTTAATAAGAATGCTTTACAAACAAGTGATTTTAACTCTTCCACAGGTTATGGATATGCAGATACTGGTAGGGATACTATAGAAAATATCTTTTCAAGTATCTTTAAGGCTGAGGATAGTTTGGTAAGACCCTCTATTGTATCAGGTACTCATGCTCTATCTATTGTTTTATTTTCACTATTAAACTATGGTGATAAACTTTTATCTATAACTGATGATCCATATGATACAATGCAGCAAGTAATAGGTATAGCTGGAAATAAAAAAGGAACCTTGCTTGAAAAGGGAATCTTGTATGATAAACTTGACTTAAATGATGATGGATCAATCAAATATGAAGAGATTAAAGATAAAATAGATGATAAGACTAAGGTCATTCTAATTCAAAGATCGACTGGTTACAGCCAAAGAAGAGCCTTCACAATAGAAGAGATAAAAAAGGCTATAGACGAGATTAGAATATCCAATAAAGATGTTATTATTTTTATTGATAATTGTTATGGAGAATTTACTGAAGATAAGGAACCTATAGAAGTTGGTGCTGATATAATAGCAGGTTCATTAATTAAAAATCTTGGTGGGGGAATAGCGGTGACAGGAGGTTATATAACGGGTAAAAGCGATCTCATAGAATATTGTTCAAACACCCTTACAGCTCCAGGTATTGGCAAGGATGAAGGATTAAGCTTTGGAACAAATAGATTGGTAGCAGAAGGCTTGTATTTTGCTCCGCATGTTGTTAAAGAATCAATAAAAGTAGCGCTTTTATTTGCATCTGTGTTTACAAAATTAGGTTATGAAGTAACTCCGAGCTTAGAAGATCCAAGGTCAGATATAATATTGGCTATAAAACTAGAAGATCCAGATAAGCTTAAAACTTTTTGTAAGTCAATCCAAGAAGCTTGTACTGTCGACTCAACTTTCATTCCTGAACCATACCCAATGCCAGGATATGAAGACCCTGTAATAATGGCTGCTGGAGGGTTTGTAGAAGGTGCTACATCTGAACTATCAGCAGATGGACCATTAAGAGAGCCATATATGGCTTATTTGCAAGGCGGACTTAATTACTATCATGGGAAATTAGCTCTAAAGATAGTCTTAAACAGATTAAAAAATAATAATTTAATATAAATTTTATCGCCCAAAGAGCTTCTTGCTTATAAGGGCGATTTTTATTATAAATTCAGTTTAGATAAAGGGTTCTTATTAATTGCATTCTTAAGATCTTCATCATCTAGGTGGGTATAAATTTGTGTGGTAGATACTGAGGCATGTCCTAAAATATCTTTTAGGGCTCTTATGTCAACATCTCCATACTTATACATTAGAGTTGCAGCGGTGTGTCTTAACTTATGGGTTGAGTATATACTTGTGTCAAAGCCGGATTTCTTGAGGTATTTATCTATTGTAGCCTGGACAGCTCTATTTGAAATTCTATTTTTTCTAGTGGATATAAATAGTGCGTTAATATTATCGTCTTTAAGATAATCAGACCTAATTATAATATAGGAATTGATGAGGTCTAAGCAATTTTTGGTTAAATAAACCGTGCGCTCTTTATTCCCTTTTCCTATAATATTGAAACTATCTTTATTAACATCAGATAAGTCTATACTTACTAACTCTGATAGACGCATGCCGGTGGTTAAGAAGGTAAAAACCATAGCAAGATCTCTAGATCTTAAAAATTCATTCTTTTCTTTGTTTATTTCGTTAAGTAAGACCTCAGTCTCTGCAAGAGTTAAATAAACAGGTTGTCTTTGGCTGATTTTAGGGTTTGTGAGTTTGGTGGCGTTGTTAGTATCTATGATTTCAATTTCATTGTACATATATTTATAGAAAGATTTGATAGCTGAAATTTTTCTTGACCTAGTGGTAGCTGAATCATTTTTATCATTGTCTAGATAAGAGAGGAATGCATAGAAATCTTGCATGGACATCTGTTCGAAAAACTTACTATCTATATAGGAGTTTATTTTGGTAAAATTAACATTTTTAATGTAAGAGTCTTTGTCTCCAGAATATATTTTTCTTATAATTTCAAATTCGATAAACATCATAAGATCATATTCATATTCTTTAATGGTAGATACAGAAAGACCTTTAATGGATTTTAAATAGTTTAGATAATCTATAAGTATAAGTGGTTTAACAAATTTTTCCATAATTACTCCTGATAATATTTATAAAAATCTTAAAAATGACTTCACATTAATATTTATATAGGTATTATACTCAAAGTTTAATCAAAAACAAATTATTGCACAAAATTGTTATTTTGTGCAATAATTTTGCAGCTGACGTATATCCTATTCTCGGACTTTTTGAAGAAATATTTCATTGGATAAGATGATTTTTATGGTGTACTTCTACGGATTTTTTAGTATGATTGTATCAGTTGTAATTTAAACTTTTATCAAGTAAGAACTTAGATTTGAATTTTTTTATATTTTAAGTTAAAATCCTTAAAACTAATTTTCATTAAAGATTGAAAATATACACGCTCTATTTTGACTTCTAAGCCATTTTAAATTTTTGATGGTGTATTTATACCTTTAAAATTCCACTAAAAAACTGCCAAATTACTTGGCAGTTTGTTTAAATAATTAATTAAACATTATTTTGCAAAATCTATCGCTTTGGACTCTCTTAATAAGTTCACTTTGATTTCACCTGGATACTCTAATTCATTTTCGATTTTCTTTGCAATATCTCTAGCTATTACAACCATTTCGTCATCTGATACCTTGTCTGGTTTGACTAATATTCTTAGCTCTCTACCAGCTTGTAGAGCAAATGATTTTTCAACACCATCGAATGAATTTGCAATTTTTTCTAGATTCTCAAGTCTCTTGATATAATTTTCAAGACTTTCACGTCTAGCTCCTGGTCTAGCAGCACTTATTGCATCTGCTGTTTGAACTAGGATTGATTCAACACAATTTGGTTCAACATCTCCATGATGTGATTCTATAGCGTTAACTACATATTTGTTTTCGCCGTATTTAATAGCTGCTTCTACTCCTAGTGTGATGTGTGTACCTTCTTGCTCTTGGTCTATCGCTTTTCCAAGATCGTGTAGCAACCCACCACGTCTAGCTAATTGGGCGTCAGCACCTATTTCTTCGGCTAGCATTCCAGCTAAGAGCGCTACTTCTACTGAGTGATTCAAGATATTTTGACCGTAGGATGTTCTAAATTTCATCTTGCCCACCAGCCTTATTAACTGTGGATGAAGATTCATTATTCCTACTTTTTCTGCAGCTGCCTCACCATCTTCTATGATTCTAGCTTCTACTTCGTCTGTAGCCTTTTGAAGCATTTCTTCAATTCTAGATGGATTTATTCTTCCATCTTGAATTAACTTCTCTAATGCAACTTTGGCTATTTCACGTCTTACAGGTTCAAAACATGATATCACTACCGCTTCTGGAGTATCGTCTATTATAAGGTCAACTCCTGATGCTTGTTCGAAAGCTCTTATATTTCTACCTTCACGACCTATAATTCTACCTTTCATTTCATCTTTTGGAAGGGAGATTACAGATACTGTATTCTCTGAAACTTGCTCTGGGGCAAATCTTTGGATAGTGGTAGCTAATATTTCTGTTGCAATCTTTTTACTTTCAGATTTAATTCTTTCTTCAGCTTCCTTTATCATTCTAGCTGATTCATGAATTGTCTCTGATTTTACTCTAGCTAATATAATTTCTTTAGCTTCGTTGTTGGTTAGTCCAGCGATATTTTGTAGCTCCAACTCTTGTTGTTCTATTAACTTGTCAATTCTTTCTTCTTTTTGTTTCAATTTTTTCTGATCACTAGAGATTTGATCAGACTTCTTGTCAATCAATAAAGATCTATTGTCTAAACTTTCTTCTTTCTTTATCAAACGTGCTTCTCTTTTGTTAAGTTCGGCTCTTGTTTGATTTAGCATTTCTTCATTTTCAGATTTCAACTTTGATATTTCATCTTTAGCATCGATTAGAGTTTCTCTTCTTAATGCTTCTGCTTGTTTATTAGCGTCATCTATGATTTGCCTACTTAAATTTTCGGCACTACCAATCTTAGATTCACCAATTTTCTTACGATAAAGATAGCCAAAATAAAAAGCTAACAATACGAAGGCGACAACTATGATGAGAACAACTATTGGATTTAAATTATCAAACATCATATCACCTCCAATAATATGGAAAATTCATTCCAATAATTATTATACCCGATTTTTATAATTATACGAAATAGTTTTCATTTGAAATAAAAAAAGCAGCCTAAGCTACTTTTTGTGAGGTATTATTCTTGCTGGAGAGCCAACTGCAGTTGAATCACTTGGAACATCAGAAAGAACAACAGAGTTTGCTCCAATCATGCTGTTATCTCCTATGTGAATATTGCCTAGCAATACAGCACCAGCTCCTATCATTACATTGTTACCGATAGTTGGATGCCTTTTAACTTTTTTATTTGTAATTGCGCCTAGAGTTACTGAATGATATATTAAGACATCATCACCAATTTCAGCTGTTTCTCCAATAACTGTTGCCATTCCATGGTCTATGTAACATCTGCGTCCTATTTTAGCTCCTGGATGGATTTCAATACCAGTTTCCATTCTAGCTTTATAGGCAGTTTCCTCTGCCTCATACAATTTACCCTCTAGAAATAAATTATGAGCAATATAATGGGCTAGTAGAGCCTTAATTCCAGCAGAGAAGAGGACTGCCTCCTCTTTACTCTTTAATGCTGGATCTTTTTTTAGGGCGTTTTCTATTAATTCTTCTTTATATTGGTTATAATTCAACATTTCCGTATAACTCAGTTGATAGATATCTCTCACCTGTATCAGGTAGAACAGTTACCACAACTTTCCCCTCTCCTAATTTATCAGCTATCTCTATAGCGCCTTTAACATTGGCACCCGATGATATACCAACAGCTAATCCTTCGTTATTTGCTAAAAATCTAGACATTTCTATTGCATCATCACCTTTTATATCTACTATTCCATCGACTATATCAAAATCAAGGTTCTTTGGTATGAAGTTACCACCTATACCTTGGATCTTATGGCCACTGGCCTTGCCTCCTGATAAAAGTGGACTTTCAGCAGGTTCGATAGCAAATATTTTGGTATTTGGGTTAGCTTCTTTTAATTTTCTACCAACACCTGTTACAGTTCCTCCTGTACCTACTCCTGCTATAAAAGCATCTGGACTAATTTCTGCTAGAATTTCAGGTCCGGTTGTTTCGTAGTGCGCTTTAATATTAGCAGGATTTGAAAATTGGTCCGGCATGAAATAGCCGTTTTCTTCAGCTAATTCTTTAGCTTTATCAACGGATCCTTGTAAGGCGCCTTCTGTAGTTCTTATGACTTTAGCGCCATATGCCATAGCAAGTTTTGCTCTTTCTATACTCATAGATGCAGGCATAGTTAGGATTAAGTTGTAACCTTTTGCAGCTGCTAGAGCAGCAAGGGCTACACCGGTGTTACCGCTAGTAGGTTCTACAATTGTTCCGCCTTTTTGTAATTCTCCATTTTTTTCTGCTTCTTCTATCATGTAGAGAGCAATCCTATCCTTGATAGAACCAGCTATATTGTTTTTTTCCACCTTTACATAGATATCAGCTCTTCCCTCTTTTTTAAGAGAATTAAGCTTTAGTAATGGTGTGATACCTATTAATTCTGTTGGATGATTTTTAATAGTCATAAATATCCTTTCTTTTTATATATAATCATTAACAAATGATTTAAAGTATTATTTCTTACATTTTTACTATACTTTAAAAAGCAATCTTTTAAAATTTTTATAAAAAAAGAGAGCGCAAGGCTCTCTATATTAAGTATTTTAATTTAATTGAGGTGCTTTCCCAGCTTTTCTTAATTTATCTAACTGTTCCAATGCGATTTTTAATGAGTCTTTAGGTGCTTTTGCTATTTTTTTCATTTTTGTTTTACCAAATAGGTTTGTATAAGAACCATCTGCCCAAAAGATATTTCTTTTAAACATTGCTGTAATTAGGGCATAAATTGGATTTAGAAGATTTACAAATGCAAAAGGGAAGAAGTTTATAGGGCTTACACCTAGAGTTTTCATTTGGTATGCACCGCAAGCAGTCCAAGGAAACATTACAGCCCATAGGGTGCCTGCATCTTCTAGAGTTCTTGATAACATATTACGAGAAAGTCCAAGTTCATCGTACTTATCTTCGTATAAAGGAGCTGGTACTCCAATTCCTAAAAATTGGTCACACATGGTAGCATCACAGAAAATTGATGTAAGCATGGTTAAACCTACTAGACCACCAACTGTATCAATTTTTTCTTTTAAGTGAGAGAAAAGTTTTTCAATTATACCAGCTTTTTCTAATGCTCCTCCAAATGAAACTGCCAGGAGTATGAGATTAACTGTCCACATCTGATTATCCATTCCTCCTTTTGCAAGTGCCTTGTCTACAAAGTCGTTTCCCGTTTCTATACTTGGTCCGTAGTGAAGGATAGCAAATATTTCAGCAAGTGATCTTTGCTTTTGAAAAATTATTGAAAATACTAAGCCAACGCATACAGAAATAATTACTCCAGCAAGACCTTCAATTCTTAAAACACAAAGTAAAATAATTAATAATATTGGCAAAAGAACTAGTGGATTTAAATTAAAATTGCTTACGAGTGCACTTTTTATTCCTTCAGCTATATTTGGATCATAGTTTACAACATTAGCCCTAAGTCCTATTAGGCTATAAAGGATAAGGGAGATTATAAATACAGGGCCTGTTGTAGAAACCATTGCTGTTACGTGATCAAATAATCCTGTCTTAGCAACACCAGCTGCAAGGTTCGTTGTATCTGATAATGGAGAAAATTTATCGCCTATGTAAGCTCCTGAGATTACCATACCAGCAGTTATGGCAGGATTTATTCCAAGACCCTGTCCTATAGTCATAAAAGCTATACCTATTGTTGCTGTTGCAGTCCATGATGACCCGCATGATAGACTGACTAGAGATGTTATTATACATCCAATTGGTAGAAAAAGTTTTGGATTTAATAACTCTAAACCGTAGTAGATTAGGGCAGGTATTGTTCCAGAAATCATAAAGGATGATATTAATAAACCAACAGTTAATAATATTAAAATGGCATCGAGAGTTGTTCTAATTCTATCTATCATTCCATCAAGCATTTCTCTAAAGCTTCTTCCACACATAAGCCCTACAAGAGAAGCTACAATAATTCCGCAGATAAGTGGAAGGTGGGCTGCATCATAAATATTTTCCTCACCATTTTTGGCGATTACAAAGACATAAATCATTAGACTTACCATGGTAAATATTGGAAGAACTGCTTCAAATAAATTTGGTAGTCTAATCTTAGTTTCATTTTTCATAATAACTCCTCAAATACATTATTGTAATAAATTATCTATATATATACTACACTTTATTGATAAAAAAATCAACTATTAATTTAATTTATTATTTAAATAACTCATTACTTAGATTAGTGAAGATCAACGGTCATAAGATTCTTATACTATTTAGGCTGAATTTAGAGGCCTAAGCTTATATCTTTTAATAAAAAAATCTCTCACAAGGCATTATTCTACACCTTATGAGAGATTTATTAGAGATATAATCTCCTAATATTAAATTATAGGTTCATTTGACCTGCTACTTCTGCTGCGAAGTCTTCTTCTTTCTTTTCAAGACCTTCGCCTACTTCAAATCTAGCAAATCTTCTAATTTTGATGTTTTCTCCAACACCATTAGCTGTATCTCTTAGTAATTGTTCTATTGTTTGATCAGGATTTTTAATGAATGCTTGATCTAGTAGGCATACTTCAGAGAACCATTTTTTAAGTCTTCCTTCAACCTTTTTCTCAGCTATCATTTGTTTTTTATCTTCTGGCATATTTTCATTTGCCTCATTCATAGCTTGTTTGATTAGGATTTCTTTTTGTTCAGCTACATCTGCTTCGTCAGCATCTGCTTCTGATATATATTTAGGATTGCTTGCAGCAATGTGCATAGCAAGGTCTTTAGCAAATTGCTTAACAGAATCTGTGTTTGCTGAGAAATCAGTTTCAGTATTGATTTCTACAATTACACCAATTTTATCATTGTGGATGTAAGAACCAATAACACCTTCAGCAGCAATTCTACCTGCTTTTTTGTCTAGTGTAGCTTGACCTTTTTCTCTAAGGATTTTTTGAGCCTTATCGATGTCACCGCCGGCTTCTTCAAGGGCCTTTTTACAGTCCATCATTCCAGCGCCAGATCTCTCTCTTAATTCTTTTACTAATTTTGCACTAATTGCCATCTTTTACCCCTTTATTATTCTGCTTCGTTTTCTTCGAAAGCTTGTGTTTCAATTTCTTCAGCTGCTTCTTTTAGTTCTTCTTCAGAAACTTCTTCTTTAGTTTCTATAGAATCATCAGCTTCTTCAGCATCGTCTTCAAATGCTTCCTCGTCTGCTGATGGGTCAAATTCGTTACCTTGATTAGCTTCTATTACAGCATCTGCCATAACTGATGTTATAAGCTTTACAGCTCTTATTGCATCATCGTTTCCTGGTATTGCAATATCAACTAAATCTGGGTCACAGTTTGTATCGACAATTGCAACTACTGGGATTCCAAGAATTTTAGCTTCATGTACAGCTATAGATTCTTCACCTGGATCAACTACGAATAATACATCTGGTAGTTCAACCATATCTTTGATACCGCCAAGGTTTCTTTCTAGTTTATCCATTTCTTTTTGATATTGTAGAACTTCTTTTTTAGGTAGAAGATCAAATGTTCCATCTTCTTCCATCTTTTCATATCTTTGAAGTTTTTCTACACTTTTTCTTATTGTTTTGAAGTTTGTAAGCATTCCACCTAACCATCTGTGAGATACATAGTATTGACCAGATCTCTTTGCTTCAGTTTGGATAGAGTCTTGTGCTTGTTTTTTTGTACCTACAAATAGAACCTTACCTCCATCAGCTACTATATCTCTAATAGCTTTGTAAGCATCTTCTATTTGGTTAGCTGTCTTTTGAAGATCAACTATATAGATACCATTTCTTTCTGTGAAGATGTATTTTGCCATTTTAGGATTCCATCTTCTAGTTTGGTGTCCAAAGTGTACACCGGCTTCTAATAATTTTTTCATTGAAACTACTGCCATATTTACCTCCGTTTGTTCTTCCACTTACTTCAACTGCTTATATAACCTAATAGGCAACGATATAAGCATCCCTAAGTGTGATTGTTGTAGTACTGATATAATATACCTCTAAAAACCTATATTTCAACATTAAAACATAGCTTCTACAAAAGATTTTGAATCAAATTTTTGTAAGTGGTCTATTCCTTCACCAACTCCTATATATTTGACTGGTACTTTAACTTCTACTTGTAGAGGAAATATTACTCCTCCTTTGGCTGTACCATCAAGTTTTGTTAGGATAAGACCAGTTATATCCGTAACATTTTTAAATTCTCTTAGCTGACTTACTGCGTTTTGGCCAGTTGCTGCATCTAGAACCAAAAGATTTTCCCTATGGGCATTGACCGCGTGGGTGTCAATAGTTCTATTTATTTTATCAAGCTCCTGCATAAGATTTTTCTTATTATGAAGCCTACCAGCTGTATCGCATATAAGAACATCCACATCATTGCTTCTTGCAGATTTAATAGCATCAAATATTACTGCAGATGGATCAGCCCCTTCTTTATCAGCAATCATCTCTACATCAGCTCTTTGAGCCCATTCTCCCAATTGCTCAATTGCAGCTGCTCTAAATGTATCAGCAGCAGCAAGCATTACTTTTTTTCCTTCCTTTTTGAAATTATTAGCAAGTTTGCCTATTGTTGTTGTTTTACCTACTCCATTTACTCCTATGACTAGGATAACAGTTAAATCACCTTCCTTATAGGTGATTGAATTATCAAGATTGTTCTCATCTAGTTTGCTAATCATTATTTCTTTAAGAAGAGGATAGATTTGCTCACTTTCTTTTATTGATCTTTTTTTTATTTCATCCCTTAGTGTATCAACAATATCAACTGTTGATGTCATTCCAATGTCAGCAGATATTAAAATTTCTTCTAGGTCATCATATAAATCATCGTCGATTTTAACATTCCTTGTGAATAAATTCTTAAGATTTGATGTGAAATTATCTCTTGTTTTTGTAAGACCTTTTTTTAGCCTTTCAAAGATTGATTCACTTTTTTCTGTAGGTTCATTATCTCCTATAGAATCTGATACTTTCTCATCTTCGTTGGAATCTGAGATGGATTCTGATGTTTTCTCATCTTTTGTTAGATCAATGAATCTTCCTGATTTTTCTTTATTCTCAGTCTTTTTCTCTTGATTTTGAATTTCTTCTTCAGTATTGAATTTGTTGTATTCATTATAAGAATTATAGGTATTGAAATCATCATTATCTAGATTATTATCAATGGTTTCAGATTCTTCATTATCAGATTTATCCTCAATGGATTCTAACTCTGATTTTTCATCTATTATTTCTTCTTTTTTTTCAATTTCATCTTTTTTCTTTTTTCTTCTTAAAAAATCAAACATTTATACTCCTTAATTCATATTAGCCGGATTGATAGAAACTATAAAAGATGTATCTTTATATTCGTTTATAAAATCATTTCTTATCCACTTTATATGGTCTCTAACTTCATCAAGGTCCTTATCTGAGGCCTTTATAAGAATATTATACCTGAATTTATTATTTATTCTTGATATCTTACATGGGTTAGGTCCGATTATTTCAACATCTAAAAGTTCTTTGTTTACAACCCTTAGTGTATCAGTCATTTGTTTTGAAATTTCTACTGCTCTTACCCTATCGCTATTTACTACCCTAATAGATATCAAATTTTTATAGGGTGGGTAGGCAAAGGCATTTCTTATATTTAGCTCGCTTTTTAAAAAGCTTGAATAGTCATTATTTTTAACAGCTTGTATAACGAAATTATCTGGTTTATAGGTTTGAATTATCGCTCGTCCTAATTTAGATGACCTTCCTGCCCTTCCAGATACCTGGGTTAGGAGCTGGAAGGCTGTTTCCTGGGCAGAAAAATCTCCTACATTTAAGGAAAGATCAGCTGCTATTATTCCTACTAAGGTTACATTTTCAAAGTCAAGACCTTTAGCTATCATTTGCGTTCCAAGAAGTATATCAATATTACCATTTTTCATATTTTTATACATTTGATCGTATTTGGCTCTGTTGGTTGCAACCATAGAGTCCATTCTGAGGATATTTGCCCCCTTAAATAAGGACCTTACTTCCTCTTCTAGTTTTTCGGTACCAGCTCCAAATTCTTTGATTTTTTTTGAGTGGCAATTTGGGCAAATAGTAACTTGGTTTTTTGTTCGACCGCAATAATGGCAGACAAGTTTATTAACATTTTTATGATATGTCATTGCGACATCGCAGGCTTCACACTTTACGACATAACCGCAAGATCTACAAAAAGTAAAGGAATCATGTCCTATTTTATTTAGAAATAAAATTGTTTGTTCATGGTTTTCTAGATTTTTTCTTATTTCTTCTTGTAATCTCAATGAAAGCATAGAATAATTAGAATTTTTAAGCTCTTCCCTCATATCGATAATTGATAATTCAGGCATGACTTTATTTACCCTTTGTTTGAGAGTTAAGATTTCATATTTTCCATCCATAGCATCTTTCATCGTATTTATCGATGGTGTAGCTGATGCTAGTATTAGTTTGGCATTTTGGTAGTTTGCTCTAAAGTTTGCTATATCACTTGTATGATACTTTGGATCTTGGGCTGATATATATGATTTGTCATGTTCTTCATCTATTATTATGGCGCCCAAATTTTTAAATGGAGCAAAGATTGCTGATCTGGCTCCTATGGCTATTTTTACTTCACCATTTTTTATCATTCGCCATTGGTTAAATCTTTCTCTTGGAGTTAGCCTTGAGTGCATAATTGCTATTTTTTGTTTAAATCTACCCACAAATCTCTCTATGGTTTGAGGTGTTAGGGAAATTTCCGGGACCAAAATGATGGCTTCTTTACCTTCGTTAATAGTTTCTTCTACAACTTGTAAAAATATTTCTGTTTTACCAGATCCTGTTACACCGAATAACAAATATTTACCACTATCTTTTGACTCTATTTTGTTAAAAGCCTTTGCTTGCTCTTCATTTAAAACATGGCTTTTGTAGTCTTTGTGGTCGACTATTAGGGATTTTTCACTCTCTTTTTGAAATTTTTCAATAATTTTTTTATCTTCTAGAGATTTTATTGAGGAGCTGCTCGACGAAGTGGCCTTTAAAAGGAGTTTTTGTTCTGTTATTCCATTTTCTCTTAGATATTTTATAATTTCTAATTGTTTTTTAGCATTTTTAGGTATTGATTCTTCACTATTTGTAAGTTTGATATAGGTATCATACGTTATTTTTTGCTTATCTTTGGCATCATAAATTATTCTTACCATATCTTTTTCTATATAAGCATTAAGCTTGTCTAATTTGTCTGGAAATTGTTTAATAAATTCTTCTTTAGATTTTTTGTAAGTTAAGAATCTGAGAACTTCATCCTCTCCATTACTAACCTTGCTTTGGTAATAAGTATCGATCTTATCAATGTTAGTTGGTGGTAAAACCTGTTTTAAGGATAACTGTATCGGAGAAAGATATGTTTTTGACATATAAAAAGCTAGGTCGATCAATTCATCATCAATTAACTTATTTTCATCGATGATGGATATAATATCTTTTGTTTTAAATTCCTCATCAAGTTCATCAATTATTTCATAAACAAAAGCAACGCTAGTCTTATTACCCTTGCCGAATGGCACTAAAACTCTCATTGCTCTTTGTAATTTATTATTTAATTTTTCTGGAATATGATAGGTAAAAGACCTATTTAAAAATCGGCTCTTGCTATCAATAATTACTTTTGCGTACAATATATCACCTTAACAAGTCTAAAATTTTATTTGCTAGTTCACTTTTTGGCATTAAATCTAGATTTCTAATTTCATCCTTTGATATTATTGATGCAACATTTGTATCTACATCAAATCCTGCTCCCCATTTTGTTAAGTCATTAGCTATTATATAATCAAGGTTTTTTTCATTTAATTTTTTGTTGGCATTTTCAATTAAATTATCTGTTTCTGCAGCAAAACCAATTATTGTTTGCTTATCTTTTATTGAGCCAAAATATTTTATGATATCAGGATTTTCTATTAATTCAAGATTAAGGCCTTTTCCTGTTTTCTTTAGCTTTCTATCGCTTACATACTTAGAGCTATAATCTACAGGAGCGGCTGACATTATTAGAGCATCTGAATCAGCAAATTCTCTTTCAATTGCACTTTTTAACTCCAAATTAGTTTTTATTTCAATTCTCTTTATATCATTGACTTTAAAAGGATTGACAGGGCCAGATATGAGGACAACCTCAGCTCCACGCTTTCTTGCTTCATTTGCTATATTATAGCCCATTTTGCCGCTAGAGTTATTTGATATGTACCTTACATAATCTATAGGCTCAACTGTAGGACCAGCAGTAACTATTATTTTTTTACCTGCTAAATCTTTTTCTGTAAAATAAGAATCTAAGTAGTCGACGATTTCGGATGGTTCTTCCATCCTTCCATCTCCTACGGTATTACAAGCTAGAAGTCCTGGCTCAGGTTTTATTATCTTTACACCATCATCTTCTAGAGTTTTAAGATTTCTCTGTGTAGCTTTTGCCTTAAGCATATTGGTGTTCATAGCTGGAGCAATTATTACATCCTTATAACAAGCTAAATATGATGAGGTGAGAAAATTATCAGCAATGCCATTTGCCATTTTTGCTATTGTATTTGCACTTGCAGGGGCTATGAGCATTAAATCAGCCCATTTTACTAATTCGATATGGTGGACATTTTCGTGGTGGCCTTCAAATAGATCGGAATATACCAAGCATCTACCCATTGTTTCAAAGGATAAGGGACTTACAAACTCAGTAGCTGACTTTGTCATTATTATTTTAAGATTTACATCTTTCTTTTTTAATCTTGAGCAGAGGTCTAAAACTTTATAGGCTGCAATACCCCCGCTTATTCCTAAAAGTATATTTTTGCCCTTAAGCATCTTATCTATTTTTCTTAGTAACTTTGCCTTCAATTATCTCATGAAGTGCTTGGGTAACTGGTTTTGCTTCAACTTCTTTTGTAAGTGGAGCAGATCCATTTACTATTCTTCTTGCTCTTTTGGAGCACATCATACAAATTTCATATCTACTTGGGCTTACTTCTGATAATGTTTTAAATGATGGGTTTTTCATTAATTCTCCTCAAATTCTATATTTTCTTCTCTAAAAACTTTATGTTTTTCTGCATTAATTATTTCGTTTACCGATGTAATTGCTGAGTTTAAGTGATCGTTTACTACTAAGTAGTCGTAATCTTTGATATGTTCAAGTTCTTTTCTTGCATTAGTCATTCTGATATTTATATCTTCGTCTGTCTCTGTACCCCTACCTACAATTCTTCTTTTAAGTTCTTGCAAGCTAGGCGGTGCCAAAAAAATAAAGACTCCATTATCAGTATTCTTCTTGACATTAAGAGCTCCCTGGACATCTATTTCTAATATTACTATTTTTCCTTCGTTAATTTTATTTTCCACAAATTCTCTGGGAGTACCATAGTAATTGTTATGGACATGAGCGTATTCAAGGAAAGCACCTTTTGAAATCATATCTTCGAATTCTTCATGCGTCTTGTAAAAGTAGCTGACTCCTTCAATTTCACCATCTCTTTTTTTTCTTGTGGTTGCTGATACTGAATAAACTAAGTTACTTTGTGTATTCATCAAGTCATGAAGGACAGTTCCCTTTCCTACTCCTGACGGACCTGATATTACCAATAAAAATCCCTTTTTCATCGCTCCCCCTTGTTTAAATTATTTTACTTTTATATAGATTTACTTCAAGTATGATGTTATCTTAGTGTATAATATAAATGAGGTGAAAATATGAGTTTTGATGGAATAGTTACAAGAAAAATTGTAAACGAATTAAAAAAAGAGATTCTTGGAGGAAAGATTCAAAAAATTTCTCAGCCTTCTAGATATGATTTAGTCTTAGATATATATTCTATGGGTAAATCTTATAAACTATTGATAAGCGCTAATAATAATGAAGCAAGAATTAATTTTACAAATAAAAAATATGAGAATCCCGAAGTTCCTGATAATTTTTGCATGGTTTTAAGGAAACACCTAAAACAAGGCAAGATTCTAGATGTTAAACAAATAGGTATGGATAGAATTGTGGAAATATCTGTAGGATCTATTGATGAAATGGGATTTGACACTAGCAAGAAGATTATTGTTGAAATTATGGATAGACACTCAAATATTATTTTGACTAACGAATCCTATAAGATAATTGATGCAATAAAAAGAGTAAACCAGGAAATGTCTTCTATTAGAGAAATATTTCCGTCTTTAGAATATCAAAGAATACCTAGTGACAAGATTGATATAACCGATGATAACTTTAATCTAGATATCCTTAGCCTAGATAAAAATATTCCTGATAGCCAGGTGCCTTTTAAATTATTTTATCAAAACTACGAGGGTTTTTCTCCTATAGTTGGAAAAGAATTAATTTATAGGGCTGGTATTGACCCTAGAATAAATTGGGGTCTTGTAAGTGAAGATGAGAAAAGTAGGCTAAACACATTGTTTTTAGAGCTTAGAGACGATATTATTAGGGGAAATTTGTTAGCTTTTGATTATAGGGATGATAAAAAAATTAAAGAATTTCATTGCCTGAAATTAACACAATTAAATTTTAAAGAAAATGAATATGAATTTATGAGCCAAGCTATAGATGATTTTTATTCTTTAAATAAAGCGAATGATAGGTTAGATCAGATGAAGTCTGAATTGTTAAAGAAAGTTTCTAGTCATAAAAAATCAGTCAATAAAAAAATTAATATTCTGAATAATAATATCTCAAAGTTACAAAGTGCTGATGAAGCTAGGAAAAAAGCTGACTTACTAGCAGCTAACCAATATAGGATTGAAGAAAAATCTAAAGAAGTAGTCTTGGAGGATTTTTATAACGATAATAAAGCTATTAAAATTAGTTTAGATCCTATGAGATCTCCATGGGATAATATTAATGATTATTATAATAGGGCTAAGAAAATAAAATCGTCTGTAAGCTATGCAAAAAAAGATTTACCAAAACAAGAAGAATTATTAAATTATCTAGAACAACTTTATGATTTCATTAATAGAACTAGCTCAATATCTGACTTAAATGAAATCAGAGAAGAAATGATTGATAATAAACTTATTAAAAGAAAGACTAAAAAGAAGAACAAAGTTAAGTTGTCAAAACCTATGCATTTTAAGACTATAAATGGATCTGATATATATGTTGGTAAAAACTCTAAACAAAATGATTATATAACTCTTAAACTTGCTAGAAAAGATGACTTATGGTTCCACGTAAAAGACCTTCCAGGTTCTCATGTAATTTTAAAAGCTGATAAGATCAATCAAGAGGATATAATAGTTGCTTCCTACCTAGCTGCACTAAACTCCTCGGTTGCTAGTGAAAATAAGGTGGATGTAGACTATACTGAGAAGAAAAATGTTAATAAAGCTAAAGGTGCTAAAGAAGGAATGGTTTATTATGAAAACTTTAAAACTATAACAGTAGACATGAGTTTTGACATAAGTCAAAAAGTTGAAAAATTGGCATAAAAAAAGCGGTTCTTTATTTCAAGGACCGCTTTTTTAATATTAGATTTAATTAATTAACTGCTTCTTTAAGAGTTTTACCAGCTTTGAAAACTGGAGCTTTTGAAGCTGGGATTTGAATTACTTCATCAGGTTTTCTTGGGTTTCTACCTTCTCTAGCTTTTCTGTCTCTTACTTCGAATGTACCAAAACCAACTAATTGAACTTTGTCTCCTGCTACTAAAGCTTCTTGAACTGATTCTAAGAATGCGTTAAGTGCTTTTTCAGCTTCGACTTTTTTAAGCCCACTTTTTTCTGATATACTATTTAATAATTCTGATTTATTCATATTTCCTCCTATAAATCAACATGATATCTGTTTAACTCTAAGAATGATTATACATAACAAATTAAATAATTTCAAGCATTCATCAAATAAAAAGCTTTATTTTACTAGATTTAATTAATTTGTTTAGATATTTTCTGTATGCATCTTTTAAATAAATTTCTTTTGCTTGCATCAAGAGTTCATTTTCGTTCTCATTATATGAGTTAACCATTAAAATATTGTATTTTCCGTCATATTCAAATATTTCACTTACTTTATCTTTTTCTTTTACTTTGGATGCTAAAAGAATGGGATCATCTTCATATACAAAATCTGAGTTAAAAACATCGTAGGATTTTATAGAGTTTGTAAGAAGCTTTCTAAAATCTAACTGTGATTTTATTATAGATTTTATCCTTTCAGCTTCGATTTTATCATCAAATTTAAGCATATTATACTTATACATTTTGTGAAGTTGTTCATTCTCTTTGTAATGTTTAAGAATCTCAGAATCTTTAATACCGCTATTTGAAAGAAAGAAATCATAATGCATCCTTCTAATTGAATCATTAAAGATAATGTCAGAAAACTCACTATCACTCACATTTAAAGCTTTAATATTAGCTTTTAGTGAATCCTTATCTCCAAGTTTTTTCTCCATTTCACTTCTTATTTTATTTGCGGTATTATCATCTATTTCAATTTTATGTTTTTCAAGATCATTTAGCATTACCTGATCTTTAATCATTGATTCCAGAAGCTTTTCTTGAAGTGATTCCTTTTTTGTTTTACCAGCTTTATCTTTACTTTCAAGATAATTTGGACCGTATTTGTTGCTATAGTAATTTAAATAAAACTCAAGTTCACTATTATAAGTATCTTTATCAATAGCCTTATTATCAACAAGGGCAACTGCACTTGAAGTATCAGGGCCCTTGTTGCAAGAAGCTAATAAAAATGATATACAAGTTAGGTATAAAAAACTAGTTATTATCTTTCTTATCGGCTTCATCTTCTTTTGTTTCAGCTTCTTTTTCGTCTGATTTTGAGTCTTCTTTATTACCTTTTTCTGTAGCTTCTTCAGTATCTTTCTTATCTTCTTTGTTGGCCTCATTTAGCTTTTCTTCTGTAGATTTATCTTTAGCTAGGCTTGTCTCTGTTACAACATTTGCCTTTTCATTTAACTCTTTGATGTAATCGGAATACTTTTTATCTTCAAGGGTTTTCTTAATAGCTTCTTTATTATCTTCTAGAGAATCTGCAATTTTGTTTAGTTTTATTATGTGATATCCAAATTGAGTCTTTACTGGATCAGAAATCTCACCTTCTTTTAGTGCAAAAACAGCGTCTTCAAATTCTTTTACCATTTGACCTTTAGAAAAAGTTCCAAGTTCTCCGCCATTTGCTGCATTAGCAGTATCTGTTGAGTATTCTTTAGCAAGAGCTGCGAAATCTTCACCATTGTTTAGTTTTTCTTTGATTTCTTTGGCTGTGTTTTCATCTGCTACTAGGATATGAGCGGCATCTCTTTTTGCAAATTGATCCTTATTATCTTCATAATATTTCTTAATTTCATCATCTGTAACAGGGTGTTCTTTATTAAACCATTCTCTATGTTTTTGGTACATTAAATCTTTTTTTACAGTTTCTTTGAATTTTTCAACGTCCATATTATAGTCATCGAGCATTTTATCAAATTGTTCTTGACCACCAAATTGTTTTACAGAGTTCATAAATGAGTCATTTACATCTTTATCAGCAACTTCAATTTTATTTTTCTTCATATCGTCCGCTATAAGTTTATCTTGAACCATCATCTGAACTATTGAATTTTTAAGGTTTTGTCTGCTTGCTAGCATTGCTCCATAAAATTGCATTTCTTTTTTATAGTCGTCTTTGCTAATTTTTTCGCCATTTACGATAGCTATGTTATCTTTACCTAATTCTTTAGCTGCTTCTTGGCTACTTACTTTTTGATCTGCATTCTTTTCATTACTTGCTTGATTTCCGCAAGCTCCTAGCACCATTGTTGATGCTAACATAATTGTTAATAATTTCTTTTTCATTTAATTTCTCCTTATTTTGTTAATTGTATCTAAAAGTTCATATGTGTCAAGTAATTTACTTCTGCTTGATGGAATTTTGAAGGCTGGCTTATTTGATAAATCAAGACTCATTTTACCCTTATATCCTTCGTTAATTAACTTCAATTCATCAAAACTATAGTAATCTCTTGATTGGAAATACAAATTGATTTCGTTATTAACTTCCCTAATCTCTGTTATACCATTGTATGATGCTAAAGATTTAATCAAAGATACATACATTATATTATCCACTATTAATGGAATATCTCCATATACATCTATTAATTCTTCAACTAAAAGTTCATAATCTTCCTTATCAGAAATATTTGCTATTCTGTTATAAATTTCAATTTTTTGGCTGGGATCGCTTATATAGGAATTAGGTAGGTAAGCGTCGATTTTTATGTCTATATAAGTTTGGTTTATTTCTTTGATTTTTACTTCTTTACCACTTGCTTTTTCTACAGCTTCTTGTAAAAATTTAACGTATAGGTCATAACCAACCGCTTCAACATGACCTGATTGGCTTTCCCCTAGTAGGTTTCCAGCACCTCTTAGTTCTAGGTCTTTCATTGCAATTTTATAACCAGAACCAAAATCAGAAAAGTCTTTAATTGATTTGAGACGCTTTTCACCAATTTCTGTTAAGACTTTCCCCTGCCTATAAGTAAAATAAGCGTAGGATGACCTATATCCCCTACCTATTCTCCCCTTTAGCTGATAAAGCTGAGATAGACCCATTAGGTCAGAATCATATATTATTATGGTATTTACATTTTTTATATCCATACCAGTCTCAATTATTGTAGTTGAGAGCAATATATCAGTTTTACCCTCTAAGAAATCAAGCATAATATTTTCAATTTGTCTTGGACTCATTTGTCCATGGATGATGTCAATACTTGCTTCAGGAACTAAGTCCTTGAGCATTAAGTAAATTTTTTCTATATCATATACTCTATTGTATACGAAAAATACTTGACCATCTCTATTGATTTCTCTCAAAATTGAGTCTCTTATGATACTAGGGTCAAATTCTAAAACATAGGTATTGACTGGTAGCCTTTCCTCTGGAGGTTCATCAAGGGTCGATAAATCTCTAATTCCAGATAAAGACATTTGCAGGGTTCTTGGGATTGGGGTTGCTGATAAGGTTAAGACATCTATAGATGATTTAAACTTCTTAAATTGTTCCTTGTGCTTGACACCAAACCTCTGCTCCTCATCTATTATTAAAAGACCTAATTTTTTGAATTTAATGTCTTTTGACAAAAGCCTATGGGTACCGACAACTATATCAATTTTTCCAGTTTTTATACCCTTTAAGATTTCCTCATCTTTCGTTTTTGTATTAAATCTTGATAGGACTGCAGATGTGACTGGAAAGTCTTTGAACCTCTCGATCATTGTATGGTAGTGTTGGTTGGCAAGTATTGTAGTTGGGACTAAGAATGCTACTTGATAGCCATCCATAATAGCCTTAAATGCAGCTCTTAAAGCAACTTCAGTTTTTCCATAGCCTACATCACCGCATAATAGTCTATCCATCGGTAAGTCGCTTTCCATATCGGCCTTTATTTCATCTATACTTCTTAATTGAGAATAGGTTTCATCATAGGCAAATGAATTTTCAAATTCCTCTTGCCAGGTTGTATCCTTAGAAAAAGCATGTCCTTTTTGCTTAGCTCTTTCAGCGTATAATTTAACTAAGTCATCAGCTATCTCGTCAACAGCTTTCTTGGCTTTTAGCTTTGACTTCTGCCACTGGGTAGATCCAAGAGCGGATAATTTAGGTTTTTCTCCCCTATTTCCTATATATTTGCTAACAAGGTTCATCTGATCGACTGGGATATATAGCTTATCATTACCCCTATACTCTATTAGAATGAAGTCTTTTTCAACATCATTTCTTTCGATTTTTGTAAGACCCTTATAAATCCCTATACCGTTATTTTCATGGACAACATAATCCCCTATTTCAAGATCTGAGTAATTTATAATACTTTTAGAAGTGGTCTTTTTATTTGCTTTCTTCTTAGATAGGTTTGATTTGCCGAATATTTCCTTGCTAGTAAATACGTTTAGATTTATATCTTTAACGTAATATCCTTCACTAGCCTTTTTTTCTGATACTATAATCGGAATAGTATCAAAGTTAGGTTTGTTATTTTCATCACCAACTAGAGCGAATGAGTTTTCAATAAATGCTTTTAAAATATTATCTTTTTTAGTTTCAGATCCAGAAAATATGAAGACTTTGTTATCCATATTGACAAGCTCAATACAAGTATCTATAAAAGATTTAATATTTTTATTGAAACTTTCTGCTTCGATTGACTTCAATTCTATAATTTTTCGTGGTGAAAAAAGTTTTGATCTTTTTAAAATTGATGTGAAGTTAACTATTTCAAAATCTTCAATTTGCTTGTAAATGTCATTTGTGCTAATTGAATACTTTTCAAAAGTTCTAAAAACTTCACCATTTTCCATTTGATAGGCAAGATCGTAATCAAATTTTTCATCTAACTTTAATGTAGATTCATATACTCTTGATACATCATCAAAGATAAAAACTGTGTCCTTATCTAAATAATCAAGCATAGAAGAATAACTATTATCTCTATAGGCAGTGATTAAATCTTTATTTGCGATATACATGCTTTGATCTAGATATGAGATAATTTGTTTATATTTATCTACAAGCTTTTGATCTCTACTATCTTTTATTTTTTTCTTTTTGATATCGGAATTGATAAGATTTATTACTGATTTATAGTCGTCTTTATCATAAAGAAGCTCACTAGCTGGATAAATTTTTACTGATTCTAGCTTATTTATTGTCCTTTGGCTGTCATTATCAAAAACTCTTATAGAATCAATCTCATCGTCGAATAGCTCAATTCTAACTGGTTTTTCATAATTTATTGGCCATAAATCTATAATCGAGCCCCTTTTTGCAAAATCTCCCTTATCCTCAACAAAATCACTAGGATTATAGTTGAGCTTTATAAGTTTATTTATTAAATCATTTACACCAATTATAGATTCCTCGTTAATTATAACAAATGACTCATTAAATTTGTCTAAAGGTGTTAGTTTATTTTTTAAAGCTTCAATTGTTGTTGCAGTGATAAATTTTTCTTTATTAGCTAAGCTAATTAAGACATCAAGTCTTTTGTCTAGCTTTGAATCATCAATACTTTTTATATTATAAAAGTTAGTTTCAAGTCCTGGGTAGTTTTTAGCTATATCTTTTATTTCATTGATACTTGAGACAAATTTTTCGCTTGTTTTGTTATTTTCGCATATGATTACTATATTTTTATCTAATAATTCAAACAAAGCTAGGGCCAGGTGAGTTTTTATACCTTCACTTAGGCCCTGAATATATATTGGACTATTAAATCCTATATTGTCTTTTATGTTTTTTACTTGATCGAGATTAATTAATTTTTCAATTAATTTATTCATTATCTTCTTCCAATAGTTTAATAGAATTGAATTTATTCATTGACTTGTCAATGCTGTCAGCTAAGATAGTTTCGATTGCATCAGATGCAAGTCTTATCTCATCTTCTATTACACTTACTTCTTTTTGGCTAAATCCTGATAGGACAAAATTAGCCAGATTCATATACTCAGGTTTTTTACCAACTGCTATCTTAATTCTTGGAAAATTATCATCTTGAATTTGGTAAATTATAGATTTCATTCCATTATGGGTACCTGCAGAACCTTTTTTTCTAATTCTAATCGTGCCAAACTCTATATCAATATCATCATATATTACAATTAGCTTGTCACTATCAAATTTATAAAAGTTTTTAATTTCTCTTACGGCTTCCCCAGAGTTGTTCATGAAAGTTTGGGGCTTAATGAGCATAACTTTTTGGCCAGAGATTTCTCCCTGACCATATAAAGATTTAAATTTAGACCTTCTTACGTCTATATTGTATTTAGATGCGATATAATCTATTGTTAAAAATCCTGCATTATGCCTGGTATTTTCATATTGTAAACCTGGATTGCCTAGTCCTACTATAAAATACATTATTCAAGAACCGAAAATAGTCCGCTTATAGATTCGTAGGTGTTTATCCTATGAATGGCTTCTGCAAGCAAAGGCGCTATTGATAATTGAACTATTTTATCTATTTTCTTCTCTTCAGGCAATTCTATTGTATCTGTTATTATTACCTCTTTGACTGATGGTTTTTGAAGCTTCTTGATTGCATCTCCTGAAAATACCCCGTGAGTTGCAACTAAGTATACATCTTTTGCACCATGCTCAACTAAGAAGTCTGCAGCGTTTGTAATTGTTCCTGCTGTATCAATCATATCGTCGACAATTATAGCATGCTTTCCTTCAAAGTCACCGATTACTGACATTACTTCAGAAACATTTGGCATTGGTCTTCTTTTTTCTATAATTGCTATAGGAAGTTTTAGATAATCAGCAAATTCTCTTGCACGTCTTACTCCACCTAAGTCAGGACTTACTACAACAAATTCTTCTGGTTTATCATAGGCAAATGATTTAAAGTGAGTAGATAGGAGCCTGATTGCTGAAAAATGGTCTACTGGTATATCAAAGTATCCTTGGATTTGTCCAGCGTGAAGATCCATTGTTATTACCCTGTTAGCACCAGCTACTGTTAATAAATTTGCTACTAGTTTAGCTGTTATCGGCTCTCTTCCTCTGGTTTTTCTATCTTGTCTTGCATATCCATAGTATGGTATTACAGCGTTTATATAACCGGCTGAGGCCCTCCTACAAGCATCAATCATTATTAACAATTCCATGATATTATCGTTAGTTGGAGCTGAGGTTGGTTGCATTATAAATACATCTTTTCCCCTTATAGATTCGTTGATTTTGATGCTTATTTCTCCATCCTTGAATTTGTTAATATCTGCTTCAGTTAAATTTATTCCAAGATTTTTTGCAACACTTTGTGCAAGTTTAATATTAGAATTTCCAGATAATAGCTTTAGTTCTCCCCTTTGAACGTAAGTGTTTCTTGTTAGTGTCATTTCTACTCCTTATGATTTTTATCCCTTTGTTTCTTTTTTTCGACGTAGCCTTTTACATGCTTTTGTTCAGCTCTTTCAATTATTAATTCTCCAGAATCAACATCTTCAGTTATTGTAGAACCAGCCGCTACAAAGCCTTCTTTTTTGACATGAACAGGTGCTACAATGTTTGCATTAGATCCTATAAAAGCATCATCTTCTATTATTGACCTATGTTTATATTTACCGTCATAATTAACAAATACAACCCCACAGCCAATATTTATATTTGATCCTAAATCACTATCACCTATGTAAGCTAAGTGTCCAGCTTTTGTGCCCTTACCAAGGCTTGAATTTTTAACTTCTACGAAATTACCAATGTGTACGGCTTCCCCTATATGAGCATTTGGTCTTAATCTTGCAAATGGTCCGATGTTGCTATCTTTTTCCATATAAGCATCATCTAATATGGCATTATCAATTCTAACATTGTCTTCAATGATAGAATTAGTAATTCTTGAAGTTCCGTCTATATAGCAATTTTCACCGATTTTACTTTTGCCATATATTTTTACAAAACCAGATATTATAGTGTCCTTACCAATTTCAACTCCTGGCTCGATAAAAGTTGTTTCTGGAGATTCAATTATTACCCCATCAAGCATATAGGCCGTGTTAATTCTTCTTTGAAGGATTTTGTTTGCCTGATTTAGCTCAAATTTGTTATTTATGCCATAAAATTGATCGGTATCAGAATTTACATATGCACTTACTTTTTTTCCAGCTGATTTTAAAATCCCTATACAATCTGTTAAGTATAGCTCATTTTGATCGTTGTTTGAATCTATTTTTGCTAGAGATTCTTTTAAATCTTTTGCATTAAAGATGTATATACCAACATTTATTTCTTTGATATCTCTTTGCTTATCTTCAAGGTCCCTATCTTCTATAATTGCAGTAAACTCATTATTATAATTTCTAATTATACGACCATAACCTTTTGGATTATCTATGGTTGTAGATAGGATAGTACAAGCACTTTTATTTTGCTTGTGATATGAAATAAATTCTTCTAAAGAATCTTTTTTGATTAAGGGGATGTCACCATTAAGTATTAATACTTGGTCATTATCCTCTATTAGGTTCATAGCTAGGCCTACAGCATAGCCTGTGCCATAAGGTATGCCAGGACCGATTTTTTGTTCAACAATTTTAAAATCTGGAAAGAGACTTTCTAGTTTGGGCTTATTTTTACCTGCTATCAATATTGTTTCTGAGTCTTCAAAACTACTAGCATCAGTTACATATTTTATTATTTCTTTATTGAGCAGTTTGTGAAGTACCTTAGAAGTATTTGACTTCATCCTGGTACCTTCTCCTGCTGCCATTATTATTGTTTTAATCATTATTAATCTTCTGCTACTTCTAGGGCTAGTTCCATCATATTTGTATAAGATTTTTGTCTATTTTCTGCACTATCTGCTACATTTTCTATTAAGGAGTCAGATATTGTAAATATTCCAAGACCTTTTTTGCCATGTTTTCTAGCGGCCATAAACAAACCATATGATTCCATTTCTACACAAAGAATACCGTATTTTCTAAGGTTTTCAAAAACTTTTGGTTCCATTTCAGAATAGAATTGGTCTGAAGAATGTACTTGACCACAATGGGTTGTGTATCCAAGATCGATTGATTTATTATAAGCTTTCATTAGAAGCTCAAAATCAGGGGTTGATGAAAAATGTATGTTGCCAAATAAGTTATCATTTATGGATGATTCTGAACAAGCAGAGGTAGCAATTACAATGTCATGTAGTTTTACATCTTCTTGCATAGAACCAGCAGTTCCTACCCTAATGATGCAATCTACATCATAGAAATTGAATAATTCGTTGTAATAAATCATTGATGATGGTATACCCATACCTGAGCCCATCACAGAAACTCTTTTTCCCTTATAATAGCCAGTATATCCTAGCATCCCACGAGTTTCATTAAACTGTTCAACATTTTCTAAGAAGTTATCAGCTATAAACTTGGCTCTTAGAGGATCTCCAGGCATAAGTACAGTTTTTGCAATTTGGTCTTTGCTTGTTGCTGAAATATGAGGTGTTGGTATTGTCATTAATCTCTCCTTTATTAATAAAAATAGAGACTTCAAAAGTCTCAGTTATTCTCTTCTATTTTACTTATTTTATCTATACGTCTTTGGTGGCGATCGCCCTCAAAATCTGTAGTAGCAAATTCTTCTACTATCATCTTACATAATTCAGAACCTATTACTCTAGCACCTAAGCATAATATGTTTGCATTATTGTGTGCTCTAGACATTTTAGCTGAAAATGGTTCAGAAACACATGCAGCTCTTATTCCTTTGATTTTATTGGCAGAAATACTCATTCCTAGACCTGTTCCACATATAAGTACGCCAAAATCAGCCTCGCCGGCTTTGATTTTTTCGCAAGCTTTTACAGCAAAGTCACTGTAATCACAAGAATTTTTATCGAAAGTTCCAACATGAATGACTTCATGGCCTAGATCTTCAAGCTTTTCTTTAACCACTGGCTCTAAATCAATTCCCCCATGGTCATTGGCTAAAACAAATTTCATGAACCCTCCTTTTTTACTTTATATTCTATAATAAATATACGTCATCCTTTGATATATTCAAAGTATTACTTGACAAGATATCAAGATTAAATATGGTATAATATGATAAAATTACTTATGATTAGACTACTATAAGGAGAATATATGTTTGAATTTAATTTAAATGAACATGATTATAATCGTGTTCATTTTATCGGTATAGGTGGAATATCAATGAGTGGACTAGCTCACTTACTACTTGAAAAAGGATATGAAGTCACTGGTTCTGATAGAAGCCTTTCTGATTCTGTAAAGGGTCTCATTAAACTTGGAATAGAGGTTTATATAGGACAAAAAAAAGAAAATATCCAAAACCCTGATTTAGTTGTATACACTGATGCTATCGCAGATGATAACGAGGAATTAATAGCGGCAAAAAAGCTTGATGTTCCGGTAGTTACTAGAGGAGTTTTCCTTGGAGCTCTAATGAGAAATTACAAAAACTCTATAGCTGTATCTGGTTCGCATGGCAAGTCAACAACAACTTCTATGATTTCTAAGATCTTGCTTCATTCTGATGAAGATGCCACAATTTTATTAGGTGGAAATTTGGATGAAATGAAGGGTAATGTTAAAGTTGGTAGTGAAGATTATCTAGTAACAGAAGCTTGTGAATATAAGGGTAATATTAGATACTACTTTCCTCAAACTGTTATAATTTTAAATATAGATGAAGATCATTTAGATTATTATGAAGATTTGGATGATATAGTAAATACATTTAAGGAATATCTTAGAAATCAAGACAAAAACTCTAAAACAATACTCAACTTAAATGAAGAGAATAATAAGCTTATCCTAGATGCTGTTCAAGGTCAGCTTATAACTTATGGTCAAGAAAATCCAAACGCAGATTATAATGCAACAAATATAGTATTTGATGATATAGGAAGACCAAGCTTTGATCTTAAGCTAAGAAATGGTTCTGTTGAACATTTCTCCTTAGGTGTAATAGGTAGACATAACATAAACAATGCAATGGCAGCTATAATTTCAACATATGAAAATGGAATTGATATAGAGACTATTAAAGAAAATATTAAAAAATACAAGGGCCTTGATAGAAGGATGCAGATAATTGGACATGTAAATAATGTTACCATCATGACTGATTACGGTCACCACCCTTCTGAAATTCTAGTAACCCTAAATGCTATAGCAGAGCATACAAAAGGAAGGTTGATTTGTGTGTGGCAGCCTCACACTTATTCAAGAACAAAAACTTTATTTAATGATTTTTTAAATAGTTTTGATGCAGCAGATGAAGTTATTGTCACAGATATTTACGCTGCAAGGGAAAAATTTGATCCTAGTATACATTCAAAGGATGTCGTAGATGCCATGGTAAAAAAAGGCTTAAATGCTAAATATCTATCTACATTTGAAGAAGCAAGAGATTATATTTATGAGATTATAAGAGATGATGATCTAGTTATAACAACAGGATGCGGTAATCCAGACGAACTTGCTAAGATGATAGTGAATGACTTTCAAAATAAATAAGAGATAAAAAAGGACTTATGTTAATATAGCTATAAATTCTTTATAGCGTCATTTACAAAAGTCCTTTTTATGTATTAATCATTTTCTAAAGCTAAAGAAATAGATATCGCTTCATTTATTTTATTCATTATGTCATTTGAGAAGCTTCCAATTTTTTCCCTTAGTCTTTTCTTATCTATGGTCCTTAATTGCTCCATAAGGGCTACAGAATTTTTAGGAAGCCCATATTTATTTCCCTTAATTTTAACATGGGTTGGAAGTTTAGCCTTATTCATTTGACTTGTAACTGGTGCAACAATAATTGTCGGAGAATACTTATTACCAACATCATTTTGCACTACAATAACAGGTCTAACGCCACCCTGCTCACTTCCTACGACAGGAGATAAGTCAGCGTAATATAGATCACCTCTTCTAACTTTCATAAATTTCTCCTAAATCAATGTGCGTATTTAACTCTTTACCATTCCTAATATAGATTCTATTAACTCTTAGAGAGATATTAGTCATAAGCTCATAAGAAATTGTAGATGCCTTACTTGCTTCAAGGTCTATATCTTTGTATATTTCTACCCTATCACCAATCTTAACATCCAAACCACTTACATCAACCATAATTTGGTCCATACAAACTCTACCAAGAACCCTACATGGCTTACCATTAATATAAACTTCTCCTACATTGGAAAATGATCTTAAATATCCATCTGCATAACCAATAGTGACAGTAGCAATTTCCATATCCTTATCTGCTATGAAGGTTCTACCATAGCTTACACCAGTCCCTTTTTTTATCTTTTTGACAAAGGATACAGTTGAATAAAGATTAAATGATCTAGATAATTTTATAGTAGTATCTTTTTTCACAACATCCGATGGATATAAGCCATACATGGCAAGACCTACCCTTATCATATTCTTATAGATATGATGTTTAATAGCTCCTGCAGAATTTGAAATATGTACAAAATCGAAATTTAAATCAATAGCATCCAGCATTTGATTAAATACCTTATATTGTTCATCTGTATAGTTGGTGTCTTCTTCATCTGCTGTGGAGAAATGACTGAAGGCAGCTATTATATTAAGATTTTTTAAGTATTTTAGCTTATTAATTTTATCGATTTCAAACTCTCTAAATCCAAGCCTACTATGACCTGTATCTAGAGCTAGATGGCAATTGACTTTATAATCTAAGTTGTTAATTTCCTTAGCAAAATCTAAGTCATATATCGTTATATCAATATTGTAGTCATGGCAAAGTTTAATATCATCAATTCCTACATAGCCTAGAACTAGTATTGGTTTAGTAATATTGTTTTTTCTTAATTTTAAAGCTTCTTGTAATCTTGCGACAGCAAAATAATCAACAATATCTTCGATATTTTGGCTAATTTCAACAGAACCTAATCCATAAGCATTAGCCTTTACAACTGCGCAAAACAAAGAACCAGACTCATTTTTTATGTTAATTATATTTTCTCTTATTTTATCTATGTTAACAACTAAATAATTTTCTAGCATAACTACCTCATAAGCCTTATAGCTCTGGCTAAATAAGCTATTATATCGCTAGCAATAAGAGAATCTTCACATAAATCTGCTACTGCCAAATCTCCTGCTAGGGAATGAATATAAACACCAAGTTTTGCGGCATCAAATGGTTCTAATTTATGTAAAATGCCGCTAATGACACCAGTTAGGACATCTCCGCTTCCGGCTGTAGCCATGCCTGGGTTTCCTATTTCGTTTATATATAGTTTATTACCATCAGTTACAAGGGTATTTTCAGACTTAAGAACCAATATAACTTTATGTTCTTTGGCAAAGTTTTTTGCAATATTGACTCTGTCTTCATTTATTTTATTTATTGTTAGCCCAGTAAGTCTAGAAAATTCCTTTAAATGAGGAGTTAGTATAATATTTTTCTTATTCTTCAAAATACTCAAATCCTTGCTTAAGGCATTTAAACCATCTGCATCGATTATTATTTTCCCATTGAAATTATCTATCACTTCTGAAATTAATTTATTAAGAGACTCATCTCTTCCCATACCTGGGCCAATAGCAAGTACATCCTTATCTTCAAGTGAAGATAAGATTTGCTTAATTATGTTTTTATTATACTTTAATATATTAGAATCAATAGTTTTTATTATTTGCTCAACCGATTTTATCTCTAAGATATTAGAAATAGATTGTGGGACTAAAAGATAAACAAGTCCTGCTCCTGCTCTTAAACATGCAAGGGATGTAAGATAGCAAGAGCCAGCCATGCCGGGAGATCCTCCTAAAATTGCTATTTTTCCATAGTCTCCCTTATGACTTTGGTGGGGTCTATTTGGTAATAAGTTCTTCATTTTATTATCTATAGATATCATATTTTCTTTTTTATAGCAGACTCCAATTGCATATTCACCGTCGTGTGATATCGATAAACCTGAATTAAGTTTATTTCCATCAAGGTATGCAATTGGATTATTATTGCTTACAATTTCTATTCTTTTTTTAATAATATAGGACAATTTTAGGTCGTAAGCCTTGATAATTGCTTCTTTCAGAGCAAAAATACCTGCAAGGGTTTGGTAGGGATTTTCCTTACTATAAGCATAGGTAATTTCATTTTCTGTAAAAACTTTCCTTAGGAAATTACTTCTACTTTTATTTTTTATTTTTTTTATTGAAAGAATATCTATCCCAATCATTAGTCCATAATCCTTTGGGAAGTTTTTAATATATCATTTGATATTGTAGCTTGATCAATATTTAATATCTTTCCATCTCTTGCTACTATGTTTCCATTTACAATAGTACATTTAATGTCTTTTTCATAGGTTGAATATATTAGAGATGACAAAATATTGTTTGTAGGTGTGTGATTTACATTAGATAAATCTATTAGTATTAGATCAGCTTCTTTACCCACTTTTATACTTCCAATTTTATCATCTAAGCCTAGGGCCTTTGCACCATTTATAGTTGCCATCTCCAGTATTTCTCTTGCTGTAACTATCCTAGATGAATATAGCTTTGATACTAGTGCCGCAAGCTCCATCTCTCTAAGGATAGAAAGTTTGTTGTTACTAGCGGATGAATCAGTACCTAGACATACATTTATCCCCTTATCAAGTAATCTAGATAAGTTCATGAATCCTGATTTTAATTTTAGATTGGAAGAAGGGTTGTGAACTACTGATACCTTGTTTTCTTTTATTATATCTAGGTCATTATCTGTTAGGTAAATGCCATGGGCTGCAATGGTTTTATGCTTAAATATCCCAGCTTTTTCAAAGACTTCAGTTGGTGTCATACCAAAGCGCTCTATACAATCCTCATTTTCTTTTTTAGTTTCTGATAGGTGGATGTGGATAGGCATCTTATACTTATAGGCTAGATCAGATATCTTTTTAAGGTAGTCAAGATTTGATGTGTAGATGGCGTGTGGCCCAAGTCCAATATCTATTAGATCATAATCTTTATATTTCTTATATAGGTATATATTTTCTTTTAACCTATAATCATCATCATCTGGTACAGATAAGCCTCTTGAGATCTGGGCCCTAAGTCCAATTTCCTTGCAAGCTTTGATAGTTGCTTCAGAGAAAAAGTACATGTCAGCAAAGGTTCCTATGCCATTATTAGCCATTTCAATTAGAGAAAGCATTGATGCAAGATAGGTTTGTCTATTATCAAGCCTTTCTTCTAGTGGCCATATATAATCATTTAACCAGGTATAAAGGTCTACCTCTTCTCCATAATTTCTAAATAGACTCATTCCAACATGACTATGGCTGTTGATAAAGGCAGGCATAAGAACCATGTTACTTGCATCTATTGTTTGGTCGGCTTCATCGCTTATATTTTTTTCTATTTTTTTTATGTATTTACCTTCAATGAATAAGTCTGATGTAAATATATCAGCCCCATCCATTGGAAGTATTTTCGCATTTTTAATTAATATAGTCATTTGAAAAAAAGAAAGTGCTTTAACACTTTCTATTCTCCTATCTTTTCTTTTAGTAATTTGTTGATTTCTTGAGGATTACCCTTACCCTTGGTTTTTTTCATAGCTTGACCTACTAAAAATCCAAAGGCTCTATCTTTACCATTTTTGATATCTTCGATAGATTCTGGGTTTTCACTAAGAACCTCATCTACTATTTCTTCTAGGTATGAAGAATCAGATATCTGTAATAGATTTCTTTCTTGGGCAAGAACTTCAGGATCTTCATTAGAAAGGTAGATTTCACGCAACAATTTTTTTGCTACGTTGTTATTTATCTTATTGTCTTTAGCAAGATTTATTAATTTTGCAAAGTTTTCTACAGACAATTTCATTTGATCAGCAGTTTCTTCTGCCTCATTAAGTCTTCTTGAAAGTTCTGTTAATATCCAATTTGCACTGGTATTTGCATCTTTTACTAGTATGTTAGTTTCTTCAAATAATTTAGCTAAGTTTCTATCATGGCTTAGAAGGTTTGCATCATAAGCTGATAGACCATACTCAGCTATATATCTTTTTTCTTTATCTTTTGGAAGTTCAGGAAGCTTTTTTGCTACATCGTTTATATATTCGTCTGATAAATAGATGTCAGGTATATCGCCATCAGCAGAAAATCTATAATCATTTCCTACTTCTTTATTTCTCATATGAATTGTTTCAAGCTTTATATCATCCCATCTTCTTGTTTCTTTATCACCAGTTTGATTATTTTCAAGAAGGTCTCTTTGTCTTTTTACTTCAAATTCTAGGGCGTTTTCTATAGCTTTAATTGAGTTGATATTTTTAATTTCTGCAATTTCTGTTCTAAGGCCTGTATCTTCGTCTTTTAAGTTGACATTTACATCGACTCGCATTGAACCTTCAGCCATAATACAGTCACTTACCTTTAGGAATTTTAGAGTTGAAGCTAATGTTTCTACAAACTCTCTTGCTTCTTCTGGTGAAGAAATATCAGGATCTGTTACTATTTCTATTAGTGGAACTCCAGCTCTGTTGTAGTCCATTAGTACTGTGTCATCATCATTGTGGTTAGATTTTCCAGTATCTTCCTCCATGTGGATTTCCCTAATATTTATATGCTTACCGCTAGTTAGTTCAAGATAGCCTTCATAAGCGTATGGCTTATCAAATTGTGTTAGTTGGTAGCCCTTTACAAGGTCTGGGTAGAAATATTTCTTTCTATCTACTTTTTGATTGTTTCTAATCTTACAATTAAAAGCAAGGCCTGCCATTACAGCTAATTCTACAGCTCTTTCATTCATTGCTGGTAGGGTGCCTGGATGGCCAAGACATATTGGGCATACATTTGTATTTGGAATTGCTCCGAATTCATTTTTACAGGAGCAAAACATCTTTGTTTCAGTTGATAATTCAACGTGAATCTCAAGTCCTATTATTGTTTTAGTTTTCATTGATTCTCCTTAAAAATTCTTCGCTAGCATTTAGTAATTTTTTATCTTCATAACTATTAGCAATGAATTGACAAGCACCGGAGATACCTTTCCTTACTGGAAGGGATATACCACACATGCCTGCTAGATTAACTAATACGTTAAATCCGTCTGACTTAAAATCAGAAAGTGGGTCACTATAATCATCTTCTAAAAATGGTGGTAGATTTATTGTTGTTGGTGTAATTATTAGATCAAAGTCTTCAAATACACTCTCAAGCTCCTTCTTAATTAAGTTTCTTAATTTTAGACCTTGTCTATAAACTCTTTGATCATCATCAGCTGAGAGATACATGGTACCTAGTGCAATCCTTCTTTGAACCTCTTCTCCTAAGCCTTCTGACCTTGAATTTATAAATAATTCATCAACTGATGTATAAGTTTTACTTTGGTGGCCAAATCTTATTCCATCAAATCTTGACATGTTTGAAGAAACTTCTGAACTCATTACGACATTGTATACTTGGTTTGCATATTTAGAATATTTTAAACTTATTTCTGTAAGCTCAGCACCCATATTTTTAAGCATATCTAGACCAATCTTGTAGTCATTTTTAACTTCTTCTTCTATTCCTTTATTTAAGAAATCACTGGTACTGATATAGGCAATCTTCTTTCCCTCGAAATCATAATCTTCTCTACTGTAGTCATAATCATCTAACCTAACTGTCATGTCATTTTCATCAGGTCCAGCGATTATACTTGCTATATTTCTAAGGTCTTCGATGTTTTCTGCAAAAACAGATACTTGATCTAGGGTATTTGCCATCGATACTACACCATTTCTGCTTACCATACCATAGCTTGGTTTATAACCAAGAATATTACAATAACTAGCAGGTCCTCTTACAGAACCACCAGTATCTGTTCCAAGTGAAACTAAGACATCGCCCTTGCTTACTGCAGCCGCTGATCCTGATGATGATCCACCGGTTACTCTTTCTGGATCGATTGGATTTTTTACTGGACCAAAAACTGAGGTTTTACCTCTAGCTCCCATAGCAAATTCATCCATGTTTGTTTTTGCGATGATGATTGCATCTTCTTTGAGAAGATTTTCTATAACTTTTGCATCAAACATTGGTCTAAATCCTTTTAGCATATTGGAGGCGCAGGTCATATCCATATTTTTATATGATATATTATCTTTAACTGCTACAGCTATACCAAAAAGCTTGCCAAGTTTTTCATTATTTGCTAATTTTTTATCTAGATATTCCGCTCTTTTGATAGAGTCTTCTTCATCAAAAGCTATATATGCATTTGTTGTATCATTTTTTATCTTTTCTAGGACTTGTTTAGTGTTTTCAACAACGCTAACCTTACCCTCTTTATAAGCTTCTATTGATTTTTGTATATCCATTATTGCTCCTATAATTTCCAGTCTAATCTAAAGTAGCCATATTCAGTATCTTTAGCATTTTCAAGTGCCTTTTCCCTATCAAGCGATTTTCTTGGCTCGTCTTTCCTAAAAACCGCCTTGTGTCTACTGATATATTCACACATATCTACATCTGTAGTATCTTCATCAAAGATTACCTCAATAAAATCTAAGACTTTATTGAATTTTTGAGCTATAAGCTCTTTATCAGAATTTTCTAGGCTTAGATTACTGAGGTTATATATCCTTTCTACTTCTTTTATATTCATTTTATTCTCCTTTTAATTCAGATAAGAATTTGTTTAGCTTCTCACCTTCATATATCTCGATTTCAAGCTCTAGGGCTTTTTTCTTTTTTGAACCAGCCTTGTCACCAGCAAGAACAACATCAGTATTTTTTGAAACAGAACCTTTTACACTAGCTCCATTTTTTTCTAAAAGTTCCTTAATATCTTCTCTATTAAATCCGTCAATACTTCCTGTGATAACAAAGCTTAAATCTTTAAGCTTATCAGATTTATCGTTTGTTTGTGGATTATTGATGCTAATTCCTTTTGCCAGCAACCTATCAATTGATGAAGTTATATTTTCATCTGAGAAAAACTCTACGATGTTTTCTGCGGTTATTTCACCTATATCTTCAACTTCTATAAGTTCACTAGCTTTGGCCAATCTTAATTTCTCAAAACTTCTAAACTTATTAGCTAAGTCTCGTGCTGTTCTCTCACCAACATTGGGTATACCAATTGCATAGATGAAGCTATTAAGATCACAATTTTTACTAGCTTCTATTGCTGTTAACAAGTTGTTAGTTTTCTTTGGCCCAAATCTATCTAGGTTTATTAAATCATCATACTTTAAATCATATATATCATCTATTTCATTAATGCCTAATTCTTCTATTAGCTGGCCAATTGTTTTTTCTGAAAGACCTTCTATATCCATTGCATTTCTTGATGCAAAATGCTCCATTCTAGCAAGTAGTTGTGGTTTGCAGGAAATGGAATTAGGACAAATTATGTGGACATTTCCTTGTATCAGTTCGCTGTGACAATAAGGACACTTAGTAGGTTTTTCTATTTCTGTAGTTCCTTCTTGGTTTTCATCTACTACGCCGAGTATTTCAGGGATAACGTCATTTGACCTTCTAATGAATACTTCAGAACCAATTTTTACCTTTTTTCTTAGGATATCATCATAGTTATTTAAAGTTGCTCTAGAAACTGTTACTCCAGAAAAATCTACAGGCTCAAGTATGGCGGATGGTGTGACCTTACCTGTCCTTCCTACATTCCAAACTACATCTAATAGTTTTGTTGTAAACTCTTCTGCTTCAAATTTATAAGCTATCGACCATCTTGGGAATTTATTTGTGTATCCAAGGACTTCTTGAGTTTTTTTGTCATTAATTTTTATTACAACCCCATCAGTTAGGATATCTAATGTTTTTCTTTCTTTTTCTATTCTTTCAAGTTCTTCTATAATCTGATTAATGTTTTTGACTTTTTTATGATAAGGGTGTACATTTAGTTTCATTTCCCTTAAGAAATCTAGCATTTCTTCTTCAGTTTTAAAATCTAAAGAATTTGTAGGCACTGCATAGAAAAATGCAGTCAATCTTCTTTTAGCAGTTTCGCTAGTATCTAGGTTTCTGATTGCGCCAGCAGCAGCATTTCTTGCATTTTTAAGTTGTAGAGAGTTTTCTTTATTATATCTTTCTAGCTCTGATAAAGGCATCAGAGCTTCTCCCTGTATTTCTATTAGGGACTCTTCCTTAATTCTTAGTGGAATTGATCTTATCGTCTCTACCTGGGCCTTAACTTCTTCACCTACAGAACCGTTTCCCCTTGTTGCTGCAGTCTGTAGTAGGCCATTTTCATAGGTTAAATTTATGGTTAGTCCATCAAATTTATATTCCATGATGAATTCTAGTTCAGCTAATTTAACTGAGTTTTCTATTTCGTAATTTTCTTTAAGACGTTTACACCTATCTATCCAGTCCCTGAGTTGGTCATATGATTGGGCCTTATCTTGGCTTAAAAGTCTTGTAAGGTGGTAGTGCTTTTCAAACTTATCAAGAACTGCTCCTCCGACCCTATTTGTTGGTGAATCATCTGGTGTATAATCCAGTTCTTCTTGAAGACTTACAAGCCTATCATATAGCTTATCATATTCTCCATCAGATACTGAAGGCTTATCTAATGTATAATACCTATAGTCTAGTGTATTTATTTGCTCTATTAAATTTTCAAGTTCTTGTCTTCTATCCATATTTATACCTTTGTTATTGGTGCATAATCTTGGTTCAATTTCTTAAGGCCTTTTTTATCAAAAGCTATTACTAATTCATTGCCATCTTCGCTCTCTTTGATTTGAACGACCATTCCCTTTCCCCATTTGCTATGCATAACTGTATCTCCTACTTGATAGGTTGAATCATCCTTTTTGTAAGCCTTAGCCTTTAGGTTTAGGACAGATTGTCTAGCCTTTTCTCGCATGTAATCTTCATTTAAAGATCTTTCGTAAGTTCTAGAGTTAAAGTCAATAAATTCCTTATTTGTTTGCTTTTTTATTTGATCATCTATTTCTTCTATAAATCTTGATGGCTTATAATATGTTACTTTACCATAATTTCTTCTTACTTGAGAGCTGGTTAGGTAAAGTTTTTCCTTTGCACGGGTGATTCCTACATAAAAGAGCCTTCTTTCTTCTTCTAGATTACCCTCATCTAAACTTCTTTTGCTAGGAAACAGTCCTTCATCTAGGCCAACTATAAAAACTACTGGATATTCAAGACCCTTAGCCTGGTGCATTGTCATAAGAGATATTGAATTTTCTGAATCTTCGGTCTTATCTATATCAGATAATAGAGAAAGATTTTCTAAATAATCTCTTAAATTATCATCTGGATTATTTTCTTGGTATTCAGCAGCAGATGATATAAATTCGTTTATATTATCGATCCTTGCCCTATCTTCTACTGCTATAGATTTTTCGAGATTTTTAAGATAGTTGGATTTTTCAAGGACTTCATTGATTAAATCGACAATCTTATATTTATCTACATTTTCAAAAATATCTTTAAGTGGTAGGTAGAACTTATCAGCTAATTTTCTATACCTATCAGTTAGAAGAAGTGAAAAATTAGGATCTATTATCAAATCAAGCATTGAAATTCCATGACTTCTGGCTATATTTTCAATATTTTCTACTGATTTAGCACCGATTCCTCTTTTTGGTTCATTTATAATTCTCTTTAGACTTATATCATCCTGGTGGTTGACTAATATATTTAAATAGGATATTAAGTCTTTAATTTCTTTTCTATCATAGAATTTTAAACCACCTATAACTTTGTAAGCCATTAAATTTTTCAAAAGAATTTCCTCAAAAGGTCTTGATTGAGCATTTGTCCTATAGAGAATTACTATATCATTTTCCTTATATCCCTCGGATATGAGGTCTTTAATTGTTTCAATTACAAATTGGCTTTCTTCACTTTCTACAGAGGTTTCTTTATAAATTACATCTGCTCCCTCATTTTGATCAGTCCAAAGATTCTTTTCTTTTCTCTCGAGGTTATTAGCGATTAATTTATTTGCGGTATTTAAAATTTTTGAAGTAGACCTATAATTTTGCTCAAGTTTTATGGTTTTTGTTGCTGGAAAGTCTTTTTCAAAATTTAAGATATTTCTAATATCTGCTCCCCTAAATGAATAGATAGATTGGTCTGCATCTCCTACTGCAACAACGTTTTGATTTGCCCCTGCTATGAATTTTATTAGTTCATATTGAGAGTTGTTTGTATCTTGAAATTCATCTACAAATATATAATCAAATTTATTTTGGTAATAGGCAAGGGTTTCCTTATCTTTTGAAAATAAGTCCAAGACTTTTTCTATCAAATCATCAAAATCTAGCGCATTGTAATCAAATTTCTTTTTCTCATATTCTTTATAAATCTCAGCAATGGCATCTGCATCTTGCATATAGAAATTTAGCTTTAAGAACTCATCGGGTCCTATAGATTTATTTTTAGCATTTGATATTACATTTTGAGCAAGCCTGTAATTTATCTCATCTTTTAGGCCAAGGTCATTTATTATTTCTTTGATTAGGGTTCTCTGATCTGTAGTATCATATATTGTAAAATTACTAGAATATCCAATTTTTTCTATGTTCATCCTTAATATTCTAGCACAGATTGAGTGAAAGGTTCCTATCCATAAATAAGAAACATCCATATCTAGCAAATCAGCTATTCTTTCTTTCATTTCTCCAGCTGCCTTGTTGGTAAAGGTTATAGCTAAAATATGGCTAGGATTTATAGATTGCTCCTTGATTTTATAGGCTATACTTGTGGTTAAAACGGAGGTTTTTCCACTTCCAGCTCCTGCTAAGACTAATAAAGGGCCATCCTTATGTAAAACCGCTTCTTTTTGCCTATCATTTAACCTATCTAAGTTCATAAGACCTCACTTTCTCGACCTATATATTATACCACAAAAAAAGAGTAAGTAACTTACTCTTTTGATTCTTTAAGGTCTTTTTCAATTAGTTTTTCAAGAACTAAATCGTAACCACCTTCTCCATAGTTAAGTGATCTATTAACTCTAGAAATAGTAGCTGTAGAAGCGCCTGTTTCTTCTTCAATAACTGAATAGGTTTTTCTAATCTTTAATAATTTAGCCACATGTAATCTTTGTGAAATTGATTGAATTTCCCTTGCTGTACAGATGTCTGTAAAAAATTGATAGCATTCCTCAACATCTTTTAGCATTAAAATCGCTTCGAAAAGTTCATCTGCTTCTTTAGTTCTTAGTTTTGATTCTGACATCATAATTATTCTCCTTAAATATTTTTTCTATAATTTTTTTGCACAGGTTCTCGTTCCTAGCAAGAATTGGACCATGCAAATAAGTCCCTATGGTATTTTTATAAATAAAGCCTTCGCTATTATCTTCACCGTTATTACCGTTACCTTCCAAAACTTTTCCAAAAGCGTTTTGCTTGTCTGACAAAAATGTTCTACCGCCGTGATTTTCAAAACCTAGGCATATTTCATCAAAGCTTTCCACTTGTATTTTTATTTGGCCGGTAAACCTATTTTTAGAATCCTGATTGACTGTATAGTGATCGAAGATAGACAGACCATCTATTTTGTTTCCATAAGCGTCATTATAGTACTTGCCTAGCAGTTGATAACCACCGCAAATTGCTAAAAATAAGCCGTTATTTTCGATATATTTAACAATCTCATCTTTTTTCTTTATTAAATCATTTTTGACTATGGACTGTTCATAGTCCTGGCCACCACCAAAGAAAACAAAATCATAATCAGATTCTTTAAAATCATTACCTATAGAAACTATCTTCCTTTCTGTTTGTATACCCAACTTTTTAAGTTCATACTCAAAAGCCATTAAATTTCCTACATCGCCATAAGTATTCAATAGATTTCCATAAAGGTGGCATATTCTAAATTTTTCTATAAATCAAGCACCTCCCTTAGTCTTAGCATTGCTGTATATGTGGATAAAACATATATATCACTAGTATTAATCTTATCGATTACATCATAAATCTCATTTTCATAATCAAATTCGACTATTGGTTGATCAATAAGCTCTGCTATTTCAAGCCTTCTTTTCATATCCTTTGACCTCATACCAGATACATATATTTTTTTGATATTAAGATTTTTTAATTTCTCATAATTAGCATCATATATCCATGACACATCGAGTCCATCAGCATAATTATCATTGAGTAGACAAATTAAACTAATATCTTTATCTTCCAATAGCATAAGATCAATAACTTGATTGAGCCCTGTTGGATTTTTGACAAGGTTTATTATAAGATTCTTATCTTTGATTTTAATATTTTCTTGTCTACCAAATACATTCTTTTGTTTTTTTAGGCCTTCTTTTATCTTTTCTTGAGATACACCTAATTCTCTGGCTACAGATATAGCAGTAAGTGCGTTATAAATATTATATTTACCACCGACATTTACTTCATAATTGTAGCCATCAATAACAAATTCAGAATGATCCGGATTTTCCTCTGTTATTTTATCTATGCGATACTTTATCTTTGGTGACTTAAAGTCACAATTAGGACACGAAAAGTCTCCTAAAGATGAATAATTTACACTTTTGTACTTTAATACTGAATGACAATGAGGACACAAAATTCCATCAGAGTTAAATTCTGCATCTAAAACATAAGCACCTTCTTCATTTTCTCTAATAGCATAATATACTGGATAAAATCTACTTAAAGAATCATAGGAAAATAAGGGGAGATCACCATTTGCTATAATTTTTGAATCAGGCATCAGGTCAATTCCTTCTATTATCTTATCTAGGATATTATAAATCTCACCAAACCTATCCATTTGATCTCTAAAGATATTTGTAAGAGCTATATAATCAGCTTTTAGATAATTACCTATTCTTACTAAGTTAGCCTCATCCACCTCTAGGACAGCAATACTTTCTTTATCACTAGGATTATCAAGCAGGGATGTTATTATGCCCTGAACCATATTTGAACCAGATTCATTTGTAAGAACAATAGGGTACTCCTCTTTTAGGATACTTACAAGAAAGTGAGTAGTCATTGTTTTGCCATTTGTTCCGGTTACAAATATGAATTTAGTATTTTTTGATAATTCTTTAAGAATATCTTTATCTAATTTATAAGCAATATAGCCTGGTAGGCTCGTTGCATTTCTATTTAGTAATCTTAATGAAGACCTTATCGATTTTGCTAATACTTTAACTAGTTTGCTTTTTAAACTCATAATACTATTAAACCTTATTATGCTAATTTTTCAAAGTTAATAAATTATTTCAAATTCACTTTCATTGGGCTTAATATCAACTACTTCTACAAATTTATTCTCAATTCTTGCAAAATTAATATTTTCTAATCCCTCAAAAAATTTATATAAAGTAATTTTATCTGCTTGGATAAAGACTTCAACACTCCCATCGTATAAATTTTTAACTGTACCAGTAATATTTAGTGAGTCTGCAAGCATCTTTACCTGAAATCTAAAGCCTACTCCCTGAACCCTACCTTTAAAAATAATGTGATATCTTTTCATATATACTCCTTATGCCTTATTATACTTGACAATAACTCATGTAAAAATATAATGATTATACACCCCCTAGGGGTGGTAAAGGAGGTTTAATGAAACAAAGATTTGATATAGAAGGTATGACTTGTTCTTCATGCCAAGCAGCTGTCAGCAAGGCTGTAAGCAAGCTTGGTGTTACAGAAGTAAACGTCAATCTAATAAATGAATCGATGACCGTTGATTATGATCCTAGCAAATTAAATGATGAAAAAATTATAAAGGCTGTTGTAGATGCTGGTTATAATGCTAGGGTTAAGGGGAATAATGAGTCAGTATCAAAGGATTTGCTTAAAGAATCAGAAGAAGATAATACTAAGTTTAGGCTTAAGGTATCCTTTTTCTTTATGATAATACTCATGTATGTAGCAATGGGACCTATGGTAAATCTTCCCCTACCGAGGTTTTTAGAAGGAACTAGTGGAGCGATAAATAACGCTTTTGTTCAATTTTTATTAACAATTCCAGTTATATTTGTTAATAGAAAGTTTTTTATTTCAGGTTTTAAATCACTAAAAAATGGAAGCCCGAACATGGATACCCTAGTTGCTTTAGGTTCTTCGTCAGCTCTTATGTATGGTATCTTCGTGATAATGAGAATGGCCCATGCAGCAGGTCTATCAGAATTTGATGTGATTGATCATTATAGACATAACCTGTATTTTGAATCATCAGCAATGATTCTTACCCTAATTACTCTTGGCAAATTTTTTGAAGCAAGAAGTAAGGGCGAGACAAAAGCATCTCTTAAGTCTCTTATGGACTTATCACCAGATAAGGCAAATATCATAAGGGATGGTAAGGAAATAACTATAGATACTGCTGATATAAAAAAAGGTGATGTGGTAGTTATTAGGCCTGGTAACAGGATTCCGGTAGATGGTGTAATTATTGAAGGAAGCTCTCTTGTTGATGAGGCAGCTATTACTGGCGAGTCAATACCAATAACTAAAGAGGTTGGTGATGAAGTTATTTCTGCTACTATTAACAAACAAGGTTCTTTTAAGTTTGAAGCTACTAGGGTCGGTGAAGATACTACCCTATCCCAAATCATAAATCTTGTAAATGAAGCTAATGAAACTAAGGCTCCAATCGCACAATTAGCAGATAAGATATCAGCAATATTTGTGCCAGCAGTAATTATAATTTCAATCCTTACATTTATTGGTTGGTATTTTTATAGCAAAGACTTTGAATTTGCTTTAAATCTGATGATATCTGTACTTGTTATTTCTTGTCCTTGCGCACTAGGACTTGCTACTCCAATGGCAATAATGGTTGCAACAGGTAAAAGTGCTCAAATAGGCCTGTTATTTAAAAATGCAGAAAGTCTTGAAAACTTGCATAAGGTTGATACTATACTCCTTGATAAGACTGGAACAATCACAGAAGGAAAGCCTGTAGTAACAGATGTTATTACAGATATGGAATTAAATGAATTTTTACAGATAGCTTCTTCAATCGAGCACCTATCTGAACATCCTTTATCAGAAGCTATAATCAATAAAGCAAAAGAGAAAAATATAGAAAATATAGAAATTCATGATTTTACAGCTTATCCAGGTATGGGTATTGCAGCAAAAATTGATGGTCAAACTTATTTTGCTGGTAATCTTAGGTTGATGGATGAAAATAATATTTCTATTGGAAAATATGAAACAATTCATAAAGACCTATCAAAAGAAGGTAAGACTTCTATGTATTTTTCTGATTCTGATAAGGCCATAGGATTGATAGCTGTCCAAGATCAGGCAAAGGAATCATCTAAAATAGCAATTGACCTGCTAAAAAAAGATTCTTATAAGATAACCATGCTAACAGGTGATAATGAAAATACGGCTGAAGCTATAAGGGCAAAGCTAAATATAGATGAGAAATTTGCAGAAGTTTTGCCTCAAGATAAGGATAAAGTAGTTAAAAGACTACAAGCTGATGGCAAAAAAGTAGCTATGGTTGGAGATGGAATAAATGATGCTCCTGCCCTAGCCAGAGCAGATATAGGAATTGCTATAGGAAGCGGAGCAGATGTTGCTATAGATTCTGCAGATGTAATCTTAGTTAAAAATTCACTACTAGACATAGTCAAGGCCATAGAATTATCTAAGGCAACAATAAAAACTATAAAAGAAAATCTTTTTTGGGCTTTCTTTTATAATATATTATTAATACCTGTCGCAGCAGGTCTACTCTATCCAGGCTTAAATATAAGGCTTAATCCGATGTTTGCATCAGTTGCTATGAGTTTATCATCAGTATTTGTTTGTCTAAACTCTTTAAGGCTTAGAGGATTTAAGTCAAGTGCATCTGGATATGAAGAAAGTAAGAATGTCACTATCGAAGAAAATATTTTGGAGGATAAAATGAGTGAACTTAGAAAAGTAATCGTAAATGTTGATGGAATGAGCTGCAATAATTGTGCAAAACACGTTAATAAAGCTTTAAGTGAAATTGAAGGTGTAAAAGAAGTTGATGTAAACCTTGAAGGTAAACAAGCAGAAGTATCTTACGAAGGAAATATTGAAGAGGAAACTTTAAAGTCTGCAATCGATGAAGCAGGATATGAATACAAAGGAATCGAATATAAGTAAATGCATGCTGATAAAAGCAAAACTATAAGGAAGCTTAAAACAGTTGGTGGACAAATTGACGGTCTAATAAAAATGGTTGAAGATGATAGGTACTGTGTAGATATATCCACCCAACTAATGGCTTCAATTTCTATTCTTAAAAATATCAATAAGGATGTCTTAAGAGGCCATCTAGAACATTGTGTTTATGATAGTCTCAAGCAAAATAATGAAGAATCAATAAAAGAAAAAATTGATGAAATAGAGAAAATTATTGATAAACTTAACAAGTTATAGTTTCAATATTTACTAGCTGGGTATCTTTATAGTATAAAGATAAAGGAGATATATATGACAGAAAATAACATGAATCAACCATTTCAAGATGAAATTAGTGAATATACAGTATCAGATAAGGTTCTTGCAAAAATCACAAAGAAAGTTGTAGACAAGGTAGATGGTGTATTAGACCTTCAAGGTGGACTATTAAACTCAATTACATCAAGTTTTACTAACAAGGAAGAAGAATCTACATCTGGAATCTCTATTAATCAAGAAGAAAGACAATGCATTGTTGAAGCTTCATTAATATTAGAGTACGGAAAAAAAGCAGCGCTAGTTTTTAAAGAAATAGACTCTTTAATCAAGCAAGAAATATATGAACTTACAGGTATAAAAGTCGCAGCTGTAAAAGTTGATATAGTTGATGTTTTAACTAAAGAAGAATTTGCTAAAAAAAATCAAGATAAAAAAGAAGAAAGATAAATATTGAACTAAAAAGGGACTGCCCAGCAGTCCCTTTTAAAATTAAAAATTATTTATATATGACATGAATCCTTGGTTTTTTTCAAGAATTTTAAATATTCCTACACCAATGATTGATACCATGACAAATTCACTAAGCATAAATTGGAAAATCATTACAAGTAGGGCTTCGTTATTAGCAAGAATAAACCAGGTACCAAGTGCAGGAACGATCATTAAAAGCACTGGGAATAAGGAAGCTATAAATAAATTATTAGCTTTCTCCATTAGTTTAAATGCTACAAAAGATGCAAGAGTACCAAATATTACATCAAATGCAGCCATTGGGCTCATAACGTTAGCAAGGGCACATCCTAAAAGTAGACCTGGGATAAATCTCTTGTTATAAAATACTAATAAAACCAAGATTTCACTAAATCTAAATTGGATAGGTCCATAAGATGCCACAGGCATAAAGATTGTAAGCACTGCATAAAGGGCCGCTACTACTGCTGATTTCACTAAAAAGTTAGTGTCAGTAAAACTAAAATATTTCTCATTCATTTTTTCATCTCCTTGATTTTTTTATAATGGGTGCCAAGAAACATTACTTGTTTATTATAACATAAAATAAGGTTTTTTCAAGAAATATAAAAAGAGATATTCACATTATAATTAATCAGTCGATATTTTTATATAAAAATCCATTATATAGAAATAAATAATAGATATGACGATATTTAAAATGTTATAAAAATAAATCTACCCTTTTACATTTAGTTTTATATTTTATCATATTGAAGACTTAATCATAATCTAGTAAAATAGAGGTATGAAAAAGCTATGTATAATACTTCTATCAGCAATTGTTTTAAGTGCATGTCATAAAGAATCAGATAGTGACTTAAAAGGATTTATTGATGAAGAAAGTGTAAAAATAATTGAAGATTTAAAATCTTTGGCAAGTAATACCTTTAATACTAAAAGTTTACTAGATTTTAAATATGAAATAAAACCAAAATTAAAATCAGATGTAAAAGAGGATATCATAAAAAATGTGGAAGCTGAGGCAAAAAAAGACAAGAAAGCAGAATGGATATATAATAATTTTTACAATCTAAATAATGTTGATGCCTATCTTACCGGAAATGATCCAGACACCATAGAATTTATTTATAATATGAACCACGATATAAAAGATTTTGAATTTTATGAAGGAGAATCTGTTAATCTTAAAAGGGAAACCCCATATTTTTTACAATGGGACAATAGATGGGCATATGATAGCCTCTACCCTACAAACATTGGTATATCAGGATGTGGTCCTACTTCTGTGGCTATGGTCTTATCTAGATTTGAAAATAAACTAATATATCCAAAAGAAGTAGCCAAAGATGCCGCTAAATTTATGAATGATGGAGGAATGGATTGGGCTTTTATAGAGCATGAGGCGAAAAAATATAATTTGAAAGTAAAAGATATTGCTCTAGATAAGAAAAAAATGATTGAGGCTTTAAAAAATGGTCCTCTTATTGTATCAGTTAAAAAAGGATATTTTACACTCTATGGTCATATTTTGGTTATAGATTCTGTTAAGGGTGATAAATTTATAATAAATGATCCAAATAGTGTCAAAAACTCAGTTATAGAGTGGGATTTCGACCAGATTTCTAATCAAATTGCAAAAATTTGGGAAATTTCAAAATAAAATTTGACAAAAGCTATAAATGGTGTTATACTATAAAGGTAGTTAGCGAGCACCATTAGCTCAGTTGGTAGAGCACCTGACTCTTAATCAGGGTGTCCAGAGTTCGAGTCTCTGATGGTGCACCAAATTTTGAGGAGTATTTACTCCTCTTTTTTTATTACCTTTATCAAATCAATAAAATTTTAAATTTCTCCTTTACAATTTTCAAAAAGACGTATAATATCATAAAATATTTATTTCCAGGAGGAATATATGAAATTTGATACAAGAAACCTAACTAGTGTTGGAATTTTAGGAGCTATTGTAATAATGCTCGGTCTTACACCGCTAGGATTTCTACCCCTAGGAGTCCTTACCGTTACAACCTTACATATACCTGTAATAATAGCTGGTATTTTGGAGGGTCCTTTGGTTGGAGGCCTGGTTGGATTAATTTTTGGTTTATTTAGTATTTTTAATGCTATTACAAGACCAGGTCCTATATCATTTGTATTTTACAATCCACTAATATCTATCATACCAAGGATTTTAATTGGTGTAGTTACAGGACTTGTTTATAGGGCTTTAAAAAATAAGGATAACTCAAAATTAAGACTCTTTATGAATGTTTTTTGGTCAGTTGTTGCCATAGTTTTAGCGGTAGTGACTCTTAAATCTTTTGTTGGAGATGTTAAGCTTGTAAATAAGATATTCTCATTAGTATTTTTAATTCTTGCAATAGTTATGCTTTATTTATCTGTGAAGAATAAAAAAGCTAATTTTGCTATTGCTGTATCATCTTTTATGGGAACTTTGACAAATTCTGGACTTGTTTTGGGTTTGATATATCTCATCTATGCTAAATCATATGCAGAAGCTATTGGAATCAGCCCAGATTTAGCTATGAATGCTATATTCTCAGCCTTCATAACCAATGCTATTCCAGAAGCTATAGTTGCAATCTTAATAGCAAGTGCTGTTGTAACATCTTTATCAAAGAGAAGAAAGTAAGAAAATTAAAAATGCACACTCCCAAGATTTGGGAGTGTGCATTTTTAATTTGGAAAATATTATAATAATAAGTTATTTTTGTTGGATCATCCTGTTAGCTAAGTCTAAAAATCTTAAGGCAAGATAATAATCATCCCCCATAAGGTCATATATAGCATCTTCTGTCAATATTCCTTGATTTATTGATGGGTCAATCTTGCCTTCATTTGAGTCATCAAAATCTTTTTTAAACTGCTCGCTATAATAATATTCTACCAGTTTATCAAAATCTTCCCTATCCTTATCAAGCTGATCTAGGATTTCGTTAATCTTTCCTAAGAGCTCTTTATAGTTTTCATAAGTTTGAGTGTATTTTTCAATGTGTTTATAGTCCATTTTCTTCCTCTTTCAAATTTTTAATTATTTCATCTAATTCATTCTTAATTAGATATGCCTTGTTTACATTGCTTTTATTTGTACTTATTATTATTATACCCAAATCTTTTAGAAAAATAATGTATTGTCCACCAGTTCCGCTGGCATATTTTATATTATCCTTTCCAGTCCAAAGGCTATAGCCATAATAGTCATCTGATAATAAATTTGTACTTTCATAATCTTTGTTTGATTTATATAAATTTGCCTGCATCTTTTCTATCCAAGAATTTGATACTATTTTTTGGTTCCTGTAATATCCATCATTAATTATTATTTTCCCTAATTTAAGCATATCATCAGCAGATAGATATAGCTTAGTAGCTCCTGCCAAGTACTTTCCATAATAGTCCCATCTTGGAATTTTTATATCAATTTTGTTAAAGATATTTTCATCGATAAAAGTGTATAAGTCATAGCCTAGGTATTCTTGCATAGCAGCAGCTAGGACATAATAACCAGCATTGGAATACAAAAATTTTTGACCAGGATTAAAATATATGGGATATGATAAGGCATAATCAAGGAGATTATCCTTATTAAGTTCAGCTATATCTTTACTCATTAAAATTATATCCCTATAGCCCATGGTGTGGGTTAAACAATCTCTTACCCTAATTTTCTTAAGTTTTTCTATATTTTTTGTATTAAAAATTCTTATCTTATCTTTTAAAATATCATATATTAAAGTATCTTCATTAAAATTCCCATTCGATTTATCAATCAGTATCCCACAAGAAAGGCTTGTTACAAATTTTGCAATAGATCTTATATTTATAATATCATCACTAGCATCTTTATATAAAATCCCCCTTTCCATTGAATATATTATCAAAGAATCAATATTGTTTTTTTTAATATTTAGTAATTTATCAATCATATCCACCCTCAATTTTACTATACAAGTCTACCTTAAGAAATAAAGATTAGTTCATATGATAATATTAAAATGTTGTATTTTAATGATTTGTTTATATAAGAAAATTCCTCTTTTTAGATTAACTAAGAAGAGGAATTATTTATATAAACTTACTCATAATTCTTAAATTAGAAGAATTTTTAAATTCTAGGTCGCCATAAAACTTATCGTGTTTTTTATCATTTATAGAGAGTAATTCTATAAGGCTAACATTTTTATATAATAATTGTTCTTCTAATTTTTTTATAAACAATTTTCCAAGCCCATTATTTTGAAATTCTTTAAAGATAACTATTTCTTCTAGCATATATGATTTTAAGTCGTCATATTCTTTTATATATCCCATTAAAAAACCTGTATACTCATTTCCATTATTTTGTATAAGGCAAAGAGAATCGGGGGTTATGAAAACTTGCCTAATCCTCTTATAGGCTTTTTCATAAGTCCAAGATCCATCTTCATTTTCGTTATAATATTTAACATAAAGACTTGTAATTATATCCAAATCTTTTTCAGTCATACTTATATAATTCATAAGCTTACTAATAATTTTTAAGAGCTCTTTCGATTTTTCTCTTATCTTCTTTCTTCTTCAAGCTATCTCTTTTATCATATAATTTCTTACCTTTAGCAAGGCCTATTTCAAGCTTAATTAGCCCGTCACGCTCATAAACTCTAAGGGGTACTATTGTATAGCCTGTCATGGTTTTCTTGCCTATGAGCTTATTTATTTCCTTTTTATGAAGGAGTAGTTTCCTAGTTCGTGTTGGATCTATATTTTGATCTGTTGCTTGGCTATAAGGGGTAACGTGCATGCCATATACGAACATTTCCCCTTTCTTGTCGGAAATAAATGATTCTTTAATTGATACATTACCAGCCTTTATGGATTTTACTTCGCTACCTATTAGGGCCAGTCCTGCTTCGTATTTTTCTTCTATAAAATAATCATGGTAAGCCTTCTTATTATTGGCTAAAAGTTTCATCTCTTTCCTCCAAATAAAAATCTATATCTTTCTTGTATAGGTCTACATTAGTCACCATTACCCTTACTTCTTGACCTATTTGGTAATATTTTTTAGTATCGACATTAAAAGTTTGTAGGCTATCTTCTATATATTCGTATCTATCATCAGAAAACTTGTACATAAATAGACCTTCAACTGTATTTTCAAGCTCTATGAACATACCGAATTCTGTAATTGAAGATATTCTACCTGTAAATATTTCTCCAATATATTTTTTCATGTATTTACATTTATAGAAATCTTCTACTTCTCTTTCAGTTTGCTCACTTCTTCTTTCTGTTATGGAAAGGTGGTCTGCAGCATCTTCTAACCTATTTGTTAATGATATTTGATTTTTACCCATAAGTTTGTTTTCTATATAAGCCTTTAATAGTCTGTGGACTATTAGGTCAGGGTATCTCCTAATAGGGGCTGTAAAGTGGGTGTAAAAGCTCGTAGATAGTCCAAAGTGTATGTCGCTATAGTTTGCATACTTAGCTTTTTTCATGGTCCTTAGCATCAAAATATTGACAATTTGCTCTTCTTTTTTACCTTCTACTTCTTTTAAGATATTTTGAAAGTCTTTTGGGTGAAGTTCTGAGCCTCTGATATTATAGCCCATAGCATTTAATGCTTTTTTAAAAGCTTCTATTTTTTCATCAGCAGGCTTTTCGTGAATTCTGTATATAAATGGAAAATCCATGTAGGCAAAAAGTGTGGCGACAGTTTCATTTGCTATAAGCATGAACTCTTCTATCATCTTATTGCCTGGACCCCTATCTAGGGCTTCTATATTTAAAACCTTGCCTGTATCTGACACATCTATTTGACTTTCTTCAAAATTAAAATCTATGGAACCTCTTTTATCTCTAGATTTTTTTAAGATTTTGTGAAGCTTATTAAAGTCCTTTAGTTTTTCTTTTAATAGATCATCATCATATACTCCATCATCACCTTCTAAGAAGTTATTTACATCATCATAAACTAGCCTCTTATCAGACTTAATATATGATTTATAAAATTCGTAATCTAAAACCTTGCCTTTAGGATCTATGGTCATCCTTGCTGTTAGTGTTAGTCTAACTTCTCCTGGATTGAGTGAGCAAATTCCATTTGATAATTTCTCTGGGAGCATTGGAATTACAATATTATAAAGGTAGGTAGAATTTCCTCTATCGTAGGCATCTTTATCAAGGGCTGTACCTTCTTTTACATAATGACTTACATCTGCTATATGCACATATAGGTCATAATTATCGTCAGATTTTTCTATTGAGATAGCATCGTCAAAATCTTTAGAATCCCTACCGTCAATTGTGACTGTGTAAAGCTCAGACAAATCTTTTCTATCCTTAAGTTCATTTTCACTAACTTGATCAGCTATATATAAGATTTCTTTTTTTGTTTGCTTTGAAAATTCTGTAGGAATTTTATTTTGCCTGATTATTGATAAGACATCAATATTTTTATCATTTTTGCTGCCGATTATTTCTGTAATTCTTCCCTCAGGGTTGTTATTTTTAGGATAGGAAATAATTTCAACAACTACCTTATCCTTATCTTTTGCACCCTTGGAATATTTTTGATCTACATATATATCATCAGAAAATCCCTTATCTGCAACAACAAAACCAAAGCCTTTGTTGGCCTGATAGGTCCCTATGATTTCCTCATTGGCTCTTTCTAAGATTTCTATAACCTGGCCTTCAGCATTCTTGTCATCTTCCTTATCTCTTAGGATTTTGATTTTTACCTTATCATTATTATGAGCACCACTTAGTTTATCTTTTGCAATATATACATCATCAAAGTCTTTATTGTCGGATATAAAAAATCCATATCCACCAGAGGCTAGTGAGATTGTACCTTTAAGATTTATTTCTTCTTCAGTTAAAGGCATTATCCTTTTTTTATTTGATATACGAATCTTGTCATTTTTTTCTAGCTCGTCTACTATGTCCTTTATTCCCTTTTTAGTATACTTATCTGCTTTAAGATAGGTTTCAAGTTCTTTTAAGGTCATTGGTATATAGTCTTCATCATATACTAAATTTAGGATTAATTCTTTTATATTCATAAAATCTCCTTAGGATTTAATAAAAAAAGAGTCAAATTTCTTTGACCCCTCTTAGTTTAATGCTATAAATACTATACTTCCTAAAAATAAAAGTACTCCTCCAAAAATTACAACTTTGTCAAGCATTTCATTTTTTGATTTATGTGCACTTTTACCAAAAACATTAGTCTGTGTACCAGATAATGCTCCTAGTCCGTCAGTTTTAGGATCTTGTAGTGTTACTGCAACTATTACAATTGCAGATGCAATCATCATTATTACTGCAAGAAAATTAGACATATAGACACCTCCGTTCATACTTTTTTATAATACCGCAAATGGGCTATTTTTTCAATATTTATTATAAAAAGACTTGCTCATTATATAAGCAAGTCTTTTAAAGATATTATTTTAAGTTGTATAGTGCGTCAAGACCTTTAAATCTTGCATCTTCCCAAAGCTCATCTTCTATTCTTAGAAGTTGGTTATATTTAGCAACTCTATCTGTTCTTGAAGGTGCACCTGTTTTGATTTGTCCTGCATTTACAGCTACTACAAGGTCAGCTATTGTAACATCTTCTGTTTCACCAGATCTGTGAGAAACTATTGCTGTGTAACCAGCTTCTTTTGCCATTTCTATAGCATTTAGTGTTTCTGTTAGGGTACCGATTTGGTTAACTTTGATTAGGATTGAGTTTGCAACGCCTTCAGCTATACCTTTTTCAAGTTTGCTTGTATTTGTTACAAATAGGTCATCACCTACAAGTTGTACTTTCTTGCCAAGTCTTTCTGTAAGTTTTGCCCAACCTTCCCAGTCATTTTCATCTAGACCATCTTCAATTGAGATAATTGGATATTTGTTAACTAGTTCTTCTAACCAGTCGATCATTTCATCTTCTGTTTTAACTGTTCCTTCTCCGTCAAGGTGGTATTTACCATCTTCCTTGTTGTAGAATTCAGATGAAGCACAGTCCATTGCTATATAAACGTCTTTTCCTGGTTCATATCCAGCTTTTTTGATTGCTTCACAGATGATTTCAAGAGCTTCTTCGTTTGATTTTAGGTTTGGCGCAAATCCACCTTCATCACCTACAGCTGTGTTGTAGCCTTTGCTTGAAAGTACTGATTTAAGGCTGTGGAATACTTCTGTACCCATTTGTAGAGCGTGTGCAAAGCTTTCAGCTCCTAATGGGAAAATCATGAATTCTTGGATATCTACTGAGTTATCAGCGTGTTCTCCACCATTAAGGATGTTCATCATTGGTGTTGGAAGAAGTTTAGCGTTTGTTCCACCGATGTAGTTATATAGTGGCATACCTAGTTCATCTGCTGCTGCTTTTGCTGCTGCTAGTGATACACCTAGGATTGCGTTAGCTCCGAAGTTTCCTTTGTTTTCTGTTCCATCAAGTTCGATCATTCTGTTATCAATACCGATTTGATCTGTTACATCATAGATGCCTACAAGTTCATCAGCTATTTTATCATTTACATTTTCAACAGCTTTAAGAACTGATTTTCCAAGATAATAATCTTTATCTCCATCTCTAAGTTCTACTGCTTCCCATTCACCTGTAGATGCACCTGATGGTACTGCTGCACGACCGAAGCCGCCTAGTTCTGTTTCTACTTCAACTTCTACAGTTGGGTTTCCTCTTGAGTCAAGGATTTGTCTTGCATATACACTTGTAATTAAACTCATAAATATCTCCTTTTTATTTATAATATTTTTAAATAATTTAAACTATTTTGCGAAGTTTACTAAAGCAGCAAAGTCGCTTGCTTTTAGGCTCGCTCCGCCTACTAGGGCTCCGTCTATATTTTCTTTAGCCATAAGCTCAACAACATTATTTGGTTTTACTGATCCACCATATTGGATTCTTACTTTTTCAGAAGCTTCTTTTCCAAACATATCAGCTATTAGGCTTCTAATATAGCCGCACATTGCATCAGCATCATCACTAGATGCAGTTTTGCCTGTTCCTATTGCCCAGATTGGTTCATATGCTATGATTACTTTTTCTATATCTTCAGCTGAAACATCTTTTAAATCTTTTTCTATTTGAGATTTAACTTTTACTTCGTGTTCATTTGCTTCTCTTTCTTCTAAAGTTTCACCACAACAAAGAATTGGTACTAGGTCATGAGCGAGAGCAGATTTAACCTTTTTGTTAATTAGGCAATCACATTCTTTAAAATATTCACGTCTTTCTGAGTGACCTAAGATTACATATCTTGCTCCGATATCTATAAGCATTAGTGGAGAAATTTCTCCAGTATATGCACCACTTTCTTCGTAGTACATATTTTGTGCACCGAAAGCAACATTAGTACCTGCAAGTTTTTCTTTTGCAATTACTAAGTCTATAGCAGGTGTACAAACTCCAGCTTCTACATTTTCATCTAGGTCTAAATTTTTGATTTCTTCAAGTAGCTTTTCTGCTTCAGAAACTGTCATATTCATTTTCCAGTTTCCTACTATAACTGGTTTGCGCATTTAAGACTCCTTATTTGTTTTCTATTGCTGTTATACCTGGTAGGTCTTTACCTTCTAGGAATTCTAAGCTTGCTCCACCACCAGTAGATACGTGTGTAATCTTATCTTTTAGGCCAGCCATCTCTATAGCTAGAGCACTGTCTCCACCACCTACAATTGTTATTGCATCTGATTCAGCTAGAGCTTGGGCAACTTTGTTTGTACCATCTGCGAATTCTTTTATTTCAAATACTCCCATTGGTCCGTTCCATACTACTGTCTTTGCTTCTTTAATTTTTGATGCAAATAGTTCAGCTGTCTTTGGCCCTATATCTAGGGCTTCTTTATCTGCTGGAATATTATCTATATCAACAACTTCTGTATCTACGCCTGCTTCTATCTTATCTGCTATTACAACATCAACTGGTAGTAGGATTTCTACGCCATTTGCTTCAGCTTTTTTGATTAATTCTAGAGATAGATCCATCTTATCTTCTTCAAGAAGTGATTTTCCTATTTCTTTACCTTGAGCTTTAAGGAAGGTGTAAGCCATACCACCACCGATTAGGATTGTATCAACTTTTGTTATAAGATTTTCTATAACACCAATCTTATCTGATACTTTAGCTCCACCAAGGATTGATACAAATGGATGTTCTGGTGCTTCTAGAGCCTTGCCCATTATGTCAATTTCTTTTTCTATTAGAAGACCTACAGCTGATGGTAGGATGTTTGCAACTCCAACATTTGAAGCGTGTGCTCTGTGGCTTGTACCAAAGGCGTCATTTACATATAAATCTGCAAGTGAAGCTAATTCTTTTGCAAAATCTTCACCATTTTTTGTTTCTTCTTTTCTATATCTAGTGTTTTCTAGTAAGGCAATTTGTCCATCTTCGAGTTTATTAACTTCTTCTTTTACTTTTTCATCAACTACTACTGGTGATGGTAAAAATTTAAATTTATCGCCATAGACATTTTCTAAGTAATCTGCTACTGGTTTTAATGCGAATTCAGGATTTGCCTCTCCCTTTGGCCTACCTAAGTGGCTCATAAGTATAACTTTTGCACCATTTTCTGAGAGGTAATCTATAGTAGGCATAGCTGCTTTTATTCTTGCATCATCTGCTATTTTACCTTTTTCTTCTTTTGATAAAGGTACGTTGAAGTCTACTCTTACTAAAACTTTTTTTCCCTTTACATCTAAGTCTTTTACTGTTTTTTTATTCATTATTCACCTCGAAAAAAAGGCGAGATTGTATCCCGCCTATTTAATAATCTTAAAGATTTGCTAGATAATCAAGTGTTCTAACTAGGTTAGATACGTATCCCATTTCGTTATCATACCAAGCAACTGTTTTAACTACTTGTGTGCCATTTGCACCTTCAACTATTTTTGTAAGTTGTGAGTCAAATACAGATCCTGCTGGGTATCCAACTATATCACTTGATACTATATCATCTTCTGTATATGCAAATGCATCAGATTCGTATTTTTTCATTGCTGCATTTACTTCTTCAACTGTTACTTTCTTTTCAAGTACAGAATAAAGTTCTGTTATAGATCCTGTTATTGTTGGAACTCTTAGAGCTGAACCATCGATTTTACCTTCTACTTCAGGAAGTACTTTACCTACAGCTTTTGCTGCACCTGTTGAAGCTGGAATTGTGTTTTGAGCTGCTGCTCTTCCGCCTCTAAGGTCTTTTTTAGAAGCTGGTGTATCTTGGATAGCTTGAGTTGCTGTATATGCGTGGATTGTTGACATTTGTCCAGAAACAAAGCCAAATTCTTTAGCTAATACATTTACCATTGGTGCAAGGCAGTTTGTTGTACAGCTTGCGCCTGAAACTACTGTTTCTGATCCATCAAGTATGTCGTGGTTTACACCAAAAACGATAGTTTTCATATCACCTTTACCAGGTGCTGAAATAAGAACTTTCTTAGCTCCGGCTTTAAGGTGAGCTTCTGCTTTTTCTTTTTCTGTAAAGAATCCTGTACATTCAAGTACGATATCTACGTTTAATTCTCCCCAAGGAAGATCTTCAGGATTTCTTTCTGCAAAAACTTTGATGTCTTTACCATTGATTTTGAAGCCTTCGTCTGTTAATTCAGCTTCTCCATTGAATCTGCCTTGTGCAGTATCATATTTGAAAGCATATAGTAGACCTGCTTTATCAATAAGGTCATTGATTGCTACAACTTCGATGTTGTCTTCTACTTCTGCGATTCTTCTTAAGGTAAGACGTCCTATTCTACCAAATCCGTTAATTGCTACTCTTGTTGTCATTATTTCCTCCTAAATTCTTTCTACATATTAAATATACTGACTTGTTATTTGCTTGTCAATATTATTTACCAGCTTTTGCTTTCAATATACCTATTTGCCATTACAGCAGCTATACATCCGTCGCTTGCAGCAGTCACTGCCTGTCTAACTGATTTCTTTCTTGTATCGCCTACTGCAAAGACACCTTCTATATTGGTTTTCATGTCTTCATCTGTTATAATATAGCCCTTTTCCATATCAAGTTTACCTTCAAATATTTCTGTTGAAGCTACATTACCTACAAATATAAATACCCCAATTGGTGAATTATTATCACCTTTTATGATTTTTTCTTCATTTGTTTTAACATTTTCTAAAACTAATTCTTCGACTTCCTTAGAACCACGGATTTCCTTTAGTACAGAATTTAATTCAAATTTAATTTTAGGATTTTTCTTAACATTTTCTATTACTACACCGCTAGCTCTAAATTCATCTCTTCTATGCACAATTGTTACAGATTTACCATATTTTGTTAGGAAATTTGCCTCTTCTAGGGCACTATCTCCCCCGCCTATAACGTATATATCAAGACCTTGGTAAAATGGTCCATCACAAGTAGCGCAATATGACACTCCCCTATTTGCAAACTCTTCTTCACCAGGCACACCAAGGTGTCTATGTCTTGCACCAGTTGAAATTATAATAGTCTTTGCCTCATAGGTGTTAGAATCAGTTGTTACTTTTTTTATTTTACCTTCAAGCTCAACTTCTTTAACATTTTCAAAGACAATCTCAGCATATTCCTTTGCTTGTTCTTCCATTCTTTCTGATAGAGCCATTCCTGTTGGATCTTCAATTGATCCTGGATAATTTTCTACAAAAGCTGTTCCAGAAATTTGGCCGCCAGCTATATCTTTTTCAATTATTAGTGTCTTTAGCATACTTCTACCTGCATAAAGACCAGCAGTAAGTCCAGCTGGACCTCCACCTATTATTATTAAATCGTACATATATCTCCTTTAAAAATTAAAATCTACTTGTCTTAAGGCTTCATAGACCACTATTGAAACTGAATTAGCAAGATTAAGCGATCTATTAAGCTTTTTTGTCATCGGTATAGTTATGATTTTGTCCTGATATCTCTCAAGTAAGTTAGAATCAATCCCTTCCTTTTCCCTTCCAAATATCAAAAAATCACCATCCTTAAAATTTATATCGGTATATTTTTGCTTACTTGGTGTTTCAACTAAATAAAAGTTTTTTCCATCAAGATAGGATAAAAATTCTTCCAAACTGTCATGAATAACTAAATCTACCTTATCCCAATAATCTATACCAGCCTTTTTAAGGTATTTATCTGATAAGTTGAATTTGAATGGCCTTACTAAATGCAATCGTGACTCTGTTAAGACACAAGTTCTTGCTATGTTACCAACATTACCAGGATGCTCTGGCATTAATAAAACGACATTATACATTTTTATTTAACCTCAGAACATAATCACAAGCCTCTACAATTCCTGAGGAGTCATTATCTCCTACAATTATATCAGAATATTTTTTTAGAGTTTCATTGGCATTGCCCATAGCAAAACCAAGCTTAGCATTTTTTACCATAGGAATATCGTTGTATGAATCGCCTATGGCAGCTACCTCTTCTATACTTATACCCAAGATCTCACAAATCTCACTTATTGAATTCCATTTGCTAGAATTTTTATTTGATAGCTCGAGAAGGTTTGAACCGGAAGATGTTATATAAAGTTTATCAGCAAACTTCTCATTCACCTTTGAAACGATTTCTTCTTTACTAAGTTTATTTTTATCTATACCTGAAATTTGGAATTTATTAGCAGACTTACCTTGAGATAATAGATAAGAAACTGGGTCTTCTTTTATTATCAAATCCACTTGGTAATTCATTCCATAATCATTATCAATTTTAAGATGTTTGATTCTATCCAAATTTACCCTATTTGTATAATAATTTTCTTCATCATAAAAATGAAATTCAAGTTTTAGTTCTTTGCAAAATTCGAATAATTCTTTTAAAATATCGTCATCAATATAATATGTTTTATAAATATTGTTAGATGCAAGAGCAATCATAGAGCCATTTGTAGCAACAATTGGATTATCATAACCTATTATCTTTTGATAATATCTTATAGATGATAAGACTCTTCCACTAGCAAAAATTGTCTTGATACCTGAATCATTTAATTTTCTAAGGGCTTTTATATTATTATCTGGCATTTTAATAGAGGAATCTAGCAAGGTTCCATCTATATCGAAAGCAAATAATTTAATCATTTTGCCTCCTGTAATATTCGCATAATTTATTTAATTGGCATTCTTCACATAGTGGATTTCTAGCCTTGCATAAGGCCCTACCATGAGTAATTATTTGATGGTGAGTTTTTGTCCACCTTGACTGATCTATATTTTTTTCTAATTGGTCTTCTGTATTATCAACATTATTAGCATTAGCAAGACCAATCCTATTAGAAACCCTAAATACATGTGTATCTACTGCAATAGCTGGAATTCCATAAGCATTTGATACAACAACATTAGCTGTCTTTCTACCTACTCCAGGTAGTTTTTGTAATTCTTTTTTATCTTTTGGTACTATTGAATTATAATCATTAATAAGAATTTTGCTTGCAGCTTGTATATTTTTCGCTTTATTTCTGTATATACCAATAGATCTAATATAATTTTCTAGTTTCTTTATATCCATGTTTGCAAAATCTTCTGGTGTATTTGCCTCTTTAAACATTTCCTTTGTCACTTTATTTACACTAACGTCTGTTGCTTGGGCAGAAAGTATCGTTGCCACCAAAAGCTCAAAGGGTGTTGTAAAGTCAAGCATCGAATGATCCACATCTGGATACATTATATCTAGAAGATCTAATACTTTTTTTATGTCATTTTTAGATAAAATAATATCACCAACTTTCCCAATTATTATACTTTACTTATTTTTGCCTGCTAAGAATTGTTTTTGTTCATCATCTGCTATATAATAAATAAGAATTGGAGTGATAATATGTTTAATTTAAAAAAGAAAAATTTTAAAGACTTTGATATAATTTTACTATTGGTAACGATTTGTCTTTCTGTCTACGGATTAGTAGTTTTGTACTCAGCTTATGGCGGCAATCTGAGCGCTATTAAAACTCAGATTTTTGCTACAATATTGGGATTTTTGATTATAGGTGCACTTTGTACAATTGATTTAGATGTTATTAAGAAGCCCTATATGATTATGTATGCTGGAATGATTATAATGCTAATATCAACGCTATTTTTAGGTAGAGGACTTGATGAATGGGGAGCTAGAAGCTGGATATATATTGGATCTTTTTCCTTTCAGCCAGCTGAAATAGCTAAAATTATTTTGATATTTTGCCTAGCAGCCTTTCTAGATAAATATAAATATTCGATAAACTCTATAAAGACTCTAGTTTTGACTATCTTATTTGCCGGCTTTCCAATATTCCTTATACTTTTGCAGCCAGATTTTGGAACATCCATGGTATATTTGTTTTTTATAGCTGCAATGATATTTATAGTAGGAATCTCTTGGAAGTGGATTGGAATTTTACTTGCTATTGGTCTTGTGGTAGGAATAATACTTCTTACAAATCTGAGTGGCTTTAGGGCTGATAGGATTGAAAACTTCCTAAATCCTAATAGAGATACATCAGGATCGAACTGGCAGCAACAACAAGGTATGATAGCTATAGGATCTGGTATGATTGGTGGAAGAGGATACCTTAACGGAAGCCAATCTCAATATGGTTATATACCCGAGAAGGAAACAGACTTTATTTTTTCAGTCTTAGCTGAAGAACTTGGTTTTGTTGGATCAATTATCATGCTAGTCCTTTTTACAATCTTGATACTTAGACTTGTATTAATCGCAAAAACTTCAAATAATACTTTTATAAGCCTGCTTGTAACAGGAATTGCTGGATTAATCTTCATACACGTTTTTGAAAATATCGGAATGACTATAGGACTTATGCCTGTTACGGGTATACCTCTTCCATTCTTTTCAAATGGAGGTACCTTCCAGTTAATTATCTTATCTTGTGTGGGACTGGCGCTTTCATCATCTATGCAAAAGACCCAGTATGATGATGGTATTGTTGATAATAATCGAGTTTCACCTCTTGAAGTTACAATGGTTAGACCATCTAAAAGAAAATAATAAAGTAAAAAGCCATCGTAATATTTTACGATGGCTTTTTTTCTTTATTTCTTTTAACAATTTTTGTTTTAGAGAATTCTTCTCTTTCTTTTTCTTCAATACTTTGAGAAATATTTTTGATAAGTTCTGACTTTTGTGGTATCTGTATTTTTTCCAAAGAATTAACTTTTTTATTTGATTTTCTTATTTCTATTTCCAAGTTATTTATTGTACTATCAAGCTCTGCTAATTTAAAAATATCTGCTTTTAATTTATTAAAAGCTATTAAAGCTTCATCAAATAGAGAATTTGTCTGATAAAATGAATAAGATAAAGATAATTTCTTAGGAGTAAATCTTATTTCTGCTATGTCAGTCTGCATGAATTTTGTATTTTTTGTTTCTATTGAATTATCAATCGGTATAAGACCGGCTAAATTTTCTAGCTTAGCCTGGCCTATACTTGTCATAGCTTTATTGAAATTATGACTTACTTCATTCATTGTTTGGTTTACTTTTTTATTTAAAGCATCCCTATCCTTAATTTTACTCTCATGAGCATTCATTAAGGCCTTTCTTTTTTTATCTAGAATATCAAGACCAACATCTAATAGCTTAAGTTCTTCCTTAGCTTTTATTAGATTGGCTTTACTTGCTATTTGTTCATTGTTCATCAGTCTTACCTATAAATTTATCAAGATTTTTCTCAGATACCCTGTGAAGTTCGTTTCTTGGTAATATTTTTAATATATCCCAAGCTAAATCTAAACTTTCTTCAAGTTCTCTATTTTCACTTTGATCTTGTGATAGAAATTTGCTTTCAAATACATCACCGAATTCTAGGTATTTCTTATCAACTTCTGACAAATCATCCTCACCGACAATTTGTGCAATGTTTCTAACATCTATGACCTTGGAATATGATTCATATAATTGGTTCATTACATCTTCATGATCACTTCTTGTATAGCCCTCACCAATGCCATCTTTCATAAGTCTTGATAAAGAAGGCAAGACATTTATTGGTGGGTAGACTCCCTTACTTGAAAGGTTCCTATCTATTACTATTTGTCCTTCTGTAATATAACCAGTCAAGTCTGGAACTGGGTGAGTGATATCATCATTAGGCATGGTTAGGATTGGAATAAGGGTTACAGAACCTTTCACTCCCTCAATCATACCTGCCCTTTCATAAAGACTAGCTAGATTTGAATAAAGGTAACCTGGATAGCCCTTTCTTGATGGAATCTCTCCTCTTATAGAAGATACTTCACGTAGGGCCTCACAATAACTTGTCATATCGGTTATGATTACAAGCACGTGGTAGCCTTTCTTGTAGGCAAGGTATTCAGCAGCTGTAAGGGCACATTTTGGAGCAAGAAGTCTTTCCATTATTGGTGAATCGGCTAAGTTTTGATACATTACTAGCTTGTCCTTTACTCCAGCTTTAGAAAAAGCATCTTCGAAGAACATTGCCTCATCTTTTTTAATACCCATAGCAGCAAAGACAAAGGCAAAGTCTTCATAAGTTTTTAGTTTAGCTTGTCTAATAATTTGAGCTGCAATTTCGTTATGTGGTAGACCCGATCCTGAAAAAATCGGCAATTTTTGGCCACGAATTAGGGTGGTCAAGGTATCAATAGCAGAAATTCCTGTTTGTATGAAGTCTCTTGGATATTCCCTTGCAACTGGATTTAGTGCAAGACCTTCGACAGGATAAGTTTCTTCTGAATAAATGTCTCCACCATTATCAATAGGTTGACCTATACCATTGAAAGTCCTACCTAGAATACTCTCATTGAGAGGTAATTCTAATGGTTTTTCGTAGAAACTAACAACAATATCTTCTACAGAAAAATTATCTGTATTTGCATAAACCTCAATTGTTACAGTATCATCATCAACCATTACAACTGATCCTACAAACTCCATTCCTGCTGCATGAACAGAAACTAGGGCATTGTAGGCTATGTCGCTTACTTTTTCAATTTCTATGATAGAAGATTCTATTTTTTTAATTTTTGTATATTCTTTTCTCAACAGCTTACCCCCTCAAACTAGCAAAATAATTCTCAATTTTAGAGCCTAGCTGGTTAAGCTTTTCTAATTTATCATTTTCAACATTGTATTTCATCTGGCTTATTTCATTTAATAAGTTAGAATCATAAATCTGTTTATATGAAATGCCATCTTTAAGAGCTTTGTTACTTAGATTATTGTATTTATCTATTATATCAAGCATCATAATTTGCTTATCAACAGGCACATACTTATCTATAGCGTTATAAGCATTTTGTTGTAGGAAACCATTTCTAATTAGGGCAGCCACATCTAGAGTATTTTTTTGTTCATCTGATAAAGCATCTGATCCAACTAACATCATTATTGATTTAACTTCTTCTTCAGAAATCAATACATTCATAAGTTTATTTCTTATAGCGATAATATCAGAATTGTAATGCTCTTTGTAGTAGTCTTGCATCTTTTCTAAGTAGTTAGTATATGAAGTTAGCCAGTTTATAGCTGGGTAATGTCTTGAATAAGCAAGTTTCCTATCAAGACCTAAAAACACATTTACAGAACGTCTGGTTGCTTCAGTTACAGGTTCTGAAAAGTCTCCACCCGATGGAGATACAGCCCCTATTAAGGTTACTGAACCTTTTGTTCCATTTAGGTTTTCGAAATATCCAGCTCTTTCATAAAATTTAGAAAGTCTTGATGCAAGATAGGCAGGATAGCCCTCTTCTGCAGGTATCTCTTCTAGCCTTGCGGAAATTTCCCTTAATGCCTCTGCCCATCTAGAAGTAGAATCTGCCATTAGAGCCACATCATAGCCCATATCCTTATAGTATTCTGCGATAGTTATACCTGTATATATACTTGCCTCTCTTGCAGCAACTGGCATGTTTGAAGTGTTAGCAATCAGGATTGTCCTTTGCATAAGGTCCTTACCTGTATTTGGGTCGATCAGGTCTGGGAATTCCTCAAGTACCTGAGTCATCTCATTACCCCTTTCACCGCAACCAATATATACTATGATGTCAACATCAGAATATTGGGCAAGCTGATGTTGGAGCATTGTCTTACCTGTACCAAATCCTCCAGGAATTGCAACTGTACCTCCCTTTGCTATTGGGAAAAATACATCTAATACCCTTTGGCCAGTAACTAAAATATTTTGTAAGGTTAAGGCTTTTTTAACTGGCCTAGGATTTCTTACAGGCCAATATTGGTAAAGTTTAAGGTCAAAAACACCTTCATCATTTTCTACCTTTAGTATGGTATCTTCAAGCTTATATTTACCATCTTCCTTAGCTTCAACTATTACACCAGTAAAGCTAGACATTAGTCTATGCTCTATTACTTCTGTCTCTTTTATAGTGGCGTAAATATCTGCTTTTTTAATCTTGTCACCTTTTTTAAATTTAATTTTAACATCCCATTCTTTTTCAAGATCAAGGTTGTCAAAACCAATACCGGATGGTATAAAGGCTCCGTGTTTATCCATTATATCTTTAAGAGGTCTTTCTATACCATCAAACATATTTCCTAATAGACCAGGACCTAGTCTGACTGATAAAGGCATTGATGTAGAGATGATATCCTCTCCTACTTTTAAACCTGATGTATCCTCGTATACCTGAATAGTTGCAAGGTCACCTTCAACGGAAATAACTTCCCCAATTAGTTTTAAATTACCAACTGAAACCATCTCTCTAATTTTAAGGCTTCTTGCGTTTTGAGCATAAACAACAGGTCCATTAATTGTTTTAATTATTGGATTCATTAAAACGCTCACTTTCAAGAACTTGGTATAATTTTTTACCAAATTCATATTTTTTATATCTAATTCTTTCTTTATAGCTAAAATTATATCTGAATTCATTATTGATATCTTTTAGTATAAAGCCACCTATATAAGTGTTATCCATCGCTTGCTTATTTTTAAAATCTATTAAAGCTAAGTCATCTTCTAACACACATACTACAATCTCATCTTCTGATAAAGAAAGTTCTTTCATAACCATTTTTATTTCAGTAGATAAAGATTTTTTATAAGCATCTGTTTGTTTATATGCCCTTAGTTTACTAATTAATCTATTATAAAAATCATCAAGCAATTCTTCCTTGTAAGCAAAAAAGTTATTTTTTTCTTCTTGCTTAATTTTTGATATTTCTTCGTTTTTTCTTATTTTTAGAAAGTTTTTACGATCTTTAAGTTTTTCTTCAAATTCTTGACTTCTTTGTTTATTCTTATTATCGATATAGGATGAATTCTTTTCGGTTGATAGGAATAATTCCTCATCCGTTTTTATCTTTTCTTCATCCCAAACCATCTTTCTAAAACTTGATAGTTTTGCTTCTAAGTCTAGCATAATCAATCCTTTCAGCCATCAATAATTACAATTAAAGGCATTGTGTAATCTCTTCTATAATTATCAATCCTATTATTATTTTTATTATAAACTGCTCTTGTAATTATCAATATAGCAAGATTCTCATCCTTGTATGAATTCCTAAATTCCTCTTCAAAATTATTCTCATCAACCAAGCTTGCTTCAATAGCTCCAAGACGAAACATTGTAAGCAAGTTGTTTGAATCAGTTAGAATCTTTGCCTTCATTTTATGCGTATAGGATTAGGATTGAAATAATTACACCAAAGATTGCAATACCTTCAGCAAGACCAACAAAGATGATTGTTCTACCAAGTATTGATTGGTCTTCAGAAATTGCGCCAAGTGCTGCAGATCCTACTGTACCAACTGCATAACCAGTACCGATTGTAGCAAGACCTGTTGAAAGGGCTGCACCTATATATTTAAGTCCATCGCTTGCTGTAGCTGTTGCAGCTGCAGCTTCTCCTGCTGCTTTTGATGTTGATGGAAGAATTAATACCATAATCATCAACATTAGTGGTACAAAGGTAAATAAATTTATCTTTAATGCTTTTTTTATTTTTGCTTTTGAGCTATCTTCGTTATTTTTTAGTAGGTATAAACCTGAATAAATTGTCATAATGACAACTGCTAGTGCAAGTAATGCTGTATATTTAATCATATTCTTCTCCTTTTAAATTAGTTTTCTTTAATTGGTCTAAATTTACGACCGTTTCCTTGATAATACTTACTAAACATTTCATAAAATTCTAGTCTTAGACCTTGGATAAAGACAATCATTCCTTCAAGGCCAATGATTAAAACATTACCAAATATTAATATTATTATTCCAAAAATCCCGCCACCAACAAGTTTGCTCATAACTTCAAAGGCCATGTATAGACCAACGTGGTTGATAGCAAAGGCTCCAACCCTAGTAAATGAAACAAGATTTGAAAATACTGAAAGCAAGGCTTCTATTATTGAAAATGAACTTTCAACATAATAATCTGAGGCACTTGATTCAAAGACCTCATCTCTTTTTTCAATTTTAGCTGATATTGGTTTAGAAAATACTATCATTATTATTGATAGAATCAACAGACAAAGAGCAAAAGGCATTGGAAGTGGATTTACATTTACAATGTTAAGTATTAATAAAACAAATGAAATCATCATCAAGAGTCCTGCAAGGCCTTCCTTACCAAAGATTCCTTCTTCGATATTTTTTTGTTTTACTAATTTGTTATAAATACCTAGACAATATGCAATTACAAGTAGCATTATACCAAAGGCTACTGATGCTATAAGGACTTTCATGATATTATCAAATGGTTTAATCAATAATGTAGGAATCAATGTCTCTATTCCAAAAAATGATCCATACATCAAACCAAAGAAACAAGCAGAAAATCCAATTCTTCTTATTAGTGATCCGAAGGTTTTATTAATCTTATCTACAAAAAAGCTTAGAAGAATAAAAACTAAACCTTGTCCTAAATCACCAAACATCATTCCATAGAGGAGCATATAAGTTACTGCGAAAAATGGAGTTGGGTCAATTTCGTTATAATTAGGTGCTCCATACATATTTACTAGGAATTCGAAGGGTCTAAAGAGCTTGTTATTTCTTAACTTTGTTGGTGGCTCTTGATTATATTTTTTTTTTACTTCTACGTTTGTTTTGTCGTATTTTTTGGATAAAGATTCAAATTCTTTTACCTTAGAATTTGGAACCCAACCAGTTAAGTATAAATATTTTTCACCCTTGGCCATCTTACTAATGATATTTTCGCTTTTTTCATAGTATTCAACAGTACTTGGTAAAGATTCGAAAGTTTCTTCGTTATTATCCTTAAAATCTTTGATATCTTTTTCTAGATTATCTAATTCCTTTCCTATACTACTTAACTTAGCATTTATTGTATCAAGATTCTCATCAGGAAGTTCCATATCGATAAAGCCCATTGTGTTTACAGCCCTACCTATATCTTCACTAACCTGTTTTGGATAGACTAATAGATAATTTTCTTTAGAGTTTTTTATTTTATCTGTCATTGCCATCCTCCTTGATTATTTTTTCGAATGCTTCATCTACGAGCATGTCAACCTCATCCTTGTATAGGCTTTCAATGCTAGATTTCTTGTCAGAAAAAGATTTTTTAATTTCACTAGCTTCTTTGCTTATTTCTTCATCGTTGTTTTTATTTAACTCCGCAACTTCTCTTGTAATTTTTTCAAGATAGGTTTGATCAATCTTATTAGCAACTTTTAAGCTTTCAGCTTTTTCATTTTCAATTATAGCATCAACACTTCTTCTTCTTTCACTAGTTTTATTGTCTAGCTCAATCAAAGTGTTAATCGCATCAGCACTTTTAGTATCTTCATCGTTTAAGTGGATGATTAGTGATGGTATATTTTCGTAGTTATTTTTTAGAATAAATCTACCATCTTTTGTCACCTTGCCATATCTAAAATCGAAATAGTTTAAGTGCTTAATCTTATCAATATCAACATCTGCCCTATTTAGAATCTCCAAATTATTTTTATAAGTTAATAATTTTTCTTTTTCTTCAACAAGGCTTTCTCGTCTTTTAATCATCGGCTCAAGTCTAGTATAGAGTCTGTCAAGTTCATCTTTCTCAATAACTTTAGTTATTTTACCGATTTTTTCATCATCTTTAATATCAAAGAATTTCTTTAGATAATCAAGTTTTTCAAGTTCTTCTTTGCTAAGACCTTGAAAGCTTGTAATACTATTCATATCCTCAGTCAGTTCGACATTTTCGCTACTAGCCTTGACAGAGAAAGCTCTACTAGCCACTTGACCAAAAGCATCAATTGGTTCGATTTGACCTATATTTATTACATCCTTTAATAAATCGGTAAGATTTTCTAGTCTGGATGTAATATTAACTAGGTTCATTTTTTCTACTGCCATATCTACCTTCCTATTAACAATTCTCTTTTCTGATTGTAATCATATCGTCCATCCATCTCTAGTATGGAAATAATATTTTTAATATCCAAGTATAAAAGATTTATTGCAGAAATAACATAAAGGATGTCACAATTCTCACTGATTATTTCATCTCTAGAATTCTTCCATCTTCTATCTTGTATTCTTTTATAAACCAAATCTTCATTTTCAAAAATATTTTTATACCTACTATCAGAAAAATACTCTATAAATTCGTCCTTATTGAGATTAGATATCTCTCTAAGTCTGTCTGCATTAAACAGATATCCACCCTCTATAAGATAGTTAAAAACTTCGTTATTATTTATTTCAAAAAAAGATTTTAACCTGTAAAGCATTTCAAAATTCAACAAGTTGATTTCTTCTGCTATATATCTGTTGATGTACTTATAATCATTGCTAGGGAACTTTTCGCTCATTTTTAGTAAGTCTCTATAATACAATTTTATAAGAGCATTAGAAGATAAAAATATCAATTGGTCTTGATCCATATTTTCATTTAAAAACGGCTCCAAGACCCTTTTTATATGTTTATCTTTAATAGATTCAACAAAATCATGTAAAGAAAAACTAGCTGATAGCTCCATTCCTTCAAAAAACGGGCTGTTTACGAAGTATTTATAGTTATCTGATAAAGAATCATTTAATATACTTGTAATTATTTCTTGTATCAAATAAATTTTGTAAATTGAGAAATATAATTCATAAAATTTTTTATCTAAGCCTCTTAAAAAGAAGTCAATTGACCTTACTTGCTTAAAAAAATAATTATTTAATTTTTCTTCAACAATTAGTTTATCATCATCAGCTGATAGAAATTCATAATTTTTCTTTAAATATGAGATTTTTCTATCAAAATCATTCTCATTTATAGTTCTTTCTAGCAAATAATCATCTAAAAGTTTCCCCAATTTAGCCTTAGCTTTTACAGAAACATCTTTCATAAAACCTCCTTTCCTGACATTAACATATTGTACCTTAAATTCTTTTATAAAAAAAGCTTTTTAAATAACTAATATCATTTATATATATCTGGAAAAGGACTTAAGCCCAGCTAAGGCTGGGCTATTCAACTAAGTCTCCTGATATTGTAAAGGATGTATTGTCATTTATTTTTACTTTTACAAATTCTCCAATTAAACTCTTATCGGCTTTCACATGAACTAACTTGAAATCATCAGTTCTACCTGTAAGAACTTCAGGATTATTTTTACTTTCTGATTCTAATAATACCTCTACAGTTTTACCTATATAAGTCTTATTCTTTTCATAAAAATGTGGATATAAGACATCTAAAAGCCTATCAAATCTATCTTGGATTACATCATCATCTAATGGAGTAAGTTTTGCAGCCCTTGTCTTTGGCCTAGGTGAATATTTGAAAGTAAAGGCTGTGTCGTAACCTACTATATCACATACCTTAAGTGTTTCTTTAAAATCTTCTTCTGTTTCTGTAGGATAACCTACTATTATATCTGTTGAAATTGCGATTTCTGGTATTTCTTCTTTAAGTTTTCTAACTCTTTCAAGATACTTTGCCTGATCATAATGACGATTCATGTCTTTTAGAATTTTTGATGAACCAGATTGAAGTGGTAAATGAAAATACTTACATATATTGTCGTTTCTTTTAATTACTTCTACAAGTTCATCGGATAAATCTTTTGGATGACTTGTTGTAAACCTAAGTCTTTTTAGATTTGGTATTTGAGCCACTTTTTCTAAAAGCTCTGGGAATGTGTGTTTGAAATCGGCTTTGTTGCCATAAGAATTAACATTTTGACCAAGTAAGGTTATTTCTTTATAGCCATTGTTAACCAAATATTCTACCTCTTCTATAATTGATGAAGGGCGTCTTGATTCTTCCCTACCTCTTGATTCAGGAACTATGCAATAGGAACAGAAATTATCACAACCGGTCATTATATTTACATAGGCTTGAAAATCATTTGGGGTGTTATATTTTACAAAATCATCTTTTACATTATCTGTTGATATATCAACGACTCTTTCATTTGTTTCAAGATATCTAAAGATTAAATCCTTAAGGGAGTTGATGTTTTTAGTACCAAAGATGATATCTACTTCCTTATGTTTATCAATTATAACATTTCTAGCTACTTCAGTTTGCATCATACATCCTGATACAGCAATTATTTTTTCGGGATTTTCTTTTTTCAGTTTCTTTAATGATGAAACTTGACCATATAGCTTTAGCTCTGCATTTTCTCTTACTAAGCATGTATTGAATAAGATAAAATCTGCCTTATTCCTATCCTCTTCATATCTATAACCCAAATCTTCTAGGATAAAGGATATTCTTTCAGAATCATGCTCATTCATTTGGCAGCCAAAGGTCGTTATATTGTAGGTCTTTCCTCTAAAGAAATCTTTGTATTTATCTAATTTGTCAGACATGTTCCTCCTTTAAGTAAAAAAAGAGATGATAAAAATCATCTCCATTTTTATTAATCTTACTCAGCGTCTTCTTCAATAGATCCAAGTAAATCTTCTGAACCTTGTGCTGATAGAGCTTGTGCAAGCATATCTCCAAGGTTGTTATTTAGGTCATCATCACCAAATGATGAAGAAGAATTATCTTTTTCTACTTTTCTTCTTGGTCTATCGTTAGTTCTAGCTTGTCTTCTTGGTTTTCTTTCTGGTCTTTCTGGAGCTTCCTTTAAAGCTTTAATGCTAAGACCGACTTTTTCATCTTCAGTATCTATTGAGATTATCTTTACTTCGATTGTGTCACCAACTGTAAGCTCATCAGATGGTTTTTCAACGTGATCCCAAGAAATTTCTGAAACATGAACAAGACCTTCTACACCATCAGCTACTTCTACAAATGCACCAAAGTCAAGTAGGTTTACTACTTTTCCTTCAACTACATCACCAACTTTGTGGCTATTTACAAAACTTTCAAATGGTTTGTCTAGAAGTTGTTTGCGACCTAAAGATATTCTATTTTTTTCTTTATTTAGTTTTAGGATTTTAACTTCGATTTCATCATCAACATTTAGTACATCTGATGGGTGTTCAACTCTTGTCCAAGCGATATCTGAAACATGAAGTAATCCGTCAAGTCCGTTAACTTCTACGAATGCACCAAAGTCAGTTAATCTTGCTACCTTACCAGTAACAACTTGGCCTTCTTCTAAATCTTCCCAAAGGTCATCAAGTTCTGCTTCAAGTACATCTTTTCTAGATAGAACAAGTCTATTTTTTCTTTCATCGATGCTGATGATCTTAAGATCCCATTCTTCACCAACAAATTTCTTAAGATTTTTTACAAAGTAAGTTGCTATTTGGCTAGCAGGTACGAAACCATTTACACCATTAACTTCAACAGTTAGGCCACCCTTGTTAAAGCCAACAACTTTACCATGCACTAATTCGTCATTTTCAAACTTTTCAGCAAGTTCTTTCCATGCTTTCATACCTTCTACTCTTCTAGTAGATAGGCTAACATTACCTTCACCATCATCAAGTTTGATAACGAATACGTCTATATCATCACCAACTTCAAAACTGTTTTTAGGATCTTTTTGTTCCTCTTCAGTCATTTCGTCTAGTTTAACAATACCATCTGCACGATATTGGATATCTACAAATACCTCATCATCTTTAACATTGATTACTGTACCTGTGATCACCTCTTTAGGGTAAATCTTCTTTAAACTATCCTCTAGACTGTTCATAAATTCTTCTTTTGTGAATTCATCCATACTACTTACTACCTCCTTAATAATCGAATCAGGCGTAGATGCACCTGCGATTATTCCTAATTTTTTAAATTTAGAGAGCTTTTGCAAAGGTAGATCTTTAACAGTTTCAATCCTTAAAACATTTTTACAATACAAACTAGCTACTTGATATAGCTTGTTTGTGTTAGAACTATTAAAACCACCAACTACAATCATACAATCTACAGAAGCCGCTAATTTTTTAGCAGATTCTTGCCTTAATTTTGTAGCATTGCATATTGTGTTTTCTATTACTACACTATCATTATTTTCTTCTAACTTGTTAGCAATATTTACAAAAAATTCAAACCTATTTGTAGTCTGGCTAACTACATATAGCTTCTCATAATTCTTAATATTTTTTGCTTCAGTCTCATCTGATATTACTATACCATTGTTTATAAAAGATTCCATAGCAATTATTTCTGGATGCTTCTTATCTCCAACAATTATTACCTGATAACCTTCTTTTTCTTTTGTTTCAATCTTCTTATAAATGCTATTTAGCACTGGACAAGTTGCATCATAAAGCTCGTTGCCATTAGCAATAAGCTTATCTTTGAAGCTTTTATCTTCACCATGAGCCCTTATCACTATCAAAGAGTCTTTGATTTTTAGAGCCTGTTCATGATCAATAACTTTTAGTCCTTTTTTTTCAAAATCCGCCACTAATTGTGGATTATGGATTAAAGGACCTAATGTATATTTATCCTTTTTTGCTTCCAGAGCTTTCTCAGCAAGTTCTACACTTCTTTTTACCCCAAAGCAAAAACCAGAATTTTCTGCAATAATAATTTCCATTACTTACTCTCTTTCAATTCTTTACTATGTTCATATAAATTTATGAAAATGTGGTCAGAAATTTTTTCCATTGCTTCTTTATTTTTTAATGTTGAATACTTTTCTATCTTAATTGGTTCTTTAACATAAATATCCACCCTAGAAAATAGCTTATAATTTGTAACAATCTCTATTGGCAAGATATCAGCCTTTGCTTTCAAAGCTATGAATCCAACTCCCTCTTTCATGTTTTCCCTATCAATAGTTTTAACCCTAGTACCTTCAGGGAAAATCCCCAGTGTATGGTCTTCCTTAATAAGGTTTATGGCATGTCTTAAGGCCTTTAGGTCATTTCCTTGTCTATCTACTGGAAACATTCCTGCTTTTTTTAATAAAGTTCTAAGTACAGGGATTTCAAAAAGTTCTTTTTTTGCCATAAAATAAAATCTTATAGGTAAGGATATAGCAAGGAAAAAAGGGTCAAGATTAGACCAGTGATTTGCACATGCTATAAAATTTGCATCCTTTGGTATAAATTCCTTACCATGAACGTGGATCCTATAAAAAGGAAAAAGTAAAATCCTTACAAGTATAACCAAAAAGTTATAAAACATCAGTTTTCTCCACATACGAAAGTATCAATTCAATTGTTTGGTCAATATTAAGTTCTGAGTTATCAATTAATATTGCCCCTTCTGCTAGCTTTAATGGAGAAATTTCTCTATGGGAATCATAGTCATCCCTCTTTATAATTGCCTTTTCAATCTCTTCTATACTTAGTTCTGATTCACCCTGATCAAATCTTCTTTTAGCCCTCGTTAGGGCAGACGCAGTTAAGTAAAATTTATATTTAGCATTTGGAAATACTACACTTCCTATATCCCTACCATCTAGGATGAAAGATGTATTTTTAGCTATTTGTCTTTGAAGGTCTACCATCTTCTCCCTAACATAGGATTTGGCTGAAACCCAAGAGACATTAGCTGTAATTTGATCATTTCTTAGGTCTTTAGTGACGTCACTTCCTAAAAGATACAATTTTTCATCCTTAAAATCGATCTCTATTTCATCAATTAATCTTATTAAAATCTGATCATCAGTTTTTTCATCCATACCCTTATCTAAGAAAAACTTAGTAACAGCCCTATACATTAGGCCTGTATTTAAGTATTCTATTCCTAATTTTTTAGCTAAAATTTCAGAAACAGTTGATTTTCCAGAACCACTTGGCCCGTCTATCGCTATTATATATGTCATATCCTCTCCCTTATATATTGTGAGCAAGCATAAGCTGTAGAAAAGTAGATTTGAAGATTGTACCCTCCAGTAAGGCTATCTATATCAAGGATTTCGCCTACAAAAAATAAATTATCAATTTTTTTAGACATCATGCTGCTTGGATTTATTTCAGATAAGTCTACCCCACCCCTGGTAACAACTGCTGATTCATAGCCGCCAAATTTAAGAAAATTTAGCTCGAATTTCTTTAAATTTTCTATTATTAGCATCCTCAAGTCCCTACTAAGCTCACTCGCCCTTAGGTCTTTATCAATTTTAAGTCTTTTGACCAATTACCCCTACTAAGCTATCGTTGATTATAGATTTTAGAATATTTAGAATAGATTTTTTGGGATTTTGATTTATTAAATCAAGTAAAAGGTCGTCTAATTCATTATAAGTGTATTTTGTAAAAAAATCTATATAAATATGATTTACCTTGTCATTATCAATTAAGGAACTTGCCCTTAGGACTACTGGTCCTGTTATAAAATCAGAATTTATTAATATATCTCCAACCTGATATACTGAATTTTCATCAGACTCCAGGCTAAGGCCTACATCTTTTAGAGATAGGGCCTTGATATTAAGTTTATCTTTAATGAAGATAGGAACCAGCACTGGACTAATTTTGCTAATATGGTGACCAAGTTTTTTGCATAGGTCATATCCTAGTCCATCTGATCCAGTTTTAGGATACGACTTACCTCCAGTAGCTATAACAAGACTATCAAATTCAAATTTATGATCATCAGTTTTGACAATAAACTTTTTATTCTTCTTAATATCTACAACTTTTGTATTTGTTAATAAATTTATACCTAAGTCGTTTATTTTTTTATAGAAAAAGTCAATAAGGCTTTGTGACTGTTGGGATTTAGGAAATACCCTCCCATCTTCTTCTGCTATTGTTGCAATGCCTTCATTTTCTAAAAAGTCTATCAAGTCATAATTATTAAATTTAGCATAGGAAGAGTAGACAAATTTTTTATTTCTTACAACTTTATCGAGGAAATCCCCATCATATGACATGTTCGTGATGTTGCACCTTCCTCCACCTGTCATCTTGAGTTTCATACCTATTTTAGAATTTCTCTCAAGTATGTATACTTCATTATTTTCATTTTTTGCAAGGATAGCTGTCATAAGCCCAGCTGGTCCAGCTCCGATTATTCCAATTTTTTTCATATAATTTTTCCCACAAAAAAAGATAGTTGCCTACCTTTTAACTTTTTTAACAAAGAGCATTTCTTCTTTGTCAAAGTATTTATAGTCTTTTTCTTTAAGATTAGATAGGCTAATATCACCTATCCTTATTCTTTTAAGCCTTTTTACACTGCTATGAAAATATTCAAACATTCTTCTTATCTGTCTATTATATCCCTGATGAATTATAACTTGATATTTTTTATTACCGATTAGTTTAATATAAGCATCTGATGTATGTTCACCATTTCCTATATCTAGACCTTGCATAAAAAGATTTTCTTCTTTTTTGCTAAGGGTTTTATCAACATCTACAATATATTCTTTGTCTAGTTTGAATTTAGGATGAATAATATTATTGGTGAATTCCCCATCATTTGTAATAATCAAAAGACCTTCGCTATCTTTATCAAGTCTTCCAGCAGCATAAAACCTCTTATCAATTTCTAACAAGTCATTTAAGTCTAATTTATTATAAGGATCAAAATTAGAAGTTATATAACCAACAGGCTTATATAGTTTAATATAAAATTTCTCTTCTAACTCAAGTAATTGACCATCGATTGTAACCTTATCAGTATCTTCTACTTTAAATCCTGGCTCAGTTATTAAGTTATCATTAACCTTTACTCTACCTTCTTTGATTAAGTCGTCTGCTTTTCGTCTAGAAGTAAAGCCTGTATTTGCTATATATTTATTTATTCTCATTATCATCACCAATCTTTATTTCAGGTAAATCTTCTAGTGAAGATATAGAAAAATATTTTAGAAACTCATCTGTTGTGCCAAATATTATTGGTTTTCCTATCTTATCTAACCTTCCCTTTTCAACAATTAATCCCCTATCAAGTAGTGAATCAATTGTCGATTGAGAGTTAACTCCCCTTATTTTATCTATTTCCGCCCTTGTAATTGGTTGCTTATAAGCAATTATAGAGAGGGTTTCTAAGGTTGAGTTAGTGAGTTTTTTTTCTGACTTGGCTACTAATTTTTCTAAGTATTTATCAGTAGACTTTCTTGTAGAAAATTGATAGGTATCACTATATTTTCTAATGATTAGGCCAGTATTTTTGTTATTTCTCTCCTCAATAGATTCCTTAAGGGCAGTTTTTATGTCTTTTTTATCAATATCAAATAATATCTTTGATAGGTCAGCAAAATCTAGGGGTTCACCCCAAATATATAAAATTTCTTCTATGAGTCCTTTAATTTCGTCAACTGTCATTTTCCCTCTTAACTATTTTAAATGAATTAATATCTTCTTGACTTAAATATATCTCTTTAAGCTTTACCATTTCTAGAAGAGCTAAGAAAGTTGCTATACATTCAGCTTTTGTATTGATCCTTTTTGTTATATCGTTTAACTTTAATTCTTTAGAAAAATTCAGTGTTTTCCTAAGACTAATTAGGTAATCATTAACATCTGGCATTATCTCTTGCTCAAATATTCTGGATTCAGATTTTTCTTCATTTTTTAGTCTATTAAGAAGCTTTTTAAATTCTCTTGAAAGGATATCTATATCTTGATTAATGATTATTTCATCTTTTTCAAAGCTAGTTAAATCTTCTTGAAATTTAACATGTATTTTACGAGCTTCTTCTTCTAAATACTTGAAATCATCTTGGACGGACTTGATTTTTTTATACTCAATTAGATATGCTAAAAAATCTTCTTCTAAGCCTTCATTTTCCTCTTTTGGTAAGAGCTTGTTTGCCTTAATTGTTAAAAGAATAGATGATGTGTATATAAACTCAGAAAGAGAAGGCAAATCTATATTCATTTTAGCTACTTCTTCTAAAAATGGACTTGTTATATCTTCAATCTTAACATCATATATATCAATCTTTTGTTTATCAATTAGCTTTAATAAAAGGTCAAAAGGCCCCTCAAAGGCCTCTAGTTCAATATTAAGCTTCATTTAATAACTTTATACAATATAAGATCGCTATAATTGTTTTGGCATCTGTAATTTCACCATTTTCCACCATCTTATATAATTCTTTTATCTCGATTGCGCATGCTTCGACATTCTCATCCTCATCTTGCTCAAGACTTGATTTAACTAAATCTTTAGCTAAGAAAAATGATAATTTATCATTTGTAAATCCTGGTGAAGCATGCATATCAAATAAGTAGGAAATAGTTTCTGGTAAATATCCTACTTCTTCTTGTAATTCTCTTTTAGCTGTTTCTATAGGCATCTCACCCGGATCAACTAATCCTGCAGGAATCTCTAAGGTTATTTTATCAATTGCCTTTCTATATTGTTTTACCATCCAAATCTTGTCATCACCGTCAAATGCTATGATACCAACACCTTTTTGGTGATCAACTATCTCTCTTTTAGAATACCTTTTATTTTCAAGCTCTACGGTTTCAACTCTTAATTTAAGTATTTTACCATCATAAATTGTATCTGACTTAATGGTTTTTTCATAAAATTTTTGCTCATTCATTTCTTAATTCCTCCGCCATCTCCAAGATTTCTCTTGCTGACTTTTTAGTAGTTTCAGTTATATCAACACCCGCAATTAACCTTGCTATTTCAAGAGTTCTTTCTTCCCCTTTTATTGATTTTGAGTAAGAAATAGTAGCATCTTTTTCATCTTCTTTACAAACCAGTATATGGTTATTAGCAAGTGAAGCTAGCTGTGGCAAGTGAGATATAGCTATTACTTGTCTTTTCTTAGATAAATCTAAGATTTTTTCACCAACAACCTGTGCTGTCCTTCCACTTATTCCAGTGTCTATCTCGTCAAAAATCATCGTATCTATATCATCAAAACTTGCAAAAACTTCTTTAAAGGCAAGCATTATTCTCGAAATCTCACCGCCTGATGCTGTCTTGGTTAAAGATGATGGGTTTTCTCCTTTATTGGTTCTAATCAAGAAATCTACATCATCATAACCTTTTTTATCAATTAAATCAGTCTTCTTAAGCTCAACTTTAAATTTACCATTTTTTATATTTAATTCCACAATTTCTTTGTTGATTGATGACTCAAGTTCTTTTATCTTTTTAACTCTAATAGCATGTAACTTATCAGCCTTATCTAGCATTTTTTTATCTATATCTGCTATTTTAGAGTCTATATTTATTCTTAGGTCTTCAATTTGATTGAGCTCATCCAGGCGGTCTTTCATTCCTTCATAATAAACTTTGATATCATCTATGCTATTGCCATATTTCCTCTTAAGATCAAAGAGTTTTTTATTTAAATCATCAAGCACTTGTAATCTTTCTGGATCAGTGGACAAAATTTCTACATAGGAATCAGCTTCTGAATATATATCGTTAAGTTGATCTGATATTGATATTAGTCTGTCATATATGTCCTCAGATTTTTTATCTATACCTACATAATTTGATATTGAAGAAGAAGCTTCATTTAATAAACTACTAATAGATGGAATTTGATAATCATCAGAGTCAATGATTTCAATCATTTGATAATAGCTGTCTCTCAAACTTGATATATTTGATAGCCTCTGATATTCACTTTCTATTTCATCTTCATCTAAATTAAATAAATCTATGGCTTCAATCTCTTTTATTTGATAATCAATAAGATCTCTTTCCCTGCTTAACTCTTCATCGGTTAAGTCTAAGTCTTGAAATTTTCTTATAAATTCTGTTTTCTCTCTATATAATTCTTTCAAGGAATCTCTTAAAGACTTAGTTTCTTTGTCGTTTTGATAAGAATCTATTAAGTTTATATAATTAGACTTATTCATATAGACGTTGCTATCACCTTGTCTATAGATATCAATTAAAAATTCCCCTATATCTTTTAAGATATTTAAATTTGAAAGTCTACCATTTATCCTTATCGATGATGACTTATCGCTTATTTTTCTGGTAATAATAAGCTTGTCATCATCAAAACTTATATCTTTATTCTCAAGATATAATTTTTGATCTTCATCTATGATAAATACTGCTTCAATAATTGTAGTGTCCTTAAATTTGCCGATAATATCTTTGCTAGCCCTCTTTCCTAAAAGCAAATTTATTGCTTCAAGTATAATGGACTTTCCTGAACCAGTCTCGCCAGTTATTACATTAAACCTATCCTCAAAAAATATATGATCTTTTTTGATTATTATAAAATTATCTATATAAAGCTCGGCAAGCATTATTTTACAAGATCTCTTAATTCTTCTACTAAATCGTCAATAGTTTTTGAATCTCTTGGAGTAATAAAAATTGTGTCTATACCTGTTACGATACCTCCAACATTTTCAAGCTTTGCATTAGTAATATATTGTCCGCAAACAGTTGCACAGTAAGATATAGTTTTTATTACTACAAGTTGAGAAGATTTTTCTACTGATAGGACTGCTTCCTTGAAAATTTTTTCAATTCTTTCTGTAAGTGTGTCATAAACCGCATCAACTACTGTGTATTTATATTCGTAGTCATCACTTTGAACCTTGGATATTCTAAGTTCTTTTATATCCCTAGAGATTGTAGCCTGGGTAGCATTTACTCCTTGGTCTCTTAGAATCTCAGATAATTGACTTTGAGTTTTGACATCATTATTTTGAATAATATCTAATATTAATCTTTGTCTAGTGTATTTTTTCATAATATCCCCTAATAACTTCGTTTTGATAAATAATCTATAAGATAAGTTAAAAATTCGTTATGGCTAAAATTAGAAATAGCATCTCTTGCATCTTTGTTAATTGAATCAAGAAGATTAATGGCTTCTTCTTTAGTCATTATATTGAGTATATTTAGTTCATCATCATATGTATCTTCAAGTAAATCATCTTGTATTTGGAAAGCTAGGCCTAGGTTTTCAGCATATAATGAAAGAAGCTCTATTTGTCTATGGCTAGCCTTTGCTGAAAGTGCAGCCCCAATGCATGCTGCCTTGAAAAGGTCTGAGGTTTTCTTGCTATAAACCTCCAATAAATAGGACTTATCTACCTTGATATCTTTCCTTAAATCCAAGATTTGGCCCTGAATCATTCCCCTTTTAGAGGCTCTTTCCATTATATACTTACTAGATTTAAGATATGTATTGTTAATAATAGCAACATCAAATAAAATAATAGCAGCTTCATTTAAAAGAGCATCTCCAGTTAATATAGCTAAGTCTTCACCATATTTTTTGTGAAGGCTCTCCATCCCCCTCCTATAGTCATCATTATCCATGGCAGGTAAGTCATCATGGACCAAAGAATAGGCATGAATTAATTCAATAGCCAAGGCCATTTTATAATCTTCCTCACTAAGGGAGCTTGAAAACATTTTCTTACTTTCTAGATACAAGCTGGCCCTTATTCTTTTGCCGCCATCTGCTGCATAGGTCATTGTTTCATTAATAAGACCTTTTTTGGGAAAGTAAGATCTTACTCTTTCATCTATGTCCTTCTTATTATTATTTAATATTTTAATAAATTCTTCTTTATTCATCACTATCAATTATTTCTACCTTAGCCCTATAGTCATCTAAACTTGCTTCTAACTTCTTATAGAGTTCTTTAGCTTCTTTATAAAGTTTTACACTCTTATCTAAGTTATCTTTGTTATTTTCTATTTCTTCTAATAGGCTTTCTATTTTCTTATAATTTTCTTCAAATGATTTATCCATCAATAATCCTTGCTATTACTTCTCCATCGCTAAATACAAGTTTTACAAGATCATCAGCTTTAAGTGAATGTTTAGAAAAAACCAATATATTATTATGTTCAATTTGTATATGTTTTTTTGAATATTCAATAATTTTTTCTACTGCCTTTAAATTAAAGGAAAGGCTTTTAAGCTTATGATCATTGTAAACAAAATTATCCCTAATTGTTTTCTCAATTCTTACGCCTAAACTAGAAATCTCTTTGGATTTAGCGTCTAAGATTAGCTTAGGATTGCTAATATCGATTCGTTTTTTTAGAAATTTTAATTTTAATTCATAATTTTCTAATATATTTTCTATGTCTTTAGTTCTTTGTTTGAATAAATTTTCTAAATTTTTGTGGTAGTCTTCATAGAAGCTTATTAGGTAAGAACCTGCTTCTGTCGGTGTTTGAAGGCTTAAATCACTTGCTAAATCCGATAGAGTTCTATCAATATTATGGCCGATTGCTGAAATAATAGGTGTCTTCGCTTTATTTATGGCCTCTATAACTTCTTTATGATTGAAGCTTGAAAGGTCTTCATTTGACCCTCCACCTCTTGTTAAGACAATAACATCAAGATCTAGTAAATCTAATTTATTAATTCCTTGTGCTATTAAGCCCGGAGACATATCTCCTTGAACCTTTACAGAATTTAAAAATATTTTTATGTCATTAGGTCTTGAATTAATCATTGATATAAAATCTACAATTGCAGCCCCATCTTTTGATGTTATTAGGCCTATTTTTTTGACTAATTTATCTATTGGCTTTTTATTTTTTGGGTCGAAATAGCCTTTTTTTATAAATTCTTCTTTTATTTTTAAAAATTCAAGATAGGTCTTGGAAAGACCTTCATCTTCAACTTCGCTAGCAATTATAATTAGTCTTGAAGAGAAATTATTATAGGATAAGCTACCTCTAACAAGAACGTTCTTTCCTGGTTCAAAGTCAAAGGTTATATCCTTATCCTCATAATAATATATTACACAGTCTATTAAATCTGAGTCTTCCTTTAGAGAGAAGTACAAGTGTTGGTTATTGATTCTAACATTTGAAAGCTCTCCACTTATAAAAATTCTTCTAAAAATAGGATCGTGTTTAATATTTGATTTTATATATTCATTAAATTGCTTAACTGTTAGAGGTTTTTTCATTTTTTATCTTTTCTAACGATGTCACCTAGTACTTTATTAATAATCTTATACTCATCATTTGATGTATATTTTTTCGCAAGATCAACAGCTTCATTAATTGAGACTGAGACTGGTATATCTAAAAAATATATTTCATTTATTGAAAGAAATATTATAGACTTTGCTACCTTGCTTATGTTAGAGTATCTAGCAGATAGGCTATCTTCAAGCTTTGCTACAATCTCATCATAATGTTTTTTATATGAATCTATAGATTTAATTATATAAGTTTCATTCTCACTTAGGTCATGATTTTGAAATAAATCATTATTCTCTTTTATATCGTTAATTGAATCTTGGAAGATAAGCTTAAAAACCCACTCCCTCTGTTGTCTTCTGTTCATCAAATTTCTAATCTATTAACGTTAATATTAACCCTACTAACTCCAATGCCTGTCATTGTTTCTATTACATCTTTGACATTTTTTTGGACTTTTTTTACGGTCTTTCTAACGTTTATATTTTTGTCTAGGGATAAATTTATGTCTATTACAAGATTACCAGCTATTTTTCTGATATTTGTCTTGGTAGCCTTGCTTTGTAGTGAATGCATAAATCCTTCTTCGGAGGTATCTTCATATACTCCATAGACTTCCTCAGCAGCTGTGGTTGCAATTTGATCTAGAATTTCATCAGCAATTTTAACTGAACCATCTTTAAAATTATTAGTCATCTAATACTCCTATACTCTAGATAGATACTCTCCACTTCTTGTATCTATTTTGATCACATCACCTTCGTTTACAAATATTGGCACGTTTATAACTGCGCCAGATTCAACTGTTGCAGGTTTTGTAACATTTGTAGCTGTATCACCTTTTACACCTGGTTCTGTTTCTACTACCTTAAGCTCTACAAAGTTTGGTGGATCAATTGAAAATGGTTTGCCTTCATAAAATTTAATAAGTACACTGTCATTTTCTTTTACATAAATTATTGCTTCTTTAACTGCTTCTTCTTCTATACCGATTTGTTCAAAGCTTTCTGGGTCCATAAAATAATATAGTTGACCATCATTGTATAAATATTGCATTTCTTTTGTAGAAATTACGGCATTTTCAAATTTTTCATTAGGATTAAATGTTACATCCTTTGCTCCACCATTCATTACTGATCTTATTTTGGTTCTAACAAATGCTGCACCCTTACCTGGTTTTACGTGTTGGAAATCTACAACTTGATATACATCCCCATCATATACAAATGTTACACCTTTTCTTAAATCGTTAGCTGATATCATAATTCCTCCTTGGCTATATTCTTACATTATTATACCATATATAAGAGCTAATTGAAAATTTTATTCATCTGCTTTTATCATTTTACATATAAGAATGATGTATTAAATCAAGCTTATAAGTATAATAAATAAAAAGAGGTGCATATGAAAAAACTTGCTATAATCTCAGAGTTTAATCCTTTCCACAATGGTCATAAATATTTGCTTGATAAAGCTAAAGAAGACTTGGCATGTGACTTAGCCATTTCTTTTATGAGTGGTGATTTTGTTCAAAGAGGTGAAGCGGCTATCGTTGATAAATTTACACGAGCAAAAACTGCTGTTGAAAATGGTTTTGATCTAGTAATTGAAATGCCTAATTTCATTAGTTTACAAGCCGCAGAATTTTTCGCCTTAAAATCTTTAGAAATTCTAGATAAAATGGAAATTGATTACCTATGTTTTGGGATTGAAAGACTAGATGAAAGAGATTTTTTAGATAAAGCTAAAATCGTAATAAATAATGATAACTTTATTAATCAAGAGCTTAAAAAGTACCTTGCAAATGGTATATCCTATACAAAAGCCCTTAACAGTGCTATTTCTAAGCTTGTAGGCGATGATTTTATTTCAGCCAACAATATTTTAGCTCTCGAATATATGAAGGCAATTGATAAATTAAAGTCTAAAATTATCCCATACCCAATTTGTAGAGTTGGAAGCCTTAATAAGGATAAAACGATTAATGATAAATTTTATGCCTCATCTACTGCTATTAGAAATAATATTTCCAGCGATATAAGTAAGCTTATGCCTAGAACATCTTTTAAGAATTTTTCCAATTTTTTTAAAAATTATAATAGAATTAACGATGAGTTTTTCTATAAAATTTTTACCTATAAGCTAATTGTTGAGAAAAAAGCTATGACAGATATTATCGGTTATGAAGAGGGGATTGAAAACCATCTAATAAAACTTGTAGATAGAAACAGGACTTTTGATGATTTTATTAATGAGGCCACAAGTCTTAGGTATACTAAATCAAGAGTAAGAAGGCTTATCCTTAATTATATTCTTGATAATAGCTTTAAACTTAATTATATAGATATTCATTTTATAAGAATATTGGCCTACAATAAAAAGGCTACCAAAATATTTAATAATTTCAATGATAAGGTTGATATAGTTATAAATAAGGCTGATTCAAAAATATTGGATCAGAATAATTTTAAAATTTATGAAAAAATGATAAATTCTTCCAATCTCTATAATCTAGCTATTGGAAGAGAGATAAATTATGATTATATTCATAATAATAAACCTTTTAAGTAAAAAAACGTCCAAGCAACATAATTATTATGTCTTGGACGTCTTTAATTACTTATTTTCTAATAAATTATTTCTAATTTTTTCTAATTGTTGAACAAGGCCGCTAAAGTTATCTATAGAACCTGAGAATAGTTTATCTACATACTCATATGATTGAGCCTTGATATGTTTAGCTTCAGCAGCTGCTTCTTGTAAGATTCTATCAGCTTCAGCCCTAGCTTGTTGAGTAATTTCATGTTCACTAACCATTCTTTGGAATTGGCTTTTCGCTTGTTCCTTGAAATTTTTAATTTCACCTTCAGCTTGATTTAATCTACTATCAGCTTCATTGCTTGCTTCGGATAAAATTCTTTCTTTTTCATCTGTTACCCATTGAGCCTGTTTGATTTCTTCTGGTAAAGAATCTTTCATCTCATTAAGTACATCATAAATTTCATCAGGATCTACTGCTACCTTTTTTGAAAATGGTACAGAGCTTGCTTCTTCCATTATGTCTTCCATCTCGTAGATAAGATCAGTTATTTTGTTTGCCATACTTCCTCCTAATAATTATATTTATCTTTAATTCTCTTTTCGACACTTGTACTTACAAAGGCTGATACATCGCCCTTAAAGGCAGCTATCTCACGCACACCACTAGATGATACAAAGGAATATTTAGGATTACTTAGTAGAAATATAGTTTCAAGCCCTTCATATAAGGTTGAATTTACTCTAGCTATATTCTTTTCATACTCATAATCTGTGACAGCCCTAAGTCCTCTAGCTATAAGTTTAACATCTTCTTTTTTAGCAAAATTAACTAGTAAGCCATCAAAGGATTTTATGCTTACATTAACTAATTTTTCTTCTTTTATAGCCTCTCTTATTATCTCTTCTCTTTCTTTTAGAGAAAATAGAGAGTTTTTGTTTTCATTTCTAATAACTGCAACTATGACATGGTCAAAGTGAATTGATAATCTCTTAATCATATCCATATGGCCATTTGTTAGTGGGTCAAAGCTGCCTGGATAAATTATTTTCATATTGTATATATTTTAATATATTTCCTTCCATAGGACTTATCTTTTAATATATGTAGGTCATATTTTTCTGAAAAATCTAAGTCCATGCTCGATTCAGTTATAATTATACCATCTTCACTGGATAAGTCATATTCTTTAATATAAAATAGAGCTTTATCTAAAAAATCACTTTCATAAGGTGGATCTAGAAATATATAGTCAAACTTAAGATTCTTTTGCCCTAAGTTTTTAAGAGTTTTAACAAAATCGTTTTTAATTAATACGGCTCTGTCTGATCCTATTTTTTCTATATTTTGTTTTAATATTGAAAAATTAGAATAATTCTTTTCATTAAAATATACTTCGGCCCCTCCCCTTGAGAGAAATTCTATTCCCATTTGTCCTGTACCTGCAAACAAATCTAGAGCGAGAAAATTATCTTTAAAAGGATATAGCATATCAAATACTGCTTCCTTTACCTTGTTATCTGTAGGTCTAGATGTTTTTGATTTTGGACTAGCTAGATTAAAGCCTTTGTATTTCCCTGCTACTACTTTCATTAGTTTAAAATAATATCCTTATCTTCATCAAAAAATTTCTTTATGAAATCTATATTAACACCCTTAAAATCAATCGATTTTAAGTAGTCAAAAATCTCAAAGCTTCTGTCAGTTTCTTCTTGGGTCATGTTTAGGTATTCTATCTCTGAGAGATTTTTACCGTGTTGGATAAGAGATAGAATCTTTCCTCCTCCTCTTAACTCATAATCTTTTTGTGCAATTTCAAAGCCGTCATTTGTTTTCTCTAAAATATTAAGTTTAAGATTAGCATCAGCATTCTTATTTACAAGATAACAATATGACTTATATTGACCTCTTCCTACCCTGCCTCTTAATTGATGCAGCTGAGATAGGCCAAAGTTATTTGCATTATAAATTACAATTACATTCGCATTAGCTACATCTATACCAACTTCTATTACAGTTGTAGATATTAAAATATTGATAATACCACTTGAAAAATCACTAAGTATACTTTCTTTAATTTCAGAATTAAGTTTACCATGAAGGATTTCTACCCTATAGCTTTTGAATTGTTTTTTGTATCTCTTATAAAGATTTTCTACTGAATTATCATCATCAGAATCTATATTATTACTTACAACATAGATTTGTCTACCATCTTCTAAATTTTTAGAGATTTGTTCAAAAAGGATTTTTTCTCTATCCTGCACTATTATATGGGTATCAATTATTTCCCTACCCATAGGCAGTTCATTTATAACACTTAAATCAAGCATCTGATTTATCTTTAAAGATAGGGTTCTTGGGATAGGAGTGGCTGTCATTGTCAAATAGTTTACAGCTTGTCCTTTTTTAGCAAGAGCTTGTCTTTGTTTAACACCAAAACGATGTTGTTCGTCGTTTATAACCAGTCTTAAATCATTAAATAATACATCATCTTGTATTAAGGCATGAGTTCCTATTACTATATCTATATCGCCATTTAATAGCTTAGCTTTTATTTCATCTTTATCTTTACTAGAACCTGTTAAAAGTGCAACATTTAGAGAAAAAGACTCAATTAAATCTTTATATTTTTCATATTGTTGGATTGCCAAAACCTCTGTTGGAACCATCATAGCTGATTGATATGAGCTTAAGCCAAATACAATCATGGCTATAATGCCAACTATTGTTTTACCAGAGCCTACATCCCCAACCAAGAGCCTATTCATAGCATATTTACCTGAACAATCAGTAAGTATTTCATTAAGTGATCTTAGCTGTGGTTTTGTTAAAGCAAAATCAAGCCTTCCTAAAATATTATCTAATTTATAGCTAAGGTTGATATCTTGCTTAATCTTTGCATTTTTGCCTATATGATACAAAAATATCAATTCTTTAAGAAGATCTAGTATTTTTATATCAGACTTTGCCCTCAATAAATTATTAACATTATCAGGAAAATGAACAATATTTAAGGCTTCTTGTCTAGATAAAAGATTACATTGATCCCTATTGGCTGGATTTAATAGCTCTTCGTCTTGATTATAGAAAGATAAAGCTTCCTTAATAAAAGCCCTTATGTTTTTCTGGCTCAGACCACTTGTTAATGGATAGATAGAATAAATTCCACCTATCTCATTTCCCCCAAGTCCCTCAAAAATAGGGTTTATAGCTTCATAAAATCCTTTTTTTAAGGACACTTTGGTATAGAATTTATATTTTTTATTAAGTTCGATACTTCTAATGGAAAACCTATCGTTAAACCAAACAACCCTAATTTTATTCCCAAGTTCATCTTCAAAATACATATAAGATAAGGAGACATTTTTAAGTTTTTTAAAATATGGTTTGGACACAGATTTCCATACAAAGTAATAGGCTCTATCTTCTCTAGCTTGACTAGCTAGGATTTTTTTGCTCCTATCTTCATAAGCTCTGGGATAAAAATTATATAAGTCACTAACAGTGTATATATCAAGCTTGCTAAGAGTCTTGGCCTTTTTGGGGCCAATACCTCTTAGGTCTGTTAATTCCTTATTCAAGGGTTGCTTGGTAATAATATACTGGCTGTCCGCCGTAGATTAGTTCAACATCTATATCCTTATGGTTCTTAGAGAGCTTTTTAACAAGTTCTTTGGCTTTTTTCTTATCAGCTTCTTCACCATAATATAGGGTAATTAATGATATATCTTGATCTTCTTCAATAGCTTTTTCTAAGGCAAGTCTTAATGTTTCCTCGATATTATCAGTACTTACCACGATTTTTCCATCAAGAATTCCGATAAAATCATCTTTTTTGATTTCTACATTATTTACGCTTGTATCTCTAATGGATATAGAAACTTCTGCCGTATGCATATCACTAATTACATCAGCCATGTTTTCTATGTTTTCTTCTATTGATTCTGATTCATCAAATTCTAGCATAGCTGTGAAAGATTCTGGTATTGATCTTGTTTCAACAACCATTGCATTTTTATCTGTTAGATCACAAGCTTGCTTAGCAGACATAATTATATTTTTATTATTAGGGAAAATAATAATATTTTCTGCCTTTATTTCTTCTATATTTTTATAGATATCCTCTGTAGAAGGATTCATTGTTTGGCCGCCTGAAATTATCTTATCAATATTCATTGACTTAAGAATATCGTCGTATCCATCACCCCTAGATACTGCTATAAAGCCATATTTTTTAAGCTTAACTTCTTTTTCTTCTTTAGCGATTTCCGGTTTAGTGTTTTCAATTTCAACCTTTAACAAAACTCCGTCTAGTAATAATATAGATATAACTTGATGAGGATGATCAGTCTGTAAGCTTGCCTCAATTACATTATTATTAAATTCTGAATCGAGGTGACTTGAAAGATTTGTAATGGAATCAATTATTTTTTCATAGTCAGATTCCTTACATGAAAGACTAAACGATAGCTTATAAGTCTTTTCTTCTTCGCTTTCATCTGATAAGTCTATATCCCTATCAATATCATTATTTAGTGCATTTAATGCTCCCCTTAGTAAGAATAGCAAGCCTTGACCACCTGAGTCAACTACACCTGCTTCTTTTAAAACCGGCAGTTGTTTTGGTGTATTATCTAAAGCCTTCTGTCCTTCACCAATAATATCTATAAGATAATCATCTAAATTTATATCTTCTGAGTAGGACTCTTCTGCTCTCTCAGCCATCTTTCTTGCTACTGTTAGAATTGTTCCTTCTGTTGGTTGCATAACTGCTCTATAAGCTGTTTTAGAAGCATTTACAAAGATTTCTTTTATATCACTTGCTTCTATCACTTCTTTATCTTTTAGAGCTTTTGACATACCTCTTACAAGTTGAGATAAAATTACTCCAGAGTTTCCTCTAGCTCCCATAAGAGTGCCTTGGCTTAGGGCCTTTGAAATTTCGTATACATTTGATAAAGCAGATGTATTAACCTTATCAACACCAGATTTCATTGTCATGGTCATGTTTGTTCCTGTATCTCCATCTGGAACCGGAAATACGTTTAGCTCATCAACTAATGATTTGTTTTCTTCTAAATATTTAAAGGCTCCAATGACCATTTGTTGGAGCTTATTTGCATCAATAACTTTCATATTTCTCCTATCTATTGATTCCTTGGACATAGATATTTACTTCAGAAACATTTACATTCAAAGAGTTTTCTATATTATATTTAACATTTTCGATTATATTTTGACATACTACCGGTATTCTAATACCATATTCTAAAAATAGAGATATAAATATTGCTACTGTACCATTGTCCCTTCTTATAACCTTAACTCCTCTTTGCATGTTATTTACCCCTAAGAGTTTATATATACCATCCTTTGCTGATCTACTTGCAAGGCCAACAACACCATAAGATTGCATGACGCTTGCTACTGCAATATTAGCAATAACGGAATCATCGATTGTTATTTTTCCTAAATTATTTACATATCTAATTGTCATAATACCTCCACATAAATATAAGTATTAACGATTGTACTTAAAAGATTGAATTGATATTTATAAAAATATCTATAAAACTAAACCTACTGTCAAAGATAAGGGTAACTTTAATTTTATCAAAGCTTTGTAAGTATTCCTTTAATTCATTATACCATAAATTCCTACTACTGATAAGAATATACCTATAATTATATATATTATATATTTATAAATTATAGGAATTATGTATTTAGGCAAGAAAAAATCGCCTAAAAGGCGATTTTCTCTTGCTTATATTATTTTTTATTTGCCAGCTAATTTCTTGTAAGATTCATATCTTTCTTTAGCAGCTTTTTCTGCTTGTTGATATAGTTCATCAGCTGTTTCAGGGAATGATCTCTTAAGTGATGAGTATCTTACTTCACCTTGAATGAATTCTTGGAATGATTCTGTAGGTTCTTTAGAGTCTAATTGGAATGGATTTTTGCCCTCTTCAGCAAGTCTTGGGTCAAATCTCCATAGATGCCAATAACCAGCTGCTACAGCTTGTTTTTCTCTAAATTGTGATTTACCCATACCAATTCTGATACCATGGTTGATACATGGAGCGTAAGCGATGATTAGAGATGGTCCATCATAAGATTCTGCTTCTCTAATAGCTTTTAGAGTTTGGTTTTGGTTAGCACCCATAGCTACTTGAGCTACGTATACATATCCATAAGATGTCATCATTAGACCAAGGTCTTTCTTTCTAACCTTTTTACCTGCTGCAGCAAATTGTGCTACTGCTGATAGAGGTGTAGCTTTAGAAGATTGTCCACCTGTATTTGAATAAACTTCTGTATCGAATACGAAGATGTTGATATTTTCACCACTTGCAAGTACGTGATCTACACCACCAAATCCGATATCATAGCTCCAACCGTCTCCACCAAAAATCCATACAGATTTTTTGATTAGGTAGTCTTGAAGTTTTAGTATATTGTTTAGGTATTTCTTAGCATCTTCATTTGCTAAATCTTCTTTTACATTTAAGATAGCTGCTGTTGCTTCTTTAGAAGCTTTAACATCATCTTTTCCTTCTAGCCAAGCTTTGAATGCTTCGTTGTATGCTGAATCAAGTCCTAGTTCTAAGAATTTGTTCATGTTATCTTCTAGGATATGTGTATTTGCTTCTGTAGCAAGTTTCATACCATAACCATATTCAGCAGCATCTTCGAATAGTGAGTTACCCCAAGCTGGACCTTTACCTGTTGCAAGGTTTTTGGTATATGACATTGCTGGTGCACTAGCTCCCCAAATTGAAGAACATCCTGTAGCGTTTGCTATATACATTCTGTCTCCGAATAATTGAGTAATTAGTTTAGCATATGGTGTTTCACCACAACCTGCACAAGCACCTGAGAATTCGAATAATGGTTGTTTGAATTGGCTGCCTTTAAGTGTCATAGGATCCATAACATCTTCTTTGTAGCCAATTACATTATGTGCATATTCCCAGTGTTCTTTTTCTTTTTCTACTTCTTCTTCGAAAGGTTTCATTAGTAGAGCTTTCTTTGGAGCTGGACATACGTCTGCACAGTTACCACAGCCTGTACAATCTAGTGGAGATACTTGGATTCTAAATTCATAGCCTTCCATACCTTTACCGATTGCTTTTTTAGTATCAAAACCTTCTGGTAGATTTGCTTTTTCATCTTCTGTAACTAGGAATGGTCTTATTACTGCGTGTGGGCATACATAAGAACATTGGTTACATTGGATACAATTGTCTATTTGCCATTCTGGTACGTTAAGAGCGATTCCTCTCTTTTCGTAAGCAGTTGTACCTGATTCGAATTCACCATTTTCGATTCCTACGAAAGCAGATACTGGTATATCGTCTTCTTTTTGTTCAAGCATTGGTTTAACGATGTTTTTAATGAATTCTGGAAGTTCTTTTTCTTCTTTAACTTCATCAACTGCATCTTTCCATTCAGCTGGAACTTCTACTTTGATTGGTGCTTCAAGTCCTTGATCTACAGCATTGTAGTTCATGTTAACTATATCTTCACCTTTGTGACCGTATGATTTAACGATAGATTCTTTTAGGAATCTTACAGCATCTTCTACTGGTATAACTTTTGTGAGGTTGAAGAATGCTGATTGCATGATCATGTTTGTTCTTCCACCAAGACCGATATTTTGTGCTATATGGCTTGCGTCTAAGATATAGAAATCAATGTTCTTTTCTGCAAGAACTCTCTTCATCTTAGCTGGAAGATGGTTTTCAAGATCTTCAACTGACCAAACAGTGTTTAGTAAGAAAGTACCACCTTCTTTAATACCTGCTAGTAGGTCATATTGGTTAACGTAAGCTTGTTTTGAACAAGAAATAAAGTCAGCTTCATCTAATAGATATGTTGAAAGAATAGGTTCTTTACCAAATCTTAAGTGAGATACTGTTAGACCACCTGATTTTTTAGAGTCATAATCAAAGTATCCTTGAGCATACATGTCTGTATTGTCACCTATAATCTTGATAGCTTGTTTGTTAGCACCTACAGTACCATCTGAACCGAAGCCCCAGAATTTACATCTGCTTGTACCTTCGTGTCTAACTTTGAAGTCATCTCTTGGAAGTGATTTGTTTGTAACATCATCTGTAATTGATAGTGTAAAGTCATGTTTTGGCTCATCTTTAGCAAGATTATCATAAACTGCTTTAACATCTGCAGGTATTGTATCTTTTGATGATAGACCATAGATACCACCGATTATAAGTGGTCTTTCGTCACAATCATAATAGCTTGCTTTAACATCTAAGTATAGTGGTGAACCGATTGCACCTTTTTCTTTTGTTCTATCAAGAACAGCTATTTTCTTAACTGATTTTGGTATAACTTTTAGTAAGTGTTCTGCAGACCATGGTCTGTAAAGATGAACTTCTACAAGTCCTACCTTTCTGCCTTCTTTTAGTAAAACATCGATTGTTTCTCTAGCTGTTTGGCATACAGAACCCATAGCGATGATGATATTTTCTGCATCATCAGCACCATAGTAATTAAATAGACCATAGTTTGTACCAAGTTTTTCGTTGATTTGGTTCATGTAGTCTTCTACAATACCAACTATATCTACATAAGCATTGTTACTTGCTTCTGTTCTTTGGAAGAAGATATTTTTCTCAGCTGTACCCATGTGTTTAGGTCTTTCAGGGTTAAGTGAGTGGTTTTTGAATTCTTCTACTGCTTCATAGTCAAGCATTGGAGCAAGATCTTTGTAATCCCAAACTTCAACTTTTTGAATTTCGTGGCTTGTTCTAAATCCATCAAAGAAGTTGATAAATGGTACTCTACCTTTAATAGCTGCTAAGTGAGCAACTGGTGAAATATCCATAACTTCTTGCACTGAGTTTGAAACTAGCATTGCACAACCTGTTTGTCTTGCTGCCATTACGTCTGAATGGTCACCATAAATAGATAGTGCGTGTGTTGCAAGGGTTCTTGCTGATACGTGGAATACACCTGGTAATCTTTCTCCAGCAATCTTATACATGTTAGGAATCATTAATAGTAGACCCTGACTTGCTGTGTATGTAGTTGTAAGTGCTCCTGCTGCACCAGCTTCTGATTGCATCTCTTTAACTTTTACCTCTTGACCAAATAGGTTTTTGCGTCCGTTTGCTGCCCAAACGTCTACGCTTTCTGGCATTGGTGAAGAAGGTGTAATTGGATATATAGTAGCTACATCAGTAAACGCATATGATACGTGAGCTGCTGCAGTGTTACCATCCATTGTCTTCATTGCTCTAGTAATTGTCATCTAGACCTCCTAAAATAATTATAAGCAATTATCGTTAACACTAATATAATTATAAATATTTTTTCATTAATTGTCAAGAGGAAAAGAAAAGATTTTCTTATATTTATCAGTATTTTTCAATTGATAATGATTATCAAGACCATTCTCCACCTTTTTTTAGTATGCAAAATATTCATTTTAAGCCCTATTAAACCTTATATTTATGAATAAATATGCTATTTGCCTAAAGCGAATAATACTATGCATATAAAACAAGAGGACAGACCTAAGTCTGCCCCTCTAATTTGCAATTATTTTCCCGCTAGTCTCTTGTAGGTATTGTACCTAGATTTTGCTGCTTTTTCTGCTTGTTCATATAATTCATCTGCACTTTCTGGGAATGATATTTTTAGTGATGAATATCTTACCTCTCCTTGGATAAATTCTTGGAATGATTCACTTGGCTCTTTTGAATCTAATTGGAATGGATTCTTACCTTCATCTTCTAGTCTTGGGTCATATCTCCATAAGTGCCAGTAGCCTGCATCTACCGCTTGTTTTTCTCTTCTTTGACTCTTGCCCATGCCTATCCTTATACCGTGGTTTATACATGGTGCATAAGCTATGATAATTGATGGGCCATCATAGGATTCTGCTTCTCTTATTGCTTTTAGGCATTGATTTTGGTTTGCTCCCATTGCAACTTGAGCTACGTAGACATAGCCATAATTTGTTAGCATTAATCCAAGGTCTTTCTTTCTTACCTTTTTACCTGAAGCAGCAAATTGTGCAACAGCTGCAAGTGGTGTTGCCTTTGAACTTTGTCCACCTGTATTTGAGTAAACTTCTGTATCGAATACTAGGATATTGATATTCTCTCCTGATGCTAGGACGTGGTCTACTCCACCATAACCAATATCATAAGCCCAACCATCACCACCAAAAATCCAAACTGATTTTTTGATTAGGTAATCTTTTAGGTCATAGATATCTTCGAGTATGGAATTTGCTCTTTCATCCTCTATCTTTTCTTCTCTTAAGTTTAGAATTTTTGCTGTTGCTTCTTTTGAGCCTCTTACATCATCTTTATTTTCTATCCATTCTTTAAAGGCTTCATTTAAATCTGTATCTATATTTAAATCTAAGAATTCTTTCATATAGGCTTCTAGCAAATACTTATTAGAATCTGTAGCAAGCTTCATACCATATCCATATTCAGCATTATCTTCAAATAAAGAGTTTGCCCAAGATGGTCCTTTACCCTCGCTATTTTTAGCATAGCATACTGATGGCGCACTTGCTCCCCATACAGATGAACATCCTGAAGCATTGGCTATTAGCATCCTATCTCCATATATTTGGGTTACAAGTCTTGCATAAGGAGTCTCACCACATCCTGCACATGCACCGGAGAATTCTAGGAGTGGTTGTCTAAATTGACTACCCTTTACTGTTGTAGGCTCCATCAATTCTTCCTTATAACCAATTTCTTCGTGAGCATAGGTCCAATTATCTTTTTCTTTTTCTACTTGTTCTTCAAAAGGCTTCATGATTAAGGCTTTATTTGGTGCTGGACAAACATCTGCACAGTTTCCACATCCTGTACAGTCAAGTGGTGATATTTGTATCCTAAATTCATATCCTTCAAGTCCTTTGCCTATGGCTTTTTTAGTTTCAAAACCTGCTGGAATATTTTCCTTTTCATCTTCTGTAACCAGGAATGGCCTTATTACGGCATGTGGACAAACAAATGAGCATTGGTTACATTGGATACAATTGTCAATTTGCCATTCTGGAACATTTAAGGCTACACCACGTTTTTCATATTGAGTTGTTCCTGTATCCCAAGCACCATTATCTAGATCTTTAAATAATGAAACAGGAAGTTCGTCTTCTTTTTGTTCTTCCATTGGCTTCACAATGTTTTGTATAAAGTCAGGAAGTTTTACTTCTTCTTTTTCTTCATCTTTTGCATCTAGCCAAGATTCAGGTACTTCTATCTTTTCATAAGCACTTGCTCCCTTATCAACCGCTTCATAGTTCATAGCGACTATATCTTCACCCTTATGACCATAAGCTTTAACTATAGAATCTTTTAGATATTTAATGGCATCATCTACATCTATTACTTCTGTTAGATTAAAGAAGGCTGATTGCATAATCATATTTGTCCTTGAACCAAGACCAATGTTTTCTGCTATATGGCTTGCATCTATTATATAGAAATTGATTTTATGTTTTGCTAGGTAATTTTTCATTGAGGCTGGAAGATGGTCATCTAGTTCATCCTTTGACCAGATAGTATTTAATAAGAAAGTTCCTCCTTCTTTTAAACCTTCTAGCAAGTCATACTTATAAACATAAGCTTGTTTAGAAACAGAAATAAAATCAGCTTCATCTAGTAAATAGGTAGAAAGAATTGGCTCTTTACCAAATCTTAAGTGAGAAACGGTAAGTCCTCCTGATTTTTTAGAATCATAGTCGAAGTAAGCTTGGACATACATATCGGTATTATCTCCGATAATTTTAATTGCTTCTTTGTTAGCGCCAACAGTACCATCAGATCCAAAGCCCCAGAATTTACATCTTGATTCACCCTCATGTCTAATTCTAAGGTCTGTTCTAGGAAGTGACTTGTTTGTTAGATCATCTGTGATTGATAGGGAAAAATCTTTAACCATGTCCTTATTTAGGTTGTCAAAGGCCGCCTCAAAATCAGCTGGTATTGTATCTTTAGAGCTTAATCCAAATCGACCACCTATAATTTCAGGTTTATCTTCAACATTATAGAAAGCTGTTACTACATCTTTGTATAGTGGTTCACCCTCTGCACCTTTTTCTTTTGTCCTATCTAGAACACCAATTCTCTTAACAGTCTTTGGTATAACTTTAAGAAGGTGATCTTTAGAAAATGGTCTGTATAGATGTACTTCAACAAGACCTACTTTTTGTCCATTAGCATTTAGATAGTCAACGGTTTCTCTTATAGCCTGGCATCCAGAACCCATCGCAACTAGGGCTCTGTCAGCTTCTGGGTGGCCATAGTAATTAAATAACTTGTAATCAGAACCAATCAGATCGTTTATCTTGTTCATATAATCTTCTACTATGTAAGGTAGCCTGTCATAAATAGGATTTGATGCTTCTGCTGCTTGGAAGAAAATATTCTTTTGAACAGTTCCCATAGTTTTTGGTCTTTCTGGGTTTAAAGATGAATTTTTAAATTCTTTTACAGATGCGTAATCAACTAAAGGTGCTAGGTCCTTATAATCCCAAATATCTATTTTTTGAATTTCATGGCTCGTTCTAAATCCGTCAAAGAAATGTAGGAAAGGAACTCTTGCTTCTATTGCTGATAGGTGGGCCACAGCTGCTAAATCCATTACCTCTTGTACAGAGTTTGACGCTAGCATCGCTACACCAGTCTGCCTTACAGCCATAACATCTGAGTGGTCTCCGTAGATTGAAAGAGCGTGGGTTGCAACTGTTCTTGCTGCTATATGGAAGACACCTGGCAAACGCTCTCCTGCAATCTTATATAAATTTGGAATCATCAATAATAAGCCCTGGCTTGATGAATATGTAGTAGTAAGGGCACCAGCTCCAAGAGATCCATGCATTGCTCCTGCTGCACCACCCTCTGATTGCATTTCTTTTACTATAACTTCTTTACCAAATATGTTTTTTCTCCCGTTTGCTGCCCAAACGTCTATGTATTCTGGCATTGGTGAAGATGGAGTTATAGGAAAGATTGTAGCAACCTCTGTAAATGCGTATGAAACATGAGCTGCTGCTGTATTACCATCCATAGTTTTTTTGACTCTAGTAATTGTCATAATAAATCCTTTCTCGTCATATTTTGAAATAAATTGACATAAATATTTTATATCTACTAATATTATATACAAAAATCGTTTTTATGACAATAGGAATTTTATATTTTTAAAAAAAGAACCCCTTTTGGGGTCCATAATTTACATATTTTTAATTATTATATTTGATCATCATGAATTCTTTCAGGATGGAAAATGTTATCAGTCATTACTTTGGCTGCATTATACCCATAATTCTTCTCTCTTTGGTTCATTGCTGCTACCTCAATTATTAGAGCAAGGTTTCTACCAGCCCTAACAGGAACAACTAAATGAGGAACACTTACATCAAGAAGCTCTATGTGGTGTTGGTCAATTCCAAGCCTATCGTATTCAAAATCATCCTTCCATTGCTCAAGTTCAACTACTAAATCAATATTTGTATCAAACTTAACCGAACCTGTACCATATAATCTTCTAACGTTGATTATGCCAAGGCCCCTAATTTCCATAAAGTGTCTTATATTTTCAGGAGCTCGTCCAATTAGTTTATTATCTATTGCTGATATGTCAACCATGTCATCAGCTACTAGCCTGTGGCCCCTATTTACTAGCTCAAGGGCTGTCTCAGACTTACCAACAGATGACTTACCCATGATAAGTATTCCCACACCAAATACTTCCAAAAGCTCCCCGTGAACATTTGTTGATGGAGCAAGCTGGTATTCTAGTTGGTCGGAGATGTCTGATATTAACTTAGTAGTCTTAACTGGTGACCTAAGTAGAGTTACATCATAATATCTTGCAAGGTCAATTATGTCTTTATTTATTTCACGATTAGATGAAAATATTACTGCAGGTATCTTGTAGGACAAAATCCCCCTAAATCTTTCATATTGCATCTTACTATCTAGACTTGTTAGGTAGGTGTATTCTACTTTGCCTATTACTTGGAGTCTCTTATAAGGAAATTCTTCCATATAGCCAGTAAGCTGTAAGCCAGGTCTGTTTACATCAGCATTTTCCAGATCAATTTCAAGATAGTCTGTCGATTGGCTTATTATTTCAAGGCCTAAATTCTCAACAACAGTATGAAGTTTAATGGTTTTCTTGGCTTCACCCTTGCTAACCTCTTCTTCAATGTGTTCACTTTTATCGTCAATATTTTGTACTTCAGTCATTTACTATCCTTTCAGCTTTAAATATTTATAGATTTCAAGGGCCGCTTGCTTGCCTACTAGAGGAACTTCCATTAGTTCTTCTACACTCGCCTTTTTCATGTTGGCAATAGTCTTAAAGTGAGCATATAAATTGGCTTTTGTTTTCTCACCTACACCCTTTATATTGTCAAGCTCAGATTTTTTCATAGTTTTTCTCATAAGTGATCTATGATAATTTATAGCAAATCTGTGAGCTTCTTCTTGGATTTCATAGATTAACTTATAAACAGGATCACGTCTTTTGATTGGAATCTCTTCATTATTATAAATAATAGCCCTTGTGGTATGCTTGTCATCTTTCACAAGACCAGCTACTTTTATATTCATATCAAGATCATTAAGGACTTTATTTGCAATAGATACCTGACCCTTGCCACCATCCATCAAGATAAGATCAGGAAGTCTGCCAAATCCGGTATGGGTATTGCCCTTGGCTATATCCTTTTTAGCATTATTAAGCCTTCTAGTTAAGACTTCTTCAAGTGAAGCATAGTCGTTTGGTCCTTCTACTGTTTTTATCTTAAATTTCCTATATTCCTTTGGAGCCTGAACACCATTTTCAAAAACGACCATAGAACCAACTGATTGGACCCCAGAAGTATTAGATATATCATAGGCTTCAATCCTATTAATCTTGTTAATATTTAGTATTTCTTTTAATTGGCTAAGGCCGCTAGATTTATTACGTTCTTTTTGATCAAGGCGTTTCTCATATTTAACCCTCATATCATGAGCATTTCTAGCTGCCATATTTATTAGTTCAAATTTCCTGCCGAGTTTTGGCTGAGAAATAGCTACTTTTGAGCCTTTTTTCTGATTTAAGTATTCATTTATTGATTCCAATTCATTAGGTAGGCATCCGACTAAAATTTCCTTAGGTATATAAAGGATATCTAAGTAAAATTGCTTTAGGAATGAAGACATAATTTCTGCCTCACTATCAGCAAATTCATTTTTTATTACAAAATGTTCTCTATCAACAATCTGGCCCTTTCTCATGAAAAATACCTGCATGATGATTGTTGAAATGCCCTTAGACATAGCAATTATATCTATATCTTCGCCTGTTGTCTCTGTTACAAACTGCTTTTCAGAAATTATAGAAAGAGCCCTATACCAATCCCTATATTTAGCTGCCATCTCAAAGTTTAATTTTGAACTTTCCTCATTCATTAAGGAAAGTACCTTATCAGGTATCGTTCTATCCTTATGGTCTAAAAAACGCCTCACATCATCCATAGCTTGAAGATATCTAGTCTCATCTTCCTTGTCTATACATGGCCCCTTGCATCGTTTTATAAAATAATTAAGGCATGGTCTATCTAGTCTTTGACCCTTGTCAAAGTTAAGATTGCAAGTCCTAAAAGGATAATATAGGTTAAACAAATCTATAGCGTCATTTACAGCATAGGCATCAGGATAGGGACCGAAATAATCTGCCCCATCCTTTTTAACCTGTCTTACCTTTTGAATTCTGGGAAATATTTCTCTAGTAATCTTGATATATGGATACTGCTTGTCATCTCTTAGGACAATATTATATTTAGGTCTATTTTTCTTTATTAAGTTAGATTCAAGAACTAGGGCTTCGACTTCATTTTGAACAATGATATATTCGAAGTCCTGGATATGGCTAACCATAGCAAGAACCTTAGCGCCCTTGTTCTTGTTATTATCAAAGTATTGCCTAACCCTTCTTTTTAGAGAAATAGCCTTGCCGACATAAATTATATCACCATCTACATTTCTCATTATATATACACCGGGTTTGTCAGGTAATTCCTTGAGTTTTTCTCTTAATCTTTTGCTTGTCAAATTTCCTTACATCTCTCCTTCAAATATTCTAGGTCATCGCCATCAAGATATGGACTTAAAAGGTCATAACACTTTTTATTATAAGCATTTAACCAATCAATCTCTTCACTTGTTAGCATAGAAATCTTTACTGGTCTGGTATCAATTGGAACAATGGTTAGACTTTCAAATTCTAAAAATGATCCAAATTCATTTTCAAAAGCTTTTTTAACATAGGCTTCATTTTCAATCCTGATACCGTGAGAATCTTCTATATAAAGACCTGGCTCAATTGATGTGGTCATATTTTCTACAAATTCCACCCTATTTTTCTCTGAAATAGCTTGTGGCCCTTCGTGAACTGTAAGGACATAGCCTACTCCATGACCTGTTCCGTGGAAGAAGTCCTTACCAGCTTTCCATAGAGGATATTTCGCTAAAGCGTCGAGCCTATCACCCTTGGTTTTATTTTTAAACTTGGCTAAAAATAAGGTCAAGAATGATTTTAAAACAAGTGTGTAGTCGATTTTCTCATCTTCTTTTAAGTTTCCTAATGCTACTGTTCTTGTAATATCTGTAGTACCCTCTTTATAGTGGCCACCTGAATCAACTAAGATCATGCCAAGGCTTTCTATCGTCTTTGAACCTGTAACAGATGGAGCATAGTGAACTATCGCAGAATTTTCCTTATAGCCTGCAATTGTTTCAAAAGAATCTTCGATAAAGGATTCATTTTCAGCTCTTAGATCATGGAGTTTTTTGCTAGCCACAAGCTCGTTAAGACTGCCTGTCTTAGCCCCAATTTCAAGCCAATTAAAGAATTTAACAAGGCTTACCCCATCGTAGATATAGGCCTTTTTAATATTTTCTATTTCCTTATCTGTTTTTATAGCTTTCATGTAAGTTGTAAAGTTAGTTCCTTGTCCAATCTTTACATTTGCATTTATTGAATCATAAATAGAGACATTTGTTCTATTTGGATCTATGTAAATCCTATTTTTTCCTTCAATATTTTTAAGAAGTTGGTAAATATATCCATATGAATAAATTGTGATTCCATTTTCTTCCAAGTAAGATTTAACATCACTATCTAGCTTATCTTCATCAATACATAGATAGGCCTTCTCTTCAGAAATTAGCATATAAGATAAAACTACTGGGTTGTAATCTACATCATTGCCCCTGATATTTAATAAGTAGCAAATATCTTCTGGACTGCCGATAAAGGTGTAATCATAACCTTGATTTTGTATTTTTTCTCTCAATATTCTTAATTTTTCAGAAAGACTTTGGCCTGAATATTTTTCTTCATGAATCCAAACCTTATCCTTTGGTAAAGTAGGCCTATCTTGCCAGATTTTTGATATATAGTCAAGGTCTGATACCAATACCCTAGCTCCCATATTTTCTGAAAGCTCCTTATAACCTGTTACAGAATAACACTGGCCATCAAAGCCTATTTTGCCAAATTCTGGAATATTATCATCCAAATATTCTAATAGACTTGGATATCCCTCTACCCCCATTTTCATTAGCTCAAATTCAGAGTTGGCTAGCTCTTTATTTGCTTGCAAGAAATATCTTGAATCTGTCCATAATTTTGCTTCTTTAAGGGTAATAACAGCAGTTCCAGCAGATCCAGTAAAGCCTGAGATAAATTCTCTAGTCTTGTAATAATCAGCTAAATACTCTGATTGGTGAGGATCTGATGTTGGAATGATATAGGCATCAATTTTCCTATCTTGCATCATTTTTCTTAATTTTTCTATTCTACTATTTATATTCATAAAATCTCCTTATGATTAAATACATTTGCTTATAATAATACTTTATCCTTATTTATGATAATTGCTATTTCTATTGTAATAGGGATAACAGATAATAAGGGCTTAATACAATTGATTTTTTCTTTAAATCCATTATAATATTATCGTTATAGAAATAAGAGTAAAGAGAGTGTGAATAAGATGAAACTTGGAATAGTCGGCCTACCTAATGTTGGTAAATCAACATTATTTAATGCCATTACAAAAGCAGGTGCCCTAGTAGCAAATTATCCTTTCGCTACAATAGATCCAAATGTGGGACTTGTAAATGTACCTGATGAAAGATTAGAAGCCTTATCAAAAATTTCTAATTCAAAAAGAATCCTACCAGCTGTTGTAGAATTCTACGATATAGCTGGCCTTGTAAAAGGTGCAAGTAAGGGTGAAGGTTTGGGTAACAAATTTTTATCAAATATCAGGGAAACTGATGCAATAGTAGAAGTTTTAAGATGCTTTGATGACCCAAATGTAACCCACGTTGATGGGTCAGTAGATCCCTTACGTGATATAGAAACAATCAACCTCGAGCTAATATTAGCTGACCTTGAACTCGTAGATAAGGTTCTTGAAAAGAAAAGAAAAGTAGCAAGGGCTGATAAGTCAGCCAGAGCTGAGGTTGAAGTTTTAGAAAAAATCGTCGAAGTCCTTGAAGCAGGAAAGTCCGCAAGGATCCTAGAACTCAACGATGAGGAGAAAAAACTTCTAAGAAGCTACCAACTCCTATCAACCAAGCCAATAATTTATGTATGTAATGTCAATGAAGATGATGCAGCAAATGATGGAGAAGGAAATCCATATGTTGAAAAGGTAAGAGAATTTGCTAAGACAGAAAATGCTGAAGTATCAGTAGTATCTGCAAAAATTGAGCAAGAAATCTCAGAACTTGATACAGAAGAAGAAAGAGAAGAATTCCTTGCGATGATTGGTCTTGAAGAATCTGGTACAGATAAAGTTATAAAAGATTCCTACAAAACCCTAAATCTAATTTCCTTCCTTACAACAGGCGAAATGGAGACCCGTGCTTGGACAATTACAAAGGGTACAAAAGCTGTAGATGCAGCTGGTAAAATCCATACAGATATCTCAAGAGGCTTCATCATGGCAGATATAATTTCTTTCGAAGACCTAGTAGAAGCTGGCTCAGTCAACCACGCCAAGGAAATGGGCAAGCTCCGCATGGAAGGTAAGGAATATATCATGCAAGATGGCGATGTAGTAAACTTTAAATTTAACGTATAATGTATAGAAATATGAAAAAACAAGGAAAATTGATAGTTCATACAGGCTCAATGTTTTCAGGTAAAACTACCTCCCTTTGGAGGGAGCTTTATAGGATGAACATTGCAAACTACAAGGTTGTCGCTTTTAAACCATCAATAGATGATAGAGATGGAGACAAGCAAATAGTAACTCACGATAACTTAAGTTTTGATGCCATAAAAGTTGAAGATTTAAATGAAATTATAAACTATGCCAGAGACCATGAGATAGATGCTATAGGTATTGACGAATTGCAATTTTTCCCAAATGATCCTAGCGAAGTAGTGGATATATTTAATAAGCTAATGGCTATGAATATCACAATTGTAGTATCAGGCCTTGATATGGACTATAAGACTAGACCATTTGAGATTATAAAAGAGATTATGCCCCTAGCTGATGAACTTATAAAACACCATGCCATTTGTGCATCATGTGGAGAAGATGCTTGGGCATCTTATAGGAAATCAAGCGATGATTCAAGAATCCAAATAGGAGCCCAAAACCTGTATGAACCCCTTTGCAGATCATGTTATAATGACAAAATGAAAGAAAGAGAAAAAACTAAAAATCAAATAAAACTTAATTTAGAAAAATAAAAAATCTACCCTCGCAGGTAGATTTTTTATTTAAAATTTATAATTTTCAATAAACTCTAGGTCGCTCTCATCTAAAGAGTATTTGCTTTGGTCAGTTATAATTTCTGGGCCATCTTCATGGATTATTAATTGGTGTTCAAATTGGCTTACCTTTGAACCATCAACTGTTCTTGCAGTCCAGCCATTATCATCAAGCTTCATATGCCAATCACCGATAGCGATCATTGGTTCAATTGTAAATACCATTCCCGCTTGAATCCTTGGACCACGTCCAGCTATTCCGTAGTGAGGAACTTGTGGGTCTTCGTGCATTTCCTTGCCAATTCCATGGCCTATAAAATCTCTTATTACAGAAAATCCATTTTCACCCTCTACATATGCTTGGATGGCAGCTCCAATATCACCTATCCTGTTTCCAGGTACAGCTACTTTAATAGCCCTATTTAGGGATTCGAGATTCACATCTACTAGCTTTTGATCTTCCTCACTCATCTTACCGATCGTATAAGTCCAGCAAGAGTCAGCAAGCCCTCCATCAAGGTTTACAACATTATCTATTGATAAGATATCTCCCTCTTTTAAAGGCCTATCTGTAGGATAGCCATGGCAGATTTCATCATTTACAGATGTACAAAGGGTAAAAGGAAATCCGCTATAACCAAGCTGAGCAGGGATAGCCTTGCAGTGGTCTATTATAAATTTATTTGCAAATTTATCTAATTCTAGGGTTGTTCTGCCCTCTTTTATAACTTTTCTGAGAGCTAGGTGGGTTTTACACAAAATTTCTGCAGCAGCCCTCATTTTTTCAAATTGTTTTTCATTGTATATTCTAATCAATATATCACTCTCCTTAAAAAAGGACGCCAAAGCGCCCTTATCTTATAGTCTTTTGCTAGCTATATAGACGTATTCGTCATTATTTATCTTAGGTTCTATTTCCCAATTTGAACCCATTGAGATAGATTCTCCTAGTTTGTCTATATAATACATTATTATACCTGCATCTAGTAGGTTAACATCTCCCTTGTAGTCTTTGATGTATAGATTTATTAAATCATCTACAACTACAAATCTCCAAGGTTGAGCATTGTAGGCTGATGGTGCAAATCTAGCATAAGCAAATATATCTTCTAGGCCTCTTTGCTCTAAGTCTTCGTTTGTTGCTGAATTTCCTAACCTATCCATGTAAACAAATTCACCGATTCCAAGTCTATCATCAAATTGGTGTTCTCTAACACTTTCATCTACTGGATATCCAACTGCTAGTAATAGATTTAAGTGGCCACCATCATAGTTAAAGATAGATTTTTTCACTTCAGGGTCTACATCACTTACTGTAATCCAGCAAGTGCCAAGCCCTAAAGCATTTAGCTTTGTGATTAATTCTTCTACTCCATAAGCTCCTTTTACAAGTGAAGCTGGATTGTCATTTAGAGTATTTAGCGCAAGATAGGCTGGCGCCTTAATCATTACTCCCCTATAGCCAGCTAGACCATCAAGCGCCTTATAAACGCTTTCTCCATCACTTTGTACTATAAAGGCTAGGTCATCCTTACCTAACTTTACTATTTCCTCATCTACCATTTTGTAAACTTTTTCTAGTGTTCCTTCATCAAGTTTGATATCTTTGAAATCTCTTGTTGAAGTTCTTGATTTTAAAAATTGTGTTGTAAGCATATTTTCCCCCATATTATTATTCTACTTCTATTGTATCACATTTTAAAAAAATTAAATATGGTAAAATAATAATATGAACTTAACTAGCATACAAAAAAAGGCAGCAGAATTTAAGGATGGACCTTGTCTAGTCCTTGCAGTGCCTGGCGCAGGCAAGACTACTATGCTTTTAGAAAGGATTAAAATTTTATCAAAAAATGTTGATTCACAAAAAATTTTAACCCTAACTTTTTCAAAAACCCAATCACAAGATATGAAAAATCGATTTGGGACAAGCGATAGTAATTTCATGACAATCCACGCCTTTTGCTACCTAATTATAAGAAATTACCTAAAAAAATATAATAGAGAATTAAGACTCATCGAAGCAAGTGATTCCTATAACAAATATCACCTGGTAAGAGACATATATAAGAGCATTAACAATAAAAAACTTTCAAGGGAAGATGTAGAAACATTTTTTACAGAAACATCTTACATGAAAAACGCTCTGCTTGATTTGTCCTACCTAGATAAGGTAAGGATAAAAAATATCAAAGAAATATTTAATGAGTACGAAAGGTTTAAGAAAGAAAATCATTTTATAGATTTTGATGATATGCAATTAATAGCATTAAGGCTCCTTGAAGAAAATCCTAGACTCTTAAAGTCAATACAAAGAAAATACCAATATTTTCAGCTTGATGAAGGCCAAGATAGCTCAATTTTGCAATTTAAAATCCTTAAGATGATAGTGTCTAAAAATAATAACTTGATGGTTGTAGCCGATGATGACCAATCTATCTATTCCTTCAGGGCAGCTGAGCCTGAATATCTTTTAAATTTTAAAAAAAATTATCCTGATTCTGAAATAATAATTATGAATGAAAATCACAGGTCAAGCGCTAATATTTCTAAGCTTGCCAATGAATTTATTAAATTAAATAAAAATAGGTACCAGAAAGATATTATTAGTAATAAAACTTTTGGAGAAAAAATCATAACTAAATACCTTAAAGATTCTAAGGATGAGTATGACTTTATTATAAAAAACTTAGACCCAACAAATACAAATGCCATTATTTTTAGAAATAATATTTCGGCTATTAACCTTATTTCATTTTTGTTAGAAGATGACATAGACTTTACTATTAGCGAAGATTTCCTTAAATTTTTTGAATCTCAAATTATTGAAGATATCTTTGATGTGATTAGATTTTCAGAAGATTTTAATGATGTTGAAGCTTTTACAAATATCTACTACAAGATATCAACCTATCTAAAAAAATCCGAGATAGAAGCTCTTGCGAGTAAACCATCTAGGCTTGATGTATTTTCTTATTTTTATGATATTCTTGACTATGATAGAAGAGAAAATCTCTATCAGATTGAAAAAAAATTGAAGCACATAAGGAAATTATCCCTAGATAGGAAAATCTCATATATTTATAACTATCTATCTTACAAATCTTATGCGTCGCTAAGGTCAAATAAATTTGCTGAAGAAAATGTAAATAAAGATCTATACATAGAGTCTTTAATCAACTTTTCTAAAGGCCTAAAAAATATAAATGACTTTTATGATAAGATTGGCCTAGTAAAAGACAAAATAAAATTATCTCTGGGAAATCCATTAATATTAACGACAATCCATAAGTCCAAAGGTCTTGAATATGATAGGGTTTTTATAATTGATATGATTAAAAACGAATTTCCTATGATAAATTATGATGAAAATCCAGATGCGGCTATCGAAGAAGAAAGAAGAATATTTTATGTTGCTATGACCAGAGCCAGACAAGCCCTATTTATACTTACAATTAAAAGAAGAAATGGTAAAAAGGCTCTGCCTTCGGAGTTTTTTACCCATGTTTATCAAATAAATAAAACTGCTAGATGACAAAATTTGCCACTAGCAGTTTTATATTCATATAATCTTTAGTTATTTCACTTATCTGCCTTGTTTATAGTAAGAATCTTACCTACAAGATATAAGGACCCACACCAAACTATAAGGTCATCTTCTCCTGCAGAAGATTTAGTATAAGCATAGGCATCTTCGATTTTTTCAAGTATTTCAATATCCTTTACAAATTCTTCTGCTTCCTTTCTTATGGACTCAGTATCGAGAGCTCTTGGATTGTCATCTATAAAGGTAATTACAAGCTTGTCAGCTAATCTTCCTATTTTTTCTATGATATATTTGTGATCCTTATCTCCCAAAACTGAAAAACCTATGATTAATTTATCATAGGAAAATTTAGATAGACTTTCTACTAGAGCATCTATAGATTCCTTGTTATGACTTCCATCAACAAGGATTCTTGGCTTTTCACTTATTAGTTCAAGTCTACCAGGATTATAAGCTTCAAAAATTCCGTCTTCTAAATCTTGCTCACTAAGACTAAATTTATCCTTAAGACCATCTATGGCAAGTAAAGCTAGGCAGGCATTTAAAATCTGATGTCTACCCCTAAGGCTTGTCTTAATATGGTGATCTCTAAAATCAAATTCATTTCCAGCTATATCATATTTTAAAATTTCTATGTCATTTTTATCTAGGATATAAAGCTTAGCATTCTTAATCCCTGCCACATCCCTTATAACATCCATGGCTTCATCTTTTTGTGGATAAACAAAAACCGGTACACCTTCCTTTATTATTCCTGCCTTGTTTGAAGCGATTTCTCCCAAAGTATCACCTAAGATATTTGTATGGTCCATAGATATAGATGTGATTAGACAAGCAAGAGGCTTTTTAATGACATTTGTAGAGTCAAATATACCGCCAAGGCCAACCTCGATAACTGCTACATCTACTCCCTCTTCATAAAAATATAAAAACATGATAGCCGTGATAAATTCAAAATAGGTCACATGGTGGCCTTCTTCATCTAATCTATCAACGTAGACTTTTATCCTGTCTATATATGCCATGAAGTCTTTTTTTGTTATATCTACTCCATTTATAGAGATTTCTTCAGTGATTTCTTCCATATAAGGAGAGGTAAATATACCGCACTTATATTTTTTTGCCAAAACACTTGCAAGCATTTTTGCTGTTGATCCCTTGCCATTAGTACCTGCTATATGAATAGTTTGTATCTTATCTTGTGGATTGTCTAGTAGATCCAAAAGCATCCTAATCTTATCAAGGCCTGGCTTGCCATTAGACCCGCCCCTTCCATACAAATAATCTAAATAATCATCAAAAGTTTTCATTTTTCCTCCAAAAATTCTTATAAGTTTATTCTACCTTATGTTATAATTAAGACAGGAGTTTTTATGAAAAGAATACACATTATCGACAGCCTTAGGGGCTTTACCATCATTTCAATGGTTTTATTCCATTTATTTTATAATATAAATTATTACTGGAGACTAGGATTCTATGATGGGACAGTTTTTAATAAAATCTGGCAATTATCAATTGCTGTCTCATTTTTCTTAATTTCAGGCATCACTTCAAATTTTCTATCTAAGAAAAAAAACCTAACAAGAGGCATCAAAACCAGTATTTTAGGTTTTGCTATAAGCCTTATTACTTATGTTTTTGCAAAAGAACAGCTAATAATCTGGGGAGTTTTAAACGGACTTGGTCTTTGTATGATTATAGGTGGACTTTTAAAAGATAAGCTTAGTCAAAAATTGTGGCCAATTTTTATCTTGCTCTTTACCTTTTCCTACAAGATACCAAGTGCAAGTCTTTATAAGATTGGCTTTTTCAAGGCTCTTTATGATAGGAATTTATTTTTCCTAGGCTTTCCATCTTTAGAATTTTATTCAAATGACTACTTCCCTCTTCTTCCCTGGGTTTTCGCCTATTTAGCAGGTCTTTCATTGGGATCTTATCTAATAGATAAGAACTTTTTTTCCTATGTAGGAAGAGAAAATATTTTAGCAAAAATTGGTAAATACTCTATGCCAATTTATATTATCCATCAAATAATCCTTTATCCTTTGCTTACCCTTATATATAATTTGACCTTATAGTCTTTAGGGTGCTATGATATTAAAATACAACATAAATTGAACTTTTTATCATAAAACGTATACTTACTTTTAATGGAGGAAAATTATGGACTACATAAAAAATTATAAAAAATCTTATCCAACTTCTTACAAAATTCTTATCGCATTGCTACTTATCTTACTTTTCTATAGATTTGGCTATGTAATTGGAAAGTTTGTTGCAAACATGGGATTTTAATTAAATATCTTATTAACTAATACACAACTAAAAAAGACGTTTAGAATAGTTGCCTATCCTAAGCGTCTTTATTTAGTTAAATTTAATTTCATAATCTTCTAGAAGTGGATTTATTTTTAAAATTTCTTCTATAGCTGTCTTTGTTTTTTTGTCAGCTTCTTCTAAGAATCCCTTTTCAATTAATTCTTTTTCTGTCTTTTTCATTTCATCTTTTCTAAAATCTGAAAAATCATTTAGTTTTAATTGGTTAAAAATAGATTCTCTTTCATCAAAAATTGTTAACGAATCTTCGTCTATGAAGTTGTTTAAAATCTCAGCCTTAGGCATTTTTACAGTTATATTTTCATTCTTTTCATCTACTTTAACATCAATCTCATCCAGATTTACACCAGCATTTACCTCCCCATCGTAAGAGATGATAAATTTCTTTTCAGTTAAAGGTATTTTCATACCGTAGAACTCTGTTTGATTTTCAAAAGCTCCTACATTTGTATACTTATATTTAAGTGTAGTAAGCTCTTTTACTGAAAGAATTTGGTTCTTTATAAGATCTGATGAAACCTTTGTTTCATTCTTGATATTTGCCTTCATGCCAAAAAAATAGGCTGCAAAGACAAGGATTAGGACACCTAAAAATCCGTAAACTAGTCTATTGTTTTTAAATTTTCTTAATTTATTTTTTGAACTTGTCATCTAATCTCCTTAAATTATCCTTTTAAAAAATTATACCTTAAGTTTAAAAAAATCAAATTATTTAAAGCTAGCCTTAAGATAATAAATAGGCATGTTTTTATTTCTAAACTTCCTCTCGTATTCGCTGACTATGGATTTATTTTCATCTAAATCCCTATCTGTTTCAATCACTTCCATTCCATATTCCTCCATATAGGATATGGAATCATCAAAAAAGGCTTCATTATCAGTTTTAAGTTCAATTTCTCCCTTTTCCTTGCATATTTTCTTATATAGTTTTAAAAAATTGGAATGAGAGAGTCTCCTCTTATGGTGACGTGTTTTTGGCCAAGGTGTTGAAAAGTTTAGATAAATCTTTGCTAGTTCACCTTCTTCAAACATATCTAGTAAATTTTCCGCTTTGCCCACTATTCCATAAACATTGGTAAGCTCTTCATTTTCTATCTTTCTACAGGCAACTACAAAGGCATTTGTATTCATCTCAAGAGCTAGATAATTATAGTCAGAGTTAGCACTTGCCTTGCCAACAATAAAATCACCTCTGCCTGCTCCTATCTCGAGAGCTATTGGCTTGTCATCTCTAAAAAGTTCTTTCCACTTACCCTTATGGTTTTCTGGGTCAAATATTATGTATTTACTTTCCTGCATTCTTGGTATAGCATTTGCTTTATGTCTTAATCTCATATATCTCCTCAATAAAAAATTCTAGCAAAGACTTGCCCGCTAGAATTTATATTTCTTTCCTATCTCCCCAAAAACTTGCACCCAAGGTGCCAGGTCCTAGGTGAGATCCTATTGTTGTTCCAATTTCGTATATCTTTATATCATAGCCTTCAAATTTTTCACTTAAGGTCTCTCTTAACTCTTCCGCATCCTCATGTAAATGGGTATGAACTATGAAGATTTCCTTAGGTAAGGATGAGTCCTTCGCGATATGGTTTTTGATTTGCCCTATAAGTGCCTTAGTGGCCTTTTTCTTAGTTCTTATCTTATCCCTTACTAGTAGCTTTCCTTCAAGGTTTACTTCTATAAGTGGACAAATATTTAATAAATTTCCAAAAGAACCCGCTGCCTTTGAAAGTCTACCACCCCTAACAAGGTAGGTTAAATCACTTGTAAAAAACCAGCCGTGCACATATTCTCTTTTTTCTTTGGCAAGCTCATAGACTTCTTCAATGGACAAACCTGATTTTCTAAGGTCATTTAAATATAAGACCAGAAGTCCTTGACAAGCTGTGGCAGTGAGAGAATCTACTACATAGATTTTCCTTTCAGGATACTTCTCCTTTAGCATATCAACAGCCATTAGGGCCTGGTTATATTCGCCGGTAATACCAGAAGACAGGGTCAAATGAAGTATGTCCTTATCTTCTTTTAAAAGATTTTCAAAATATTCTATGTAAGATGAGTAGGTTATCTGACTGGTCTTTGTCATTGCACCATCCTTCATTGCTTCATAGAAGTCATTAAAGGAAATACTTTCGCCAAAGTCTTCCTTATAATTTTTACCATCTATTTCATAATTAAAGGCGATCCATCTGATATCTTCCCTATCTAAAATTTCTTTATTTATGTCAACAGTAGATGTCGCACTCAGTATAAAATCACTCATATAATTCCTCTCATAATATAAATAATATCATACTTTCAAATAATTTAAATTCAATTTCTTATATATTTTCTATCAATTAAATATGAAATTACAAAAGCAAGCAGAGCTGGTATTATCCAAGCAAAACCTATTTTAAATCCTGGAAGAGTATTTTCTCCAAAAGTCAAAATAGAATCTAATAATCCTATGTTTTTTATAGGATCAGGCAAAGCTTTTATAAAGTCAAGTAGGGCAAATAAGCTTGTTACGCCTAAAGTAATTTGGTAAACTCTCTTTCTCTTACCCATATAAATTGATAAGATTGATAGGAGAATTAGGACAATTGATATAGGATAGATAAACATCAAGACTGGTACAGATAAGGATATTATCTGTTTTAAGCCAAGATTTGCTACCAAAAATGATAAGCCAGTAAAGATATAACAATACTGTTTATAAGAAATATTTATCTTAAACATATCTTCGAACATCTCAGAACAGGCTGATACAAGACCAATAGCTGTCTTTAGGCAAGCTATAAATACTATAACTGACAAAATCAAGTGACCAAGCCCTCCAAGATAATGACTGGAAATTTTTGCTAAAATTACAGCTCCATTTTCAAAATCATCCATAATATTTGCACTTCCTGCCCCCATAAAGGCAAGGCCTGAGTATATTATAGACATAGCTATTAGACAAACTATGCCAGATTTAAAGGTTTCAAAGGCCATAGATTTCTTGTCACTTACTCCCAAGTTTTTTATATTTGAAATTATTATAATCGCAAAAGCAAGGCCTGCTGGTGCATCTAAGGTATTATAACCATCTACAAAACCTACAGCAAAAGGTGATACTAAGTACTTTGGAGCAGCTCCTTTAGCCCCAATAGGACCCATTGGTTTAAATATTGAAAGGACCAATAAAAGGGACAATAAGATTAAAAATATTGGAGTCATATACTTACCTATGGTATCGATTAGGCTTGCCTTTTTAATTGAAAAGAACAAGACTGCCAAGAAAAATACCACAGAAAATATAAAAAGACCGACAGGATTATAAAAATTCTTAAAGCCTTCAAATATTACCTCATAGGAGGTGGTTGCTGTTCTTGGTATAGCAAAGCCAGGACCTATGGCTAGGTATAAAAGAGTGGTAAAAAAATAAGCAAACTTCTTGCCCGCTCCCTTTGATAGGTCAAACAAGCTCTCACTATCACTTGCAGCTGTTGCTACTACTGCTAATATTGGCAAGCTTACAGCTGATGCCAAAAATCCAATTGTTACTGGAAATAAATTAGCTCCCGACCTCTGACCTATTTCTAGGGGGAAAATCAAGTTTCCCGCCCCAAAAAATAAGCCAAAAAGTAAGGAACCAATCAATAAATTTTCTGATAATTTTAATTTATTTCTCATATTAATTCCTTTATTTTGTTAATATGATACATCAATTCACAAAATAATCAATCAACTTATAGGCTTTCTACATATTTTTTAACATCAGGACCAACTAAAATTTCTCCATCATCCTTAAAAAGAATTGGTCTTTTGACAAGCATGCCATCAGTTGCCAAAAGATCATATTTCTCATCAAGACTCATCTCTTTAAGCTTATCCTTTAGATTCATCTGCCTATAGATTTGGCCTGAAGTATTGAAAAATCTCTTGATATCATAGTCTGTAGCCTCATGCCACTTTTTAAGTTCATCCCTAGTCGGATTATCTTCTTTAATATCTCTTAAATCATATTCTACATTTTTCTCATCAAGCATCTTTAGTATGCCCTTGCATGTAGAACACCTATTATAACAAATTATTTTCATTTATTTCCTCCCAAATATTTCATAACAACACTTGCCATAAGGGTTGGCCCATAGATTATGGCATCTTCATTAAATTTGGCCTTGGCATTGTGAAGTGGATAAACTGTTTGATCATCTACCTTACAACCTACCATCATCATAACAGCTGGCACATTTTTTGCTACATTTGCAAAATCATCTGAAGCTGTAACTGCTTCAGCTTTGTCAGAATAATTAAAATCTGGATTTTCCTTTTTTATTTCCTTTAAGACTTCTACTATATCATCTACCATTTGATCATCATTTATTATAGCAGGTACATCTGATAGTATTTCAAAACTTGCCTTACCCCTAAAGGCTTTTGCAATATGATCAGCAATTTCAGGAATCCTAGTCTTGATATGTTCCTTACTTTTTTGTGAATAGGTTCTTGTAGTGCCTTCAATAATAGCCTTATCTGGGATAATATTTGGAGCATTGCCCGCACTAATGTGGCCTGTAGTAAGAACAGCGCCCTCCCTAAAGGATATTTCTCTAGATACCAAAACTTGAAGAGCATTTACAATTTGTGCTGCAATAAAGGCTGCGTCTACCCCTTTTTCAGGCATAGCTCCATGGGCTCCGTAGCCTTCTACCTCTATCCTAAAGTTGTTATTGGATGTAGCCATCTCACCTTTTTTGATATAAAGTCCAGGTGCAAGAGTTGTATCCATATGAACCATCATAGCCTTCTCTACCTTTGGATTTTCAAGTATTCCTGCATCTATCATCTTCTGACTGCCAGCAAGAAGCTCTTCTGCTGGTTGGAACATTAGTTTAACTACTCCATTTATCTTGTCTTCATTTTCCTTAAGTAGCTTTGCTGTTCCTAAGAGCATAGCTGTATGGAAATCGTGGCCACACAAGTGACCATTTTCATTTGTGCTCTTGCAAACTACATCAGCTTCTTCTTTAATAGGAAGGGCATCCATATCAGCCCTTAATAGTATGCACCTATCCCCCTTACCAATCGTTGCAAGGACTCCTGATTCTATTGGTTTTGTATAATCAATTCCCATCTTATCAAGTTCATCTGTGACAAGTTTGACAGTATTAGTCATCTCAAAGCCAATTTCAGGATTTTCGTGAAGCTTTCTCCTAATTTCTATTAAATAGTCTTTTATGTCTTGTGATTTTTTATAAAAATTCATAATAACTTCCTTTCTTTCACTTAAAATATACCCAAAATTTAGGCTAATCTTTCTATATTTTTCTCTAAAATTTCTACAGGATAGGTAGATTCGATCCTATTTATCAAATCATCAATAATTTTTCTAGCGACCCTATTTGAATTGCTTATAGTTACAAAGGCCAAATGGGCCTTGTTAAGGATATCTAGGTCAGAAATTTCTGCTGCAGAAATATTTAAATTTTTTCTAGCATAATCTAAAATTGACCTCACAGTCCTTCTCTTATCCTTAAGAGAAAAGGCATCATTATTATAAAATTAACTTCAATTAGGTATACATACATCTATACATCCTTGTTGTGCTTCTTATCAGCCAGGAAGACTGCAAGAAGTGATGATAGAATCAGATTGCCCTTGCCAAAGCAGGTGTACCTTGGCTCCCATAAGCTCGCATACTTTGATTTATAATTTCTAAGCCCTTTAAATGGATAGATGCTATCGGCGTGACCATAAATAAAAGCTGCAACCCTCTCGCTCAAATAAGCTGACTTGTACTTACCAACATTGGATAGAGGTGCCATACCTAGGTTAAAATATTTCATTCCCTCATCCTGGGCCTTTAAGAAAAGATTTAAAAATAGATAATCCATCATAGAATTTATATTCATATCTGTGTCATACCTCATAAGATCGATGGTCATTACATCCGGGTCATAGTTTGGCATAATATTAGTAAAGGCAGTAACATCACCTTCCTTATCATAAACAAGACCAAGCCTTGACTCATTTAAATAATCCCTATCAAAAAATCCTAGGGAAAATCCCTTCTCTTCCCTTCCCTTAAGCCACTTATCTGAAATAATTTCAAGCCTGTCAATGAGGTCATCATTATAAGGGGGATCTAAGATATCAAATTTATAACCATCCTTTTCAAACCTATTTAGGATATTTCTAAGAGAGGATTTTTTCCTCCCTGCTAAAGAAAATTCACGGAGGTCAATAAGGGCATTTTCACCAAATTTCATAAAATCAAACCCATAATCGTGCAAATTAAGGGTAAATTTCTCACCCACTTCATAAAAGACTGGATTTAGTGATTTGATATAGGATCTTTCTATAAAATCTGACAGAGCCTCATCCAAGTATGCCCTATCACCAAAGGGCTCACCCATGACAATAATCTTGTTATTTACTATTTGATATAAAAATGCCATGAGCTTTTCGTCATTTTCATTAGTGTAATAATATATATACTTATCATTCAAAAAGCCAAGACCAGCTGTAGTTGATCCTGTCGGAGTATTTTTTTGAACAAAGTCCCTAAATTCTCCTATGTCTGGTTCATCACTTATTAAAACATCCTTTTTCATATAAAGAAGAATAAGTTTTAGACATAATAAAACAGCACCTATCAATATTGAAAAAATCAAAATTTTATTTAAGAAAGGATAATTCTCTAGAGGCTGATCTGAGGCTATATTTTTAAGGTATATAAAAGCCCAAAAGCCTGCAAAAATCGAATCTATGATTATCTCTTCTACACTAAATACAAAAGCATCCTTTATTAGGGCCTCTCTTGTTAGATAAGAAATAAAGCCTATCAAGAAAAGAGGAACCAAGGTAAAGACAGTATCCCCTATTAGAATTAGATAAAATCCAGTGAAAGCCAAAAGTGGATAAAGTATCTTTAAAAATTTCTTTTGTCTATCAAAGGCTAATCTTGCTAGGATTAAAAAGACAAAGCCTAATACAAATTCAAGCAGAGCCCTAACAAGGACAATTGTCATAAAAGAAAATTCATTAAAGGGAAAATAATTTAAATTATCACTCACATTCACACTCAAAAGAAAGCCGAGACCATAAAATCCAATAAAAATCGAATTAATTCTTTGTATGTATTCTCTAGCAAGCTTTAGGGCAAGTTCACCATAATTATTTCTCAGTGAAATCAAAATATCCTTAAATCTTATAAAGACATAAATAATACCCACTAGCAAAAATATACCAAGAATGAGACTCGTTTTAAAACCTGTAGCAGTCTTGGCTAAATAATATATAGCCATCAAGACAAGAAACAAAAATATAAAATGTATAAATTTTCCCTTATATTTTTTAATTAACTTCATCTAATCTCCTTTCAAAAAATCTAAAACAAGCCTGTTAAAAATCTCAGGGGCCTTCCTTGCTAATCTGTGACCCTGGTTTTTTATAATATAAAGCTTGCAGTCTCTAATGTTTTGGGCAATACCTCTTATGTGAGATAGCCTTATCAAATCATTAGACCCAACAATAATCATAGTTGGATTGTCAATATCTCTAAGGTCCGACTTTTCAAGCTTAAGATCTCCTAGCAGAAGTCTTGCTACCCTTTTATTCTTTTTAAAAAATGGCAAAATAGTCCAGACTATATTTTCTAAAATCATAAGGACCTTTGCAAAAGGTGTAATCCCATCAAATCTCGCATTTGGAGCATTAAGAATGAGTTTATCAATCATTTCTCCATAAAGCTTATGAAATACAAGGGCAAGATTTGCCCCATCAGAAAAACCTAAGACGTGGGCCTTATTAAGGCCCAAAGCCTGGTAGACTTCCTTTAGGTCATTAGCCATAATTTCAAAACTGAGCTTATCCTTATTATTATCAGAAAATCCATGATCCCTAAAATCTATCAAAATAAGATGAAAATACTTAGATAGAAATCCTATCTGATATTCAAAATAAGTCATATCCCCATCATTGCCATGAAGGAGAAAAAGATTTTCACCCTGGCCATACTCCTTATAAAAAATGTGGGTTCCGTCCCTTAATTTTATATAATCATCTTCACTACTTTTCATAAAAGCTCCTTTAATTAATTATATCACTTTCTATTAATAAGTCTTTTATAGTGAAGATATTTTTATAATTAGTAAAATAAAAGCAAGGAGGATCTATGAACTTTAATTTTAATGATCAAAAAGAAAACAAAATCAATTTTATATTCGAAGAAGATAATAAGCATAATTTTTTTAAGGCTAAAAGTGGTGAAATATTACCAGTAGAAGCTGAAGGGGAAATCCTACTAGGACTTGGCAAAAAGGAAGACTTTACTAAGGATGTCCTAAAAGAAGCTGTCGCTAAACTTATAAGATTTTTAGCTGATAAGGATATTTCTACTATTTCATTTTCAGCAAATAATACAGACCTTGATGATAAGGACTTTTGCCTAGCAATAGTAGAAGCCTCTATAGTGGCTTCATATAAGTTTGACCACTACAAGAGCGAAAAAGCTTGTCAAAAACTTTCTGAAATTAACTTTGATGAAAGCCTTTCACCATATAAAGCTGACCTAGAAGAGCTTTCAAATGTTTTAGAAGGTCAATTTTTAGCAAGAGATCTTGTGAATCTAAGGTCAAATGACATCTACCCAGAAACTTTAGCCCAAGCTGCCCATGATAATTTATCAGACCTTGGCGTTGATGTAAAAATCTATGGCAAGGATGAAATTCTTGATATGGGCCTTACTGCTTTTTATGAAGTAGCTAAGGGATCTGATAAGGAACCTAAATTTATAGTTATGGAATACCTAAAGGGAGACAATGAGCCTCTAGCCTTAGTTGGTAAGGGTCTAACCTATGATGCAGGCGGTTACTCTATTAAAACATCTGCTGGTATGAAGACTATGAACTCAGATATGGGTGGATCAGGTACAGTTATCGGTGCAATGAAGGCAATTGCTTCAAATAAGCTTAAAGTCAATGTTGTAGCTATTGTTGCAGCCTGCGAAAACCTAATATCAGGCAGGGCTTATAAGCCAGGTGACATAATCAAAGCAAGAAATGGCATGACAATAGATGTAGATAATACAGATGCTGAGGGAAGGATTACCCTCGCAGATGCTGTAAATTACGCAGCTACAGAATATAAACCAAGCCTATTAGTTGACCTTGCAACCCTTACAGGTGCAGTCCTAGTGGCTCTTGGTGAAACCTATACAGGTGCTGTTACAAATGATGATGCTGCCTTTGCTAAGGTTAAAAAAGCAAGCGAAGATTCTGATGAAAAAATTTGGCAACTTCCAAATGACCCATTCTTTAAGACCTATAATAATAGCGAAAATGGCGATGTCAAAAACTCTGGTGGCAGAATGGCAGGATCTATAACAGCTGGCCAATTTATCGAAAACTTCATCGAAGAAGTCCCATGGGTACACCTTGATATAGCAGGAACTGCCTACCTATCAGCTCCACAAGGTATAAATGAAACAGGAGCAACAGGTGTCCATGTCAAGACTCTATATAATTTAGCTAAAAACTATTAATAAAAAATTCCCAAGTACCTTAGGATCTTCCTAAAGTCTTGGGATTTATTTTTATATACCTAGGTAGGCTGCCTTTACATCTGGATCTGCCTTTAGATCACTCGCCTTACCTTCTTTTACAATCTTTCCTGTCTCAAGAACATAGGCCCTGTCGGCTATATCAAGGGCAAGATTTGCATTTTGTTCTACAAGTAGGATTGTCCTGCCTTCTTCTTTTAAAATCCTAATCGTATCAAATATCTTATCTACAAATAGAGGCGATAGACCCATTGAAGGCTCATCTAAAAGTAGCACCTTAGGGTTAGTAAGTAGAGCCCTACCCATAGCTAGCATTTGCTGCTCACCACCTGAGAGAGTTCCTGCTTTTTGATTTTTTCTTTCCTCTAAAACTGGGAAAAGCTCGTAAATTTTTTTAAGTTCTTTTTGATTTTCCTCATCAGACCTATCCACAGCTATTGTTCCAAGTTTTAAATTATCCTCTACAGAAAGACCTGCAAATACACGTCTTCCTTCAGGTACTTGTGCAATGCCTTCTCTTGTAATTTGGAAAGATTTTTCCTTTTTGATTGACTTTTCATTAAAGAAAATATCACCCTCTTTGGCATCCAAAAGACCTGAAATAGTCTGAAGGGTTGTAGTTTTGCCTGCACCATTGGCACCAATTAAGGAAACCACTTCGCCTTCTTCTACTTTAAGGCTGATACCCTTAAGAGCCCTGATATTTCCATAATATACACTTAAATTTTCAACTCTTAATATACTCATATTTCCTCTTTCTAGTTGCCAAGATAGGCCCTTACTACTTCTTCATTTGAGATTACTTCTTTAGGATCACCTTGAGCAAGGATTTCTCCATAATTTAGAACAATAAGTCGTTCTGATATACCTAAAACCAGGTTCATATCATGCTCTATCAATAGGATTGAAACTCCGGTTTTTTCTCTTATGACCCTTATAGAATCCATAAGATCTTGAGTTTCAGACTCATTCATACCTGCTGCTGGCTCATCTAGTAGAAGAAGCTTAGGTCTTGTTGCCATAGCCCTTGCTATTTCGAGCTTTCTTTGGGCACCATATGGAAGACTTCCTGCAAAGGCCCTGAAATATTTTTCTAGATTGAAGAGGCTTAAGATTTCCTTAGCTGTCTCTGTCGCTTCATTTTCTTCCTTCCAGAAGCTAGGAAATCTTAGCATACCACTAAGAACTCCATAGTCCATGTATTGGTTCATGGCAAGTTTAACATTATCTAGTACTGTTAGGTTATCAAATAGTCTTATATTTTGGAAAGTCCTTGCTACACCCATCTTTGAAAGCTTATCTGGAGAAATACCATTGGTCATCTCCCCATCTAATAAAATCTCACCGCTTGTTGGGGTATATACTCCTGATAACATATTAAAAAGAGTAGTTTTACCAGCTCCGTTGGGGCCGATTAGGCCTAAGAGCTCACTCTTTTTTAGGTTAAAAGTTACATCAGATACTGCCTTAAGTCCTCCAAAGGAAATGCTGAGGTCTTTTACTTCAAGCACATTATCATGTATTATTTCTTTACTGTTCAACTTCAACATCTCCTTTCTTATACTTATCTATCTTTAATAGATTTCTTATTGAAAATTCTTTTCTTCCTAAAAGACCTTGAGGTCTATAAATCATAACAGCTATAAGGATTAGAGCATAGATTACCATTCTCCATTCAGCAAGTGATCTTAATATTTCCGGAAGAATTGTTAGGCCAATTGATGAGAAGATTGCACCTGTCATAGATCCCATACCACCTAAAACTACCATTACTAGATAGTCAAATGACTTGTTGTAGTTAAATATATTCGCTGCCAATACCCCAAAGCTTTGAGCATAAAGGGCACCTGCTATACCTGCAAAAACTGCGGATAGGGCAAAGGCAAAGGTCTTATACTTTGTGATATTGATACCGCAAGCTTGGGCTGCCAATTCATTATCTCTTATTGATAAGACAGCCCTACCATGACGGCAAGAAGCATAGGTAAAGATCATAGCCACAAGGAAGGCTGCTACAAAATAAAATTTGCCGAAATCATTGGTTGTTGGAATTCCTGCAAGACCTTGGGCACCACCTGTAAAAGCTAGGTTCTCGATTAAAACTCTTATAATTTCCCCAAAGGCTAGAGTTACTATGGCTAGATAATCACCGGTTAACCTTAAAACAGGAAGTCCGATTAAAACACCAAATATAGCTGCAACCACTCCTGCTATTATAAGAGAAAGTATAAAGCCTAAAAATCCACCTACTAGGCCGCTTTTAAGAAATAAAGCTGCTGAATATGCACCAATTGCCATAAAGCCAGCGTGGCCTAGGTTAATTTGTCCTAAGACACCTACAGTTAGGTTAAGACTTGTTGCCATTATTATATTTATACAAATTAGTACAAGGATATTTTGCCAATATCTATTTAAAAGATTAAGTCCAATTAGACTTTGGATTATTACAAAAAATAATACTACTAATGCTGTTGTGATAAGATAAGTTTTCTTTCTATTCTTGGACATATCACACCTTTTCTTTCTCTAGTTTGCCAAATAAGCCATTTGGAGCTACTAGTAAAACTATAATCAACACTACAAATACTATGGCATCTGCATAAGCACTTGATAGGTAAGCTCTGGTTAAAACTTCTATTATACCTAGGATTAAACCGCCTATAACAGCCCCTGGTATGCTTCCAATTCCTCCTAGGACCGCTGCTGTAAAGGCCTTAATACCAAGCATAGATCCCATGAAGGGTTGGATTTGTGGATAGCTAGCTACATATAAAACTGAAGCTACACCTGCAAGGGCTGATCCTATAGCAAAGGTCATTGTCATAACCTTATTTACATTTATGCCAACAAGCTCTGCTGCGCCGTAGTCTTCACTTACAGCTAGCATTGATTTACCGTGTTTTGTTTTATTTACAAATAAGTTCAATAAATATGTTAGTATAATTGTTGATACGATTGTAACTATTGTAGCAAGTGATAGGTGAACTCCTCCAAAGTTTAGAGACTTTTGAGGGAAAAGCCCTGGTATAGGTTTTGCACTTGATGTAAATATCTTTACAAATAAGTTTTGTAAAAATAGGGACACACCTATGGTAGTTATAAGTAAGGAAATTCTTGAAGAATTCCTAAGTGGCTTATAGGCTACTCTTTCTATAACTACGCCAAGTATCGTACATACTAATATGGCAGGTACTATAGCAAGCCATAGTGGCAAGCCTGCCTTAAATAAAGGTAATTGGATGGCAAGAAATACAGTATATCCACCCACCATTATGATATCGCCGTGGGCGAAGTTGATAAGTTTGGCTATACCATAAACCATCGTATACCCTAGGGCTACAAGGGCATATATAGAGCCTAGTTGTAGCCCGTTAAATAATTGGGTAATAAAATCCATTAATCTCTCCTCTTTCTATCTAGGGTTAACAATTGAATCAAACTTGTATTCCCCTTTTTCTATCTTCATAATTGATGCTGCCTTTTTAGGATTGTTATTTTCATCAAAGGTGAAAGAACCTGTTATGCCTTTAAAATTTAAACCCTTTATTGCAGCGCATCTATCTTCGTTTGAATCAGACTGGGCTGCTTCAAAACCTTGTTTTATTATATAAACTGTGTCATAGCCTAGGGCTGAAAATGCAGTAGGATCTTCTCCATAAGTTTCCTTGTATTTACTTATAAATTCTTGAACCTTTGGATCAGTATCTTCAATACTAAAGTGATTGGTAAAGAAAGAATTTTCAATTACATCATAGCTTGATGGGTCCATTGTCTTTAAGATTCCATCCCAGCCATCTCCACCCAAGAAGGCTGCATTGATATTTGCATTTCTTGCTTGTGGTGTAATAAGTGATAATTTCTCATAATATTCTGGCAATAACAATACGTCAGGATTTTTACCAGCTATAGTTGTAAGTTGAGCCTTAAAGTCTGTGTCATTTTCCCCATATGATTCCTTGGCAACTATTTCAATACCTAGCTCTTCTGCCTTCTTTTCAAAGGCATCAGCTATACCTGTTGAATAATCACTTGCAGTATTTTCTAAGATTGCAGCCGTCTTTGCCTTTAAGCTATCTTTTGCATAAATTGCTAATAAATCACCTTGATAAGGGTTTGTAAAACATGTCCTAAAGACATTTGGCTTTCCTACGGTTATTGATTCTTCAGTACCTGTTGGGGTAATAACTGGTATGCCATCAGCTTGACTTGCTTCTGCTATCGCTTGTGATGGGCTTGAGGTATTTGTACCAATTACAGCTGCCGCTCCATTTTCTACAAGCTTTCTATAACTAGTAACAGAATCTGTTAACTCTCCCTTATCATCCAATGATTCTAGGCTAATCTTTTTACCATCTATTCCGCCGTTGGAATTTATTTCTTCAACGGCCATCTTAATTCCATTTACAGTTGATACACCATAGTTGGAGTATTGACCTGTTAGTGGGAAAGTTGAGCCGATTTTTATAGTATTCTCATCAGCTACATTTTTATTATTTGTTCCGCTTCCACATCCTGTAAATATTGCTCCTGCTATAGCAATCATGGTTATAATTTTCTTGTTCATTTTTCCTCCTAATTATTTTTGGTAGAAAAAAACCTCCGTCTTTCCTACCATATGGTAGAAGAGACGAAGGGTTTGTTAGTCTAAATTTAACCTGCTCCGCGGTACCACTCTTCTTCATCAAACGATGCACTCTGATCATATAATGAATAACTCTGTAACGGGAGTTCCCGGCTACACCTACTAATCTTTCAATGCGCTGCTTCATGGCTAGTTCTAAGGCCCATCTTGATATTTCACACCAGCCAATATCTCTCTTTTAAGATAGGTTATCTTATAATATTCCATTTCTTAGCATTTATATTTACATATTATATATCCTAAAACCTACTTGTCAAATATTTTCTTAATAAAAATAGATTTATTTGGATATTTAATTATATGCTACCGCCGATTGCTATATTTTTCAGTCTCTTATTAATTATTTTCCAGCAAAAGCTAATATTCACTTTTTATTCTCGATGAATTTTTACAAATAATTATTTATTAGTACCTGCATCACTATCGAATTTGTACTCACCATTTTCTATTCTTATCATCTTAGCAGTTTTTACTGGGTTGTTGTTTTCATCATAGGTAAATGATCCTGTAACACCCTTAAATTCTACTTTCTTTAGGGCTTCTATTACCTTAGCCCATTCTGTTGTTCCTGCTGCTTCTACGGCTTGTTTATATAGGTAAACTGTGTCATAGCCTTCTGCTGCAAATGTTGATGGGATTTCACCAAATTTTTCTTTATAGTTCTTTAAGAATGTTTGTACTTCTTCAGATGGGTCTTCTAGGGTAAATTGGTTTGAGAAGTATGAATTATCTAATGATGAAAAGCTTGATTCATCCATTACTGATAGGACTGTATCCCAGCCATCAGCGCCAACTAGAGTAGCTTCAATGCCAGCTTCCTTTACTTGAGGAGCTATTAAAGCTACCTTTTCATAATAATCAGGTATGAATAGGACATCTGGGTTTTGGCCTCTTACATTTGTAAGCTGAGCCTTAAAGTCTGTGTCGCTATCTCCATATGATTCATCTGCTACTACTTCCATGCCTAATTCTTTAGCCTTTTTCTCAAATACATCAGCAACTCCCATTGAGAAATCTGATGATTGATTACGTAGTATTGCAACCTTTTTAGCATTTAACTTTTCTTTTGAGAAGTTTGCTAGTACCTCACCTTGGAAAGGATCTGTAAAGCATGTCCTAAATACATTTGGCTTACCTTCTGTTATGTTTGCTTGAGTCGCTGTTGGAGTGATATATAATACTCCATCATTAACAGAAGATTCTGCTATGGCTAAGGCTGGTTTAGATGGAACTCCACCAAAGATTGCATCTACCTTATCTTCCATAAGTTTGTTGTAGTTAGTAACAGCATCTGTTATCTCTCCCTTATCATCATATTCTACCCAGTCAACTTTTTTTCCGAGTATACCGCCATTTGCGTTTACTTCTTCTAGGGCAAGTTTTATACCATTATTAGTAGTTTGACCATAGATTGATAGAGGGCCTGTTAAAGGGGCTGAGTTGCCAAGCTTTATAGTTTCGCTTGCTTCTTGCTTATTTGCTCCATCTGCCTTTTTGCTTTCGTTTCCACCTTCATTGCCGCAGGCTGATAAAAATAATCCTGCTAGTAACATTCCAACTGCAAATTTTTTTCTTAAATTCATAATTTCCTCCATTATTTTTGGAATAAAAAAACCTCCGTCTCTTTATCCCTACTGGTTAAAGAGACGAAGGGTAATAAACAAATTTTTACACTCCGCGGTACCACTCTTTTTCATCTAATGATGCACTTAGTTTCATTTAATGAATAGCTCTGTAACGGGAGCTCCCGCACTTACCTACTTTTCGGCAAGAAAGCTCAGTGGTGATTTTCGTTAGTTTCATCCTGCTAGTTCGCACCAACCACTAGCTCTCTTGAAGACTATCCTAATTACTCTTCCACATCAACGCTTTTGTATTTGATAGTTCATATTATATAACCCCTTTTATTATTTGTCAAATAAATTTATTATATTTATTTATAATACTTAATTATTATAAGTTATCCCTCATCGTAAATATTGAAATATCAATAATACAAATAAAAAACCGCATACTCATTAATAAGTATACGGTAATTGTTTATAAACCCAAAAGCACTGATGCTACTTCAAAATAAATTAAAAGTACACCTGTATCTACGATTGTTGTTATAAGTGGTCCAGCCATTACGGTTGGATCTATTTTTAGCTTATCAGCAATTAATGGCAAGAGTCCACCAATTACATTTGATAGAACTATTGTTAAAAATAATGTTATTGATACTGTTAAATTTACTGCAAGGCTTACATTATCTACTATTAGTATCCTTATAAAGTTGATAGCCACAAGTACTAGGGATACAAGTGTTCCTACCCTAGCTTCCTTAAAAATAACTTTTAAGAAGTCTTTAGCAGATAGCTCGCCACTATATAATTGAGTCATAATTGTGGTTGATGCCTGGCTTCCAGCGTTTCCACCGGAGTCCATCAACATTGGTATATAGGCTGTAAGGGCTACAGCTTTGGCAAGTATTGATTCATACCTTTGAATAATAAAGCCTGTCATTGTAGCAGTAATTAGACAAATTACTAGCCAAGTTGTCCTATTTTTTGCAATGGTCCTGCTTGGTTCGTCTAGGTATGTTTCTGACTGATCAGAAATACCTGTTACGTTAGCAAAGTCCTCTTGCATCTCTTCGTGAACGATGTCGATAACATCTTCTGCTGGTACGATACCGATTAGTCTTCCTTCAGAATCTGTAACTGGCACCTCTCCTAGATCATATTTGATAGATAGCTTAGCTACTACCTCTTGGTCATCTGTTGGGCTTACTGATGCTGTTATAGGCTCTGTGATAGATTCGATAGTCGCCTTTTTATTTCTAATAAGATCGGCTATAAATACAAATCCTATTAGTACTAAAGAATCATCTGTAACCCAGATTTGCTCTAGCTTTTCAGCATCTAAATCAGAATTCATGACCTTTTCCATAGCCTTAGCTGGAGATTCACTAGATTTTACAGATAGGAAGTTAACTGTCATTATAGAACCAACAGATTCTTCTGGATAGCCTAATAGCTCGTTAATAATAGTTCTCCTGGAATCTTCGATATGGCTTGTCATTAGCTTTTGAACCATATTTGCAGGTAATTCCTGGAGGGTATCTACAAGCTCATCTTCGTCTAGTTCTTTGATTAGGTCCTTAATATTTTCTTCTGATAAAATAGATAGGATCCTATCCTTATTTTCTGGTCTTAATTCTGTAAAAGCATCTGCCAAGAGATCCTTGTTTAAAAGCTTAATCCAAATTGCTACAGATTTTTCTGGCAAAATCTCTAGCTTATCGGCGATATCTACAGGGTTCATTTGGTTGATTTCTTCTTGTAAGTTTTTAAGATTATCAACATCATATCTTCTCTCTGCCATTTTTACCTCATTTCTCTTTTATGTATAATGGCAAAAAGAATCGCCACTATACTAGTATCCTATTATCTTAAAATCCGGGTCGGGCACAGCCTTATCCATTACTCCTCCTTAAACAAATTTGCCTATACCTTAATAAAGATATAGGCCTAATCTCATTTCTTATCTGTTCAGATTATACAGTTTTTATCTTTAAAATTCAATTTATGCAAATATTTTATCAATCAATACATCTACTTCTTTTAGAGACCTTATCTCATAGTCAATATCTAAATTCAATGTATTTTCCAAAGCATTTGGATTAAACCAAACAGTCTTAATCTTAGACCTAATACCTCCAAGCATATCTGATGTTAGAGAATCACCTATAATTACATAATCATCTAGATTTCTTGAACCTATATGGTCAAATACATAGTCAAAAAATCTCTCATCAGGCTTTTCGTATCCTACAAGTTCCGAAATAAAAGATTTGATAAAAATTTTATTTAGGCCTGACCCATCAAGCTTGCCTCTTTGGGCTGTAAGCGAGCCATTTGTCACAGCATATTGGTCATACTTGCCATGGAGTTTTTCGATAATCTCCTTACCATATGGATTAAAGACATAGGTCTTACCAAGCTCTTCTTGGTAGGTCTTATTAAAATCGATTGCTATAGATTCATCTATACCGTAATCAGCAAAGAAATTTTCAAATCTTCCCACAAGGACCTGTTCTCTACTTACCTCGCCTCTTTCAAGCCTTTCCCAATATGACTTATTTATAAGCTTATAGGTCTTAATCATTTCATCACTTGGCTTATCCAAACTATATATATCAAAACACGCAAAAATAGCCCTAGTCTCTGCCAGGTCAAAATTTAAAAGTGTACCATCTATATCCCATAAAATTTTCTTCATACAATCTCCTTACCTATTTATCTTACCACAATTTAAAGCTATAACTATTTACAAAATTCTTTATAAGTGATAAGCTTATTTTAAAAGAGAGGTGCTTATGAAAAAAACAATAAAAATATTACTTGGCCTTGTAGGTATCATCTTACTAGCCTTTATCCTTCTTTTAGTTTATCTGATGATTACAGAATATAAACCAAAAGATGTAGAAGAAATAGCAGTAACTGGAAGCAAAGACCAAAAACTAGAACAAGACCACGATTACAAGCTACTAACATGGAACATAGGTTATGCTGGCCTAGATAAGGACACAGATTTCTTTATGGATGGGGGCAAGATGGTCTTTCCTATATCAAAAGACATGTAGAAAAGGCCCTAACTGGCATAGCAGACTCCATAAACAAAATTGACCCAGACCTATGTCTGCTCCAAGAAGTAGATAGCGACTCCAAGAGGACCTATCACATAAATGAAGTCGAATTTTTCGACAATAAATTAGACGGTATTTCAACCTTCGCCTACAATTACAAGGTAAATTTCGTACCAATTCCCTTCCCTCCAATGGGCGAGGTAAATTCAGGAATCTATACAAATTCCAAATACCAAATCGAATCATCCTTTAGATACCAACAACCAATCCCACACAAGTGGCCTGTAAGGCTCGCCAACCTAAAAAGAGGCTTCAACGCATCCTACCTACCAATCGAGGGAACTGATAAGCAATTAGTCCTAGTAAATGCCCACCTGGATGCCTACGAATCAGGCTCAAATGGAAGGCTTGCCCAGACCAAACAAATTCTAGCCTTCATGGCAGAAGAATACAAAAAAGGCAACTACGTAATAGTAGGTGGAGACTTTAATCAAGAACTAAGAGAAGGTCACAAAACAGACACACCAGAAGACATGTGGCATCCATCACCATTCCCTTATGAGTATATGTCAGATGATTTTAAAACAGTCTTTGATGAAAACACAAACTCCTCAAGACTCAACCACAAACCATACGACCCAAACGACTCCTACGAATGCATAATAGATGGCTTTATAGTCAGCAAAAATGTCACAGTAAATAAAGTCGAAGGCCAAAAACTAGGCTTCGTAAACAGCGACCACAACCCAGTCCTCTTGGAATTCAAACTAGAAAAAGAAAATAAGTAAGACAAAGGCCCAAAGCATGATGCTTTGGGCCACAATTTTATAGATCAAGCCTATAAAGTTCATTTCCGCACTCTTTAAAGCCAAATTTACTAAATAAATTAAGACTAGGTTCATTAAAATCATAAATCTCAGCCTTTAAATATCTAAGTCCCTTATCTTTAGCATAATCGATCAAACTTTCCAAAACAAGAGAACCAAGACCCTTGCCCCTATAATCCTTATCAAGAACAAGAGCAACCATATTATCATCAAAAATAGCACAATCACCAATAAGCTTATTATCATATTCTATATAAAATAAGTCCCCGTGCTTAGATAAATAAGTATACATCCTAATAAGGTCATCCAGATCATAAGCTTTCTGGACTCCATCAACCATCTTCACAGTAAGTGGGTCTATGTACCAGGCCAAACTTATATCATAAGCAGGGAAATAATCTATTATTTCGATCTCTTTCATAAGTTTTTAAACCCTATACCAATCATTATCCAGAAGCTTTTCTATATTTTTTTCATTATTTACAAAAATCTTGCCCTTATATGGGATTTCGTATTGGTAGACTTTGCCTAGGTGGTTGATTTTAAGGATATTCTTATATGAATAGTCTATGCTTATATCCTCTATCTCATTCCAGGCCATGAATAGGAAGTCTTTTTTTAGTGAATTTGACATTTCTGATTCATAGATTCCCTTTGGGCCAAAATGTAAGATAAAGGTCCTGGTGCTGTCAAATACATAATACAAATTGCTTAACAACAATTTTATAAGACCCTTAGCGGCAGAATTATGCTTAAAAGCTACTAGATAGGCTCCCTCATCTCCAAAGGCTTCTTTTACTTTTTCCTCTATTTCTTCATTTGTATTAAATAATAATCCCATAATTTCTCCTATTTAAAAATAAATACTTCCTTGATGTCCTTATCAAAAACCTTGCAAATCTTATAGGCTGTCTCAAGGGTCGGGCTTATAGTATTATTTTCATAAGCCATAATAGACCTGCGCTTAAGACCTACCATTTTTGCCAGGGCATTTTGAGAAAGACCCAATTCCTTCCTAAATTCCTTGATCCTATTATCTATTTCTACTTCTATCATAGAAAGCCCTTCTTTTTTGTTACATTTATAGTACTACTTATGTTACTTTTATAGTACTATATCTATAAAATTTATACAAGTATAAATAAAAAATCTCTAAACATTTTCATGCAAGAGATTAAAAAATTATAAATCGAAATATTTTTTTATACCGGAAAATTATGTGTTCATAATTAGTATTAATAGCAAAACTTGCATCAAAATCATGAGAGGCAGACCCATTTTATAATAAGCCTTCTCGGTCTTATGCCTAAAAACCTTCATACCAATAAGACCGCCGATAGACCCTCCAATAAAAGATAGGCCTAGCAAGAAACCATTTTTAAGTCTCCGCTTATTTCTATTTGCCCTGTTTTTGTCAAAGCCAAAGGCTAAAAAGCTTATAAGATTGATAAGCCCTAAATAAATCAATAAGTAAGGCTTATCCTCAAAAAATCCGACAAAATCAAAAGAAAGACTCGCCATATCCTTTCTAAAAAGCAAGAACAAAACAAGCTCAATCACAAAGCTAGCAAAGGCAAAAACCTTCAGACTAAGCCCATCCTTAGCTGTATTCCTATCAAAGATTAAAATCGCAAGGATAAGTCCCAAGGACCCACCACAAATCCCTAGCAAATAAAGAATTAAGGTCAAAATATTTTTTAAAATTCCAGTCCCAAGATTCTTATAAAGAATATATAAAACAAGTCCTAGTATATTGATCAGACCAAGATAAACAAAAATTTTATCCATCAATCTTCTCTAATCTAAAAATATTAATCACATCAGCATCAGGACAAGCAAAACGCACATCCCCAGCCCTAGACTTAGGAAGTTTTCCCCCATAACGGAGAATATCCACCATAGGAAATAGAGTATGCATAGCAAGAGAACAAAACTCTCCCCTATCAGTATCAAAATCCCAAGTTTGTCCAATCTGATATCCCTTATGACAAGGGCAATCCCCCTTCTTATCAACTAAAGTAATTTTAATTTTTGGTCTCATAATCTTCTCCTAACCAATACCACCTACAAAAATTGAGCCATATAAAATGGTAGGTAGTATATGTCCTTTTCCTTCTTAAAATCTTTATTATGGATCACATACTTATTTACAATATTCTTGGAATATTTTTTGGAAAATTCATCCAGTGATGTGTGCTTCCTATAATTAGAAGATTTTACCTCTACAGGGCTAATCTTATTAGCCTCTGTTATCAAATAATCTATCTCATAAGTCCTCTTTGCAGTCTTGCCATAATAAGTATGGTAAAAGAGCTTATATCCTTTAGCTGCGAATGTTTGTCCGACAATATTTTCATAAAGCAGACCTAAATTAGATGACAATTTATTAGAAAGGATCTTCTTATATATGACATTATCTGTAAAATCCCTATCCTTAAACATAAGAGTAACCATTAGCCCAGTATCAGCTAAATAAATCTTAAACTTATCAAGGTTTAAATTTCTAGATAGGCCCGTGCTAGGATCATTGGCATTATAGGCTATCAGTACGGTTTTAGACGCTTTAAGCTCAGAAATCTCTTCTAACAAATCACTAGCCCTTGAATTTTTAATAACGCTTGACACTTGATACCTAGATGAAGCCCTAGCCAACTCAGCAGGTATCGAATCAAAAAGTGTAGATATTTTTCCACTTGGATCAATCTTATAAAAGTCCTGCTCATAAAGATTAATTATATCCCTTTTAATTTGGTCCACCATCCTAAAATTATTAGTATCAATATAAGCCTTGATAGCCTGAGGCATACCACCCACAAGCATATAAAGCCTAAAAAGCCTCATCATATTCCTATTAGCATCCTCACCAAGAGGCTTTTTGCTAGTGAAGAATTTTTCAAGCATATTATTAGTTACACCTTCACCAGTAGCCCATAAAAATTCCTCAAAGTCCATAGGAAACATCTCAATTTTCCTCTCTTCACTAGGAATTAAAATACCTACAACATTTTTCTTGATTGAAATTAGTGACCCAGTCTCAATATAATCATACCTACCATCGGCAACAAGCTTTTTTATAGATTGACGAGCAAGAGGATTAAATTGAACCTCATCAAAGATAATCAAAGACTCTCTCTCATGGAGATCTACACCATAGTTTAATTGCAGCTGTAAAAATAAATAGTCCAAATCATTAACATCTTTAAAAAGATCAATAATGTGGCCTGGTGCAAAAGCAAAATCAATCAAAATATAGGACTTATACTCAGCCTTAGCAAACTCTTCAGCAATAGTAGATTTCCCAACACGCCTAGCTCCTTCAATCAAGAGAGCTGTAGTCCCTTTGGAAGAATCCTTCCAATCTAGAAGGTCCTTATAAATCTTTCTTTTAAACATATAAACCACCTATCTTACAAATACGCATTATAATTTATATCATTATACCACAAATACGCAATAGAATAAATGCCATTTATCTACAGATACGCAATAGAAATAATACGATTTTACCGCAAATACGCATTAAAAATAAAAAAATATAATTATCACCTAAAATTCGGACAGAAGTTTTCGCAGAAAACCACCTTTCCCTTGCTTCGAGCGAAGTCGAAAAGTCTATTAGAATTACTATGCTGTCATTATTTATTCAAATCAAAGAACAACTATATATACTCTTCGCAAAAGTAACATTTTGTTCGTAGTATTTCTAATAATTTAAGTGTTCGTAATAGTTTTCTCCACTCGCAAGCTCGGTCGAAACAAGGGAAAGGTAGAAAGCTCGGACGTCATCAACCTCCCTTCTCGAACGTAGTGAGAGAACTCATAGCTATTTACATATAGAGTTCTATATTTACATCGGCATTAGGTAAATATGAACAACACCCTATAACAAAAGAAGTTTTCGAAGAAAACTACCACTTCCATAATTCTTCTAAAACAACAGATTCCTCCACTACGGTCGAAATAAGGGAAAGAGAAGGTATCTATATGAGCGGAAGAAAATATGACGTGGCAAAGAAAAACAACAATCTCGGTTCTCATTATTTATTACATTCATCGCTCAAATAGTTTCTTGTTGAAGTCGACTAAAAAGGGGCTTAAATAGCACCCAGCACTTATTTTCCATTAGCAACACTTACTATTGCATCAGTTAAAACCTTTGAAAAATTAATATTTAATTTATTTCCTAGATCGTTCGACCATTTAGGAATTGATAGGGTTTTTTTCACAAGTTCCTGGCTTGCAAAATAGTCCTTCAAGTCTACATATACCATTGATACAAAAGACTTATCCTCATCATAGTAGCCATCAAACTCTGGATCATCTTTAAAAGGAAATTCATCTTTGATTGTTAAATCCTTAATTGATGATTTGCTTGGAAGTCTGCCTTGTGTTTCCACAAGGTCACTTGCTAATATTCCTAGATAATCACTCGCCATAAATAAGGCATCTTCAATAGTATCACCTTGTGTACCTGCCCCTTCCAAATCTGGAAAGTAAACAAAGTAACCACTTTCTTCTGGTGTATAATAAAAAATTGCAGGATAAGAAACTAACATAATATACCTCTCCTTTTTTAGGAATTGGGACTATAAAAGCCCCGCATCCTTTAAAATACCACGCTCAGTTCCCTTTTTAAGTTCACCATGTGGTATGATAATAGGTCTTGGAAGTCCGGGCTTAGTCATTTTTACATGACTCCCTTTACCTCCATCTACTTTTATAAAACCATGTTTTTTAAGTAGCTTGACCATTTCATTTTGTGTCATCGGCATTTTTATACCTCCTGACACATTTATTATACTACGTATTAATACGTGGTGTCAATTCTAACTTCATCGAATGAACCTATTTCAATATTTTTGCAAAACAAAAGATTTCTCCACTCGCTACGCTCGGTATAAACACGGGTAGGCAGGGAAATTCGTTGCATTATAGTAAAATAAAAAAATCTGGATCGTCACTGCTCTCCTTCTCAAACGCAGTGAGAGAACCCATGGTTCTTTATGTATTTGGTTCTGTAACTACATCGGTATTAGGTAACTATAACCATAGCCTTATAACAACAAAAGTTTTCGAAGAAAACATCTCCTTCGCTTTCATCGACCTAAGACAAGCCCGTCGGCTCTCAGAGACATGTCTATTAGAACTTCTAGTCGTTATTACTTTCTTAAATCAAAGCACAACTACATATACTCTTCGTATAAGTAACATGTCGTTCATGGTTTTTCTTAAAATTTGAGTATACGTAATAGGTTTCTCCACTACGGTCGAAACAAGGGAAAGGTATAAAGCTCGGACGTCACCAACCTCCCTTCTCGAACGTAGTGAGAGAACTCATGGTTCTGTTTATAGATGATTTGGTAATTACATCGGCATTAAGTCTATATTGCTATCACCTAATATAACAATAAAAGTTTTCGAAGAAAACTATCTCTACCAAAATTCTTCTAAAACAACAGATTTCTTCACTCGCAGGCTAGGTCGAAACAAGGGTGTTGAAATATAGCTCGGACGAAACAAGGGAAGAAAGAAAACTCAGTTGTCGCCACTAACCTTCTCGAGTGAAACGAGAGAACTCATGGTTCTTTTAATAAAGGGTTCTGTATCTACATCGGCAATAGGTAAATATAACCATCACCTTATAATAACAAAAGTTTTCGAAGAAAACTATCTCTACCAAAATTCTTCTAAAACAACAGATTTCTCCACTCGCTAGGCTCGGTCGAAACAAGGGTGTGGAAATACAGCTCGGTAGAAACAAGTAAGCAGAAAAAAACTCCCCAAACCACAAGGGTCTGAGAAGTTTGTCTTATCTTAATAAGTCTGATCTGATGTAGCCTTCACGGCCGTTAAATCTTACCTTGGACCAAGCTACTCCGTCTTGGTAGATTTCTTCTATGAAGTCAACTTTACTTTCAGCTGGCACTGACAGAATAAAGTTTTCTTCAAATGAAGTTGGGCCCTCTCTTAGGTTGGCTAGAACATTTGTTGTCCTAGTTTGCTGATTAGGCTGATTATTATTAGTTTGAGCTTGGTTTTGCTCAGGTTTTTCAGCTGGCTTTTTAGCTTCTTCCTTCTTAGGCTCTTCTTTCTTTTTTTCTTCCTTAACTTCTTCGGCTGGCTTTTCTTCCTCTTTGCCTTCTATATTATCAAATACAGACTCTACTTTTACATCTCTTTTCTCATATACTTCTTCCTCTTTGCTGCATGATGCAAGCAAGGCAAGGGCACAAAGAGTTAAAATTATATTTCTTAATTTCATTTCTTTCTCCAAAAATCAAATATAGATCTTTTCTTCTTTTTAGCTTCCTTAATCTGGTCGTATCCTGAACCTATATACTCATCATCCAAAATCTTTTGTGGATTAGTCTGAGATAGGATTTTAAATTTATCCTCCCCAATTATATCAATTATTTCTCTTTTTTCATCCTTGATATTTGGGCTTCTCCACTCTGATTGGTGGGCATCAGTCCCTAAGAAATGGACCATATTTCTCTCAAGTAAAGTCCTTGTGGTCCTTTGACTTGAGACTATCGATGAGTAATTGACCTGGATTAGAGCACCCATCTTGATGAAATCTAGGAGATAGTCAGGATTTTCCTTGACATAGGCATATCTTTCAGCATGGGCAATGATTGGAACCAAGCCCTCCAGCTGAATATTAAAAATCAAATCCTTAAGGAATAGGGCCTTATTCATAAAGGGCAATTCCAATAGGACATATCTGCTATCAGCAAGTTTGTTTAGACTACCATCATTTATAAGCTTGACAGTATTAGGCTCTACCTGGATTTCATGCCCTGGATATATCTTAAAATCTATGCCTCTTTTTGCAATCTCTGCATTAAGAATGGCAGCTTTTTCTCTAATCTCGTCAGGATCAACCATATATCTAGACCTATCGAAGTGGCTTGTGGCAATAGTTTTTGTAAAGCCATTAGTCAGGTATATTTCTACCATCTTCAACGATTCTTCAATCGATCTAGACCCATCATCCACGCCATAGATAATATGGCAGTGTGTATCAATCATTAATAGTATCCCTTATAATTAAATTCTTTGACATCAGCAAAGGTAAGGATAGCACCAATAACCTTGGCATTAACCTTCTTTAGATTATCAAGTGCTCTAGATATTTCTTCCTTTTTGGTGTCGTTGGATTTAATTGCAAAAATCATACCATCGCAGAAGGTAGACACAATTGATGCATCTGTAAATAGACCTACTGGAGGTGTGTCTATAAATACATAGTCAAAAGACTGGGATAATTCATTGACCAAGTCTTTGATATGGTTAGAAGCCAAAATCTCAGCTGGGTTAGGTGGTGTAGGACCTGAAAGAAGCAAGAATAGATTCTCTTGGCCCTTATCCCTATAAAGAGCTCTATCAAGCTCAAGCTTGCCTGTAATAACATTGGTAAGACCCACGTTATTATCAATACCAGCCACACCCCCCACCTTAGGTGCCCTAAGGTCGAAATCTAGGAGGACAACCCTCTCGCCATTTTCGGCAAAAGATTGGGCAAGTTTATAGACTACAGTAGTCTTACCCTCACTAGGCTTAGAAGAAGTCATAGCAATTATTTTATTTTTGTGATCAATATCTGCAAACTGGATATTAGTTCTAACAGAACGAATAGCCTCATCATATAGACTTGAATTGTAATATGAATGTTTTTTAGCCATAATCTCCCCCCCTACTTTCTTACCTTGTGCTTATCAGGAATAAGACCAAGCACAGGAATATCAAATGCCTCAGTCACTTCTTCACTAGTTTTAACCCTAGTATTAGATAGCTCCATAATAAGGGCAATACCAATACCTAATATAAAACCAAGCATAGCACCAATAGCGGTATTTCTCATAACCTTTGGAGAAGATGGCTCTTCAGGCAAGGTCGCCTTATCTAGGATTTGAACATTGTCCACATTCATAATCTGAGTAATAGAATCCTTAAAGATCATAGAAGTCTCATTGGCAATATCTGCTGCTCTTTGAGGAATGGTGTCGACAACCTGGACAGAAATAATCTGAGTATCCTTCACAGGCTCGATAGATACCTTATTAGAAAACTCCTCATAATCCATATCAAGGTTAAGGTTAGCAATAACCTTATCAGCAATCCCTCTAGATTTAACAATCTCAGAATAGGTAGAAACTAGAGCCCTATTCGCATTAATCTGACTAAGCTCCACATCAGCTTGCGGATTATTTTGATCAATATTCTGTTTAGAGCTGCTAACAATCATAGAAGTATTAGCCTCATACTTTGGACTAATCACATACTTAGAAAGCCCAAAAGCCCCCGCTCCCGCCAGGATAGCAAGAATCAGAATAAGTAAGCTATGCTTAAGAATCTGCTTACCCAATTCCAATAAATCAATTTCTTGTTCGTTCATTAAAATCTCCTCGTAAATATTTCTTTGTATAATAATTTTAGTATGAAAAAATACTATATCTAACTACTATTTTATAATAAATTGACCTAAATTTCAATGATTATTTGTATTTATATCAATAATTCATCCATTTTTATAATTAATTCTACTAATGTAATGTGATTAATCCGTTATATAATCAAAGTTATTTTAAATAACACTATTTTAAAATTTTATCTATAGCATATTATTTTTGACGTTTTAATTGACTTTATGTCCTCTTATAATATGATATAAATAATCAAATGAAAGGAAATAGATATGAAAAAACTATCACTAGATAAATTAGCAGATACTATTAGTATAAATAGAAAAAAATTAAAGATAACCCAGCAAGACTTGGCTGATAAGACGGGTATAAACCGATCTATGATTAGCAGAATAGAAGCAAGTGACTATATGCCAAGTATAGACCAGCTCCTAGCTATAGCAGAAGTTCTCGATTTCGAGCCTGTGGACCTTTTTATAGAAGAGAAAAAATCACAAGCTCATAAGCCACTAGATAAAAAATATAAAATAGCTGTCGCAGGCACAGGCTATGTAGGTATGTCTATAGCTACCCTACTAGCCCAACACAATTCTGTAACAGCAGTGGATATCATTCCTGAAAAGGTAGATATGATAAATAAAAGGATATCCCCTATTCAAGATGACTATATAGAAAGATACCTAGCCGAAAAAGAACTAGACCTTGTGGCCACACTTGATGGAGAAGCAGCCTATAAGGATGCTGACTTTGTAATAATAGCAGCTCCGACAAACTACGACAGCAAAAAGAACTTCTTTGATACATCAGCTGTAGAGGATGTAATAGAATTGGTCCTAAAAGTCAATTCTGATGCTATGATGATTATTAAATCTACCATACCAGTCGGATATACCAAGCATATAAGGGAAAAATATCAGACAAATAATATAATATTTAGCCCAGAGTTCTTAAGAGAATCCCAAGCCCTCTATGACAATCTATACCCATCTAGGATAATAGTATCCTGTGATGATGACTCAAGAGAAGCGGCAGAAATATTTGCAACTCTCCTAGAAGAAGGAGCAATAAAATCAGATATAGATATCCTATATTTAGGATTTACTGAAGCAGAAGCAGTCAAGCTATTTGCAAATACTTACCTTGCCCTAAGAGTCTCCTACTTCAACGAACTAGATACCTATGCAGAAAGCAAAGGCCTAAATACAGAAGAAATAATCAAAGGAGTCTGCTTAGACCCAAGAATAGGCGACCACTACAATAACCCATCCTTTGGCTACGGTGGCTATTGCCTACCAAAAGACACAAAACAACTCCTAGCTAACTTCGACCAAGTCCCACAAAACATGATATCAGCAATAGTTGATGCAAATAGTACGAGAAAAGACTTCATAGCTGATCAAGTATTAGAAATAGCGGGAGCTTATGCAGCAAATAGTAAATGGGACCCTGAAAAAGAAGAAAATAAAATAATAGGTGTATATAGACTTACAATGAAATCTAATTCAGACAACTTCCGCCAATCTTCTATCCAGGGTGTCATGAAAAGAATAAAGGCAAAGGGAGCTGAAGTAATAATCTACGAACCTACCCTCAAAGATGGAGAAACATTCTTCGGGTCAAAAATAGTAAATAACATGAATAAATTCAAAAAAATTAGTGAGGCAATAATAGCTAATAGGTATGATTCAGAATTAGATGATGTAATAGACAAAGTATATACTAGAGACATATTTAAAAGAGATTAATAAGGAAAATTATGAACAACATAGACTTAAAAAATAAGACAATATTTATAACAGGGTCTGCTGGCTTTATTGGCAGCAACCTTGTTTTAGAACTTTTAAAAACACAATCCCCTATAAATATAGTGGGAATTGATAATATGAACGATTATTATGATGTAAACATAAAAAAGTGGAGACTAGAAAAAATTGAAAGATGTTTAGGAACTCATGATGATTCATCCTATACCTTCTACCAAGAAGATTTAGCAGATAAAACTATTATTGATAAAATATTTAAAGATCATAAGCCAGATATAGTTGTAAACCTAGGTGCACAAGCAGGAGTACGTTATTCAATCTCAAATCCAGACTCCTATATCCAATCAAATATGATAGGTTTTTATAATATTCTTGAAGCCTGCCGCCATTCTTACGATAATGGAGCAAAAGGAGTAGAGCACTTAGTATACGCCTCTTCATCATCTGTATATGGATCAAATAAAAAAGTACCTTATAGTACAGATGATAAGGTAGATAATCCTGTGTCCTTATACGCAGCAACAAAAAAATCTAACGAACTAATGGCCCATGCCTATAGCAAGCTTTATAATATCCCATCAACAGGCCTAAGATTTTTCACAGTATATGGCCCAGCAGGAAGACCAGATATGGCATATTTTGGATTTACAAACAAACTCCGTAATGGAGAAACCATAAAAATATTCAACTACGGTAATTGTAAAAGAGACTTCACCTATATCGATGATATAGTAGAAGGGGTAAAAAGAGTAATGCAAAAAGCACCAGAAAGAAAAAATGGTGAAGATGGATTACCAATCCCACCATACAAGGTATATAATATAGGAAATAACAATCCAGAAAATCTCCTAGACTTCGTAGAAATACTACAAGAAGAGCTAATAAGAGCAAAAGTCCTACCAGAAGATTATGACTTTGAATCTCACAAAAAATTAGTACCAATGCAACCTGGCGATGTACCTATCACATACGCCGATACAAAACCACTAGAAGAAGATTTCGGTTTTAAACCTGATACCAGTCTTAGAGAAGGTATTAGGAAATTTGCTGAGTGGTATAAAGATTTTTATAAAATATAACTTTACTTCAAAAAGCCACCATGTAACTCTAGTTTTCATGATGGCTTTTGTTAAACGTATATATATTTCATATTTTTTCAAATTCATTCTTTCTATCTTCTAATTTAAGGGATTTCATTTCTCTAATCCATTTTAAGACATCTTTTGTATTTTCACCAAAGCCTCCTTTACCATGAGCCATTTCAATCAACCAAATGGATCCACCATTTACATTTGCTTCAATTAGAACTGGCTCACCATCTTCATCGATTGTAAAGTCCCAATTATAGGATCCTAGCTGTGGTAATGCTTGATGCATTCGTTTAGCCGCCTCAATCACTTTCTCTACCCCAACTATCTTATGACCCTCGAATATAAGTTTTGTATCTGGATGTTCATTAAATTTATCACAAAACTCCGTAAAAGCAGTTTTATGCAAAATACCGTCATTGTCTAATGCAATGAATATGCCTCCTGCATGGGCATTATCAATATTAGCATTACCTCTACCAATCCTCATAATAACAGGCATAGCTTCAATTTTATTATTCCATCTATACGTTATTATTCTAAATGTATTAACACTCTTTGGGTATATTTCTTTTATAGATTCATGACAGGATATAACTTCTTGAATAACAAAATTACTACCTAGATTGCTTAGAACATCCTCAGCCTTCTTATTGGTTAAAGTATCAATCCCATTTCTAAAATTAGCAATAAAACAATCACTACCACTATCTGAATCAACAGACGGTTTAATGAATACTTTGCCTAAGTTCGATAATTTATTAGTAAATTCAATTTTAGATAACAAACTATAATTATTGTCTCTATATAGCCCATAACAGCATGATAATAATATTTCAGGAGTCTTGATACCTACAGATTTAGCAATTAATGGCAATAAATTCTTATCCTCTATAGCTTTTGAATAATCCTTATTTATATTCATAAAGTGTTCAAATTCAGGAATAAATAAAAGCTCAGGAAAAAAATTCTCATCAAAATTTCCAGTATAAGCAGTGAAATATTTATGCCAATCTAAAGATACTTTCTCTCCATAGTTATTTATATATAATTCATTAACTTTTTTAATCTGATCCTCTGTTAAATGAACCTTCCCTAAAATATTTTGTCTTCTTTGATCAGATATTTTATTTATTTCATTTTTTCTTGATCTTCGAATCCTATATTTACCATATAATTCTAATATCATATTTTTTAGGTTACTTCGTAATCTTATATTCATAAAATCTCCTATTACAAAAACTATTATATTACAAGATTGACTTTATGCTTTCCTTTATTTTTTCAATTAGTTTTATAATGTAACTCTTGTAGAAAATCGCATTTATAAGCAACGTCATAAAAATACCAACAGCGGTTACTATAATTGCTTGTAATATCCATGAAATCCAAGAACCTGCATATATATTAAGTAACATATACGCTATTATAAATAAGATAATCATTAATATATCTACTGACATTTGTTTAATAAATAATTTCAGCGACCAGTAAATTATATTTCTAGAATTATAATATGCCATCCAAATAGTTTGATATAACATAGCAATAAATGTTCCTATTGCAACACCAACTAATCCTAAAGTATTAACAAGCATTATAGATAAAACTATATTTAAAATAGCAGCGATTATATAGTTATTCTGAGTTTGTTTATAATGACCAGCTGCTAATATCATTAGATTGTATGGTAATCTTAAGCATCTTACTGCATTCGCTATAACCATTAAAAAAGCAAATAATGGCTGAATATATTTCGCATCCCTAATACCTAAAGTATAAATTTCGACAAAAGGCAAAATCAATACTAAAGTAACTCCAAAAATTAAAATTGTAGCTGTATGGACTGTCCACTCAACCCGGCCAAAAATATCCTTTAACTTTTCAAATTCTTCTTTTGCAAGTAATTCTCCCATCAATGACTGCATTCCTCCAGCCATTGATACGAGAAGTACTCTGATTCCTTGAGTTATCATATTATAAACGGAATAAATTGATACTGAACTAAGTCCAATAAACATTGTAAGAATAATACTGTCTGTTCCATCCAGTATAACAGCAGCAACATGTTGAGCTATTCCATTCCATTTTTGTTTTATAGGCTCTCCTGAGTATTTAATACTCCAATCTATATTGTAATTTTTCTTAACATATATAGAAAGCAAAAATGGTCTAAACAGATATATTAAAGATGTAGTTAGCTTTACTATATGGATAGAAGCCCCTAATTTTATTAATATAAAACAGGCTATAGTGTTTAATATCAATGTAACAGTTTGGATATTAAAAGAAAAATACCCTCTTTGATTTGCAGTTATGAGCAAGCTATTAACAATTCCAAAATAATATTGAGCAAATGAACTTATGCTTATTACAAGAATCATAGTAGCAGTATACAAGAATCCAAAGTTACTTTTAGCTACTAGTGGATATACTCCCATAAGTATAATTACATAAACTAAAAGAATTCTTGCTAGTCTAGAAAAGAACTTCTGACCTGATACTACAATCTTGCTGATTTCAACATGATCTTTTTCTGCCAATGGCTTGTATAGAGATGACTCAATTACAGCTCCTACTCCCAACTCCAGAAATGCTATTATAGCTAGAAATTGTGTTATAGAATTAATTAATCCATTTACCTCGGATCCATATGTATGTAGAATTAATCTAGGTACTATAAATCCACAAATAATTGTAGTCAATTGAAATATTAATGATGAACTTGTGTTAAAGGCTAAAAGTTTTCTTCTATTCATTAGGATTATTTCCTTATATCATTGAGTTTTAGCAGGTAGATTTATCCAACTACCTAACTTAACATCCCATTCAAATGGTTCAATTTTATCAAAGCCACTCCCATCGAAAAATGTTAATTCTCCAAAATAAATCTTATCATTGCTTAAATATAAATCCACCCTAACATGTGGTATTCCTTCAGATAAAATCTCTGCAATTTCTTTCATTTTATCAAAATGATTTGGTTTAGATGGTTTTACTTTAGCATTAGGCATATTAAATGTGAAATCTAACCAATTGAAATCCATATCAAAAAAATCTCCCGTTGTTTCTTTATCAGTATTCCTATCCTGATATATTCCAACTACTTTTGCTTTACCATCAAAACAGTAAAATTTATAATCTCTCAAATTTGTACCTGTTTCATCGGTCATGTATTTTTCAGCAATAATCTTTCTAGAGACATCTTTATACGGCCATTCCCTACCTAATAAGTAGTAATCTTGTTTTAAGCCTTTTCTCAAGTTTCTTTTAACTTTTTTTATATCCAACTTTGATTTATCTTTACATATACACAATCCAAGACCCGAATTATGATTACACTTTAGTACAAACTGGTTTGGAAGAGATTCGAAATCAATATCATCAGGATTATCCCAGACACCAATCAGTGGAATAAGATATTCATCTCCAATTTTTTCGGATATATAATCTCGCACTTTGTACTTATCAACCATAATAGTATATTCTGGTTTTCTATTATAAAGTTTTAACCATTGTAACTTTTCATTGAATGTTGTTGGGTTATCTAAATTCAATCCATACCCCATAGATGCATCAAAAAGCTTTACTAAAAATTTTGCATCGTCCGTGTCACTCAATATTCCGAGTTTAGAATTTACCCTAATTCTAACCTTGGGATTAATTAAATAATTTATAACATTTTCAAAAACATAACTCATACTAATTCTCCTCAATAATTTTAATGAATGTATTTTTATATGAGCTCTAACGATTTACATAAATGATTTATATGGAACCACTCCCAACCCATTATTAAATAAACCATATATATAAAGTGCTGAGAATATAAAAGTAAATATAATTATGTATAATCTTCTATATTTAGACTCATATACAATATTAGGTATTGATAAAGTAAATAATATTGAAAAATAATTTGTAACTCTAGTAAATAACGAAAATGATATCGCACCCATTTGTATATAAATGGCTCCAAAAGAAGACTCATATCTCATAATTTCACTGTTAACTTTATTTTTCTTTAATAATACGCCTATAAAAATTACAATAAATGCATAGAAGAATAGAAGTTTAATTCCTTCACCACTAACCGCCACATTAGAGTAATTATTACTATACAAATTATATATTTTAGGTAATAACATACTAAATCCTAAATAAGATAAAAGTATATATATAATATTTAATTTAAAAGATGTCGATTTTTTTCTATTATACGATAATACATATGTCAAATAAAAAAATATTGCTGTTTTATGGAACGAAATAGCTAATAAAACTAAGATAAAATATTTTATCAATTTATTTTTTTCTAAAAACCTAAAGGCTAGAAAACATAAAACACATGCAATGGATTGGCGTAAAATACACATATTGAAACCAATAAATTCTAATCCAGAATATATCAAAAAACTTAATGCCGGATATTTTGAATCCTTATATATAATAATTGAGAAAATACCAAAAGTTATACAAAATACGATAACTTCAAATATTCTAAAATTTCCAGTAAATAATGCAATAATTTTATTTAACAGAACATAACCCGGATCATAAATATGATTTGTAATAAAAAATTTCATACTAAAGTTAGGGTATAAATTTGAAAAGTAACTTCTGTAATTAATAACATCAACACCAAGTTCTTCATGCCTAAATATCCCAATTGAAAGTATTAATAAAAAACACACTATAAAACTTATATCTCTTAATTTTATTCTGTAGTCAAATATTCTTATATTTTTAAATGTTGTTTCTAAAAAAATATTAAATAATAATACTAACAGAAGTATAAAATATATCTTCAAATAATTCTCCTATAAATATTTTAATGATAAATTACTCATTTAATTTTAGACTTTCTAAATATTCTATCCAAGAGTTTAAAACAAAGGTAGATTTATACTGATTTGCATTTTTTTTACTTTCTTTAGAATACTTATCTTGTAATTCCTTATCTTGTAAAACATCTATGATAGCAGAGCTCAATTCTATATAACTACCTGTTTCTACTAAGAGTCCACTTTCATCATCATTTATAAGCATTCTAGGACCTCCACATGGGCAGTCAGTTGATATAGATGGGACTCCTGCTGTTAGTGCTTCCATAAGAGCATTTGGCATTCCTTCATAATCTGAAGATAAAACAAAAATCTCAGCTCTACTAAGAACACCAGGTATATCATTTGAATTTCCGCATAATTTTATATTATTACTCAGCCCCTTTTTATCGATAATGTTTTGCAATTCATTTCTTAATGATCCCTCACCATATATATATAACTTAGCATATTTACATTTTTTAACAACTATTTCAAATGCATCAATAAGCATCTTATGATTTTTTTGCTCTTCAAGTCTTCCGCATGTGACTATCGTATTCTCTTCAATGTTTCTTTGAATCTTAAAAAAATCATCTTTAACAGCATTATAAATTATCTTTGATTTTCTCTGTAGTTTTTTTGGAAACCAAGCTTGAGCTTCATGGGTTTGGAATACACATCCATCAGCTATAGGCATTATATAGTTACCAACAAACTTACCTAATTTACCTGCATATTCTTTTTCTGGATCATTTCTTACTGAAACAATACATTTTGTTTTTAAACCTATGGAAGACAATATAGCTCTAAAGTTTGCTTCAGCCATAAATGAAATTAAAAAATCAGGGTTTTGGGTCTCAAGTATTTTCCTTAGCTTGTGAATAAGGAAAAAATTTCGTTTTATCCTATTTCCAGTATCTTGTTTGTCTAATAAATTAATCCTATTTATGTTTTTAGGAAAATCATATTCATTGTTACCTTCAAAGGTTGTAATTACTGTCGTTTTGTAATTTTGTTCGTGAAATCCAGTTGCCAATTGTAATATTGCACGTTCTGCTCCACCTTTTTCTAGGTTATTTATATAAAATACTATATTTGGTTTTATATCCATAATATGTCCTTAAAATATATACTTATATTTAGTAAAATCACAAATTCAAATAAAAATTTTGCAGAGACTTCGAAACTTTTATAATATTGAACTCACTATCAACTAATTCATCATACAAATTTTTATGTTTAATATTCTTTAAACTCAAAATTTTATTTGCCCATTTTTTTAAAGAGTCGTTATTGTTTATAGGGATAAATTCTAGATTTTCAGTATATTTTACCTCTTTTGTAATTTGATCAGAAGCTATACACTGTAATCCTGACGCTTGTGCTTCAACTAAAGAAACAGGTAATCCCTCATAAAGTGATGGAAGTATAAACACATCGAAAGCTTGTAATACTCTATTGATATCATTTCTAACACCTAAAAAAGTTATCTTATTCTCTATTAATGTACCCCTAATACTTTCATATATATTTTCTTTTACACCTTTTCCAGCAAGAACTAAATTAGCGTTAGAGTCTTTTTCTGCAATTATTTTAAATAATTCAATAATAAATTTGTGATTTTTAGGATAAGTATAATTAGCTACATGACCTATAACAAACTTATTGTTCAAATTTAATTCATTTCTGACATTCTTCCTAATACTTTCATCAAAAATGAACTTTTTCATTTCAATTCCATTATAAATGATTGAAAAATTAGAATTCTTACCAAATAACCACTCCCCTGACTCTGTTGAGCAAGCAAAATTATAATCAGAGAATTTTACAATATCTCTATGTAGGTAATCCACGATTATTTTTTTAACTCCAGTCCCTGATGATGTTGAATGGCTATGTGCTATTGTTATCAATCCATATTTCTTTGCAATCTTTAGATAAATGGATGCAGTACTATCTAAATGGCCATGAATAATTTGCCACTCTCCTTTACTTAGGAGCTTATTCCATGAAATTTTATTATCTATTATATTATAAATCTTGAATCTAGGAAGGTGATAAATTTTACCTCCCAGGCTTTGTATTTCATCGTCATAATGGCACCTATTATTGGTATGAACAGCAAAATCAAATTGCACCTTTGTCCTATCTATGTTCCTATAAATATTCATTATTAGAGTTTCAGCACCACCTCTATCCATTCCACCAATTACATGCAATATTCTTTTTATATTACTCACAATATCTCCTAATTTTATTTCTTGATATTATAAAGTAGAATTATAAATATATCTTAATTCTTTCTCTACAATTAGCGAATCATACTTTTTTATTTTTTTTAAATTATATTCTCGCATATTTAATCTCATATCTAAGGAGTCAACTAATCTCATAATTCTATCGTTTAATTGATGCTTATCATTAACATCAATTATAAATCCTCCTAAATTATCATCAATAAGGTCTCTGTTTCCTCTGATATCAGATACAATACACGGAAGTCCACATGCCATTGCTTCCATTACTGATCTAGGGAGTCCTTCTCTTAGTGATGTAAGCAAAAATATATCTGATGATTTCATTAATTCTATAATATCATCCCTGTAACCAAGAAAAATTATTTTACTTTCAACACCCTTTTCTTTAGCATATTTTTTAAGTTCGACCTCACTAGGCCCAACTCCACATATCAAATATTTAATGTTTTCTTGATCCTTAACCAAAGATAAAGCGTCTATGACAGCTTTATAATTTTTATTCTTTTCAAGTCTCCCAGCAGATATTAATACAGTATCATCAAATTTCAGTCCTAATTTTTTTCTAATCTCATTTTTTGATACATCAATGTTTTTGATACTTATTGTATCAATACCTACTCCATGTACTTTGAAAATTTTACCATTGTTTTTTAATTTAAAATTTTTTGCTGCTTGATAATCCTCTTCATTTATAGTAATAATCACATCAGTAAATCTAGCCAATATTTTTTCAGAAAATTTGAATACTAAATTTTTTAAAAAAGACTGCCCTTGAAAAAAATGAAATCCGTGAACTGTATATATTATTTTATCAACATTGTATCTTGTACCAACTAATCTCCCTATTAGGCCACCGATAGGAGTATTACAATGAATTACGTTTATATTGTTATTTTTTATTACTTCACTTAGATTCTTATACGCTACTATATTATCCTTAATATTTAGCAAGTCCCTATACGTATGAGAATCAAACATTTTTACTGGCAATTCACATTTTAGCTCATTTGGATTACTCCTATTTATTCCAAAATATACCGTATACCCCATGTCAATAGCAGCTTTTAAGCATGGTCTACTAACGTTCGTTAATTTTACATCTGTTCTACTTAATTGTTCTTGTACTGTTGGTTTAGGACTATTTGATAAAAACACATATCCCTTCAATTCATCTCTCCTCGAAAAAAAACTCAAATTTAATGGTTCTTATTGCTCTTTCAGCAATAGATATAGCATCTTTGGGATTCGAAGCTTGCGATATTACAAATCCTGCTCTATCTCCGCTACACTTTATATCATTGAGATTTTCATTAACTTTTCGAACTAAAGTAACATCTTTAATTCCAGACATATTCTTTGCTTCATTTAATCCATGGATGAATTTAATTTTACCTTTATTATATTCAATATATCTAATAGCAGCCGCTAAATTAAGGTTCTTCTCTAAATTAATATCTTCACCAATCGATAATTTAATACAAGCTTCAACCATATTTACACCTGTAGAATAAGGAACTAAATGTGTTGTTATATTATCTCCACCCAATCTAGCACCAATTTCTACTATCTTTGGCCCATCTTTTGTTATTTTAATTTCAGTATGTGACGGTCCATCTATGATACCAATTGCTCTATTAGCCTCAATAGCAACTTTCTTTATTTTTTCAACAATTGAATGGTCTAACTGTGATGGCTGACTATGACCCATCTCCACGAAATATGGAGCACCAGTAGTTAATTTATCAGTAACCTGTATAACATTACAAATTCCATTTTTAGAGATTGTTTCAACGCTGACCTCTGGTCCTTCCATGTATTCTTCTACAACTATATTACCAGAAATCGAGTTATGCATACAATAATCATATATTCTTCTTAAATTATCTGATTCATAATTATCGATTAGTCTTATACCTCTGCTTCCTGAATTATCAGCAGGCTTCACTATACACCTATAATTATTTTCTCTAATTTTATTGATTGCTTTAATATAACAATCATAATTAGATACTGAAAAATACATAGGTATAGGAACATTATTCTTTTTTAAAACGTCTCTCATTTTAGACTTATTAGTAGCATTTATTGCTGCACTTTCATTTATTCCTATTAAGTTTAGTTCTTTTGCAACTTTAGCTACAGTAGTCATAGGTCTATCACTAGCAATCGTAATAATCCCGTCAATTTTATTTTTCTTAGCTTCTTCTAATACTTTTTCTGTATCTGTAGTGCTCACTACAATTTTCTTATCTGCATATGAAAAACCTTCTGCATTAGGATTCATGTCAACTGCTATAACATATAGTCCCATTTTTTTTGCTTCCAAGATAGCAGGAATTTGTAAAATACTTGCACCTAAAATCATTAATTTTTTCATATTTAATACCATCTTAAATTATGTTTTCAGTAATTTTAATCTTCAATTATATTTAAATTTCTGTTGACATTGTTCCTTTTTAATAATGTTAGTATAGTCAAAAAAATAATCTTAATATCAAACAATAAGGATAAATGTTCAACATAGTAAATATCATTTTTTAGTTTCTCTTTTGTCAAAACAGAGTTTCGATTAATGGCCTGGTTATACCCTGTAATTCCTGGTCTAACAGTGAGTATTTTTTTTTCTTCTTCCGTATATTTGTCCAAATACATAGGTGTATCAGGTCTTGGACCTATAAAACTCATGTCACCTAATAAAACATTTATAATTTGTGGAAGTTCATCTATACTTGTTTTTCTAATGAATTTTCCAAATTTAGTAACTCTTGGGTCATCATCTCCATTATATGTTGAACCATCTTCTAACCTTATATCTGGTGCATTTACTTTCATTGAGCGTAACTTATACATCTTAAATGGTTTTCCAAAAAGTCCAGTTCTTTCTGCCTTATAAAATATTGGTCCTCGATCTTCTATCTTGATAAAAATAAAGGAAATAAAAATAATTAGCATAACTGGTATCAATAAAATTAATGAAAATATTATATCAAAAATTCTTTTCGTTAACCTAAATGGCAGTGACCCTGTTGCCACCATATTACTTGACATAATTAAACAACTCCTGATACTTACTGTTATCTAAATCATTCTTATAATCTTGCATCATTAATCTAAAATCTGAAAACTTAGGAATGTAGCCAAAGTCATCCTTAGCTTTTTTCATAGAAAATAAATATGAGCTGGTATTATTTTGTATGTCTGGTCTATAAGATATTTTAGATTTTTTTTCTGGATTAGGTGCCCAAATATCTGCTATAATTTCTGCTTGCTCTTGTAATGTTACACCTTTTCCAGATGACATATTGTAAAGTCCTTGAGTTTTTTCGCTTTTTATAGCCAAATAGAAAGCATGAGCTACGTCTTTAACATAAGCTATATCTCTACTTAAATTTTTATCACCAAAAATGCATATGTCCTTCCCTTCTTTTGCATTATCAATAAAAATTTTTAGACCTGATTTTTTTATTTTCCCATTAACGTAAATAGAGTCGTGAGGTCCTACACCATAAACTGGTGGAAATCTAAACCAAGCATTTTTCATACTATATTGATTATTATAATATTGCATAACATCATTAGCAGCATTCTTAGAAAAAACATAAACAGCATGATCTCCTTCGTATATATAATCTCGAGGTTCATCCTCAGTTATAAGTTTTTTGCCCCATGCGCCTCTAACATCTGCATATGAACAAGTAGATATAACTCTTTTTATTTTATTTTTTCTGCAATATTCAAGAAGATTTATTGTTCCAATAGTATTTACTTCAAAATATTCTGCAGCATTTTCAACATTTTCTAAATCTGCTTTAGAATTTGCTGGTAACAACCCTCCCAATAATATTACTCCATCTATATTCTGAGTTGGAAGTGAGTTAAAGTCTTCAGGCTTAGTTAAATCTAAATTGATATATTTCACACCTAATTTATCGTAATGTTCCCTAAACTTATTATTTCTCCCTGTTACTATAATATCACAACCTTGTTTCAGAAATTCTTCTACGGTATAAACGCCAATAAAACTCGACGCACCTATAATCAAATACATAAATCATGCTCCTCATTATTAGTTATAATCACAAGTATTTATTTAAAATCATTTTGTAGCTATTTATTACATAATCAACTTCTTCATCTGTAAGCTTGGTATGAAGAGGTAGTGTTATTTCATTTTCATATCGCTTATAGGCATTTGGGTAATCTTTTATATCAAAGCCTAGATTTTTATAAGCTGTTAATAGAGGAAGTGGTTTATAATGTACGTTACATGCTATTCCCGCTTTTGCCATTTCTTCTATTATTGAGTTTCTATCTTCTAAGCTTATTCCAGGTACTCTTGTTATATAAAGATGACCTGATGATGAATGAATATCATTATAATGGTCCAAGACTTCTATGCCTATAGGCTTAAATGCTGCATCATATTTCTTAATGATTTCCCTACGTCTTTTTAAAAGCTCTGGGTATCTTTTAACCTGTGCTAGACCTATTCCTGCAAGGACATCTGTCATATTACATTTAAACCATGGACCAATTACATCATACTCCCATGAACCTAGCTTAGTTTTGCTTAAGGCATCTTTTGATTGACCATGTAGGGATAGAAGTTGATATTGTTTGTAAAGTTTTTCGTTATCTAGTCCTTCTCTATCTTTCCATGTAGAGTATCCACCTTCAGCTGTAGTGAAGTTTTTAACAGCATGGAATGAGAAGTTTGAAAAATCTGCTACTGATCCTGTCTTCCTCCCCTTATATTCCGCTCCCAGAGAGTGGGCAGTATCAGCAACTACGATTATCCTTCCAAAATTTTCTTGAATTTCATTATTTGGTTTAAATAGATTTTTCTTTCTTTCTACTATTTCAAAAATTTTGTCATAGTCACAAGGTATTCCTGCAAGATCAACAGGAATAATTACCTTTGTCTTTTCTGTAATGGCTTCTTTTAGCTTTTCATAATCCATCTCTAGACTATCTTCCTGAGTATCTACCATCACTATTTTAGCGCCTACATGATCTATTACTGATGCTGATGCTGTGTAAGTATAAGCACTGGTTATAACCTCATCTCCAGATCCAATACCTAGGACTCTTAGGGTCATCTCAGCTGCAGCTGTCTGTGAATTTAGGCATACACCTATATTTGTATCAGTAAATTGATTTAATTCTTTTTCTAGTTTTTTAGTTTTTGGTCCTGTTGTTATCCATCCAGATTTGAGTGCATCAACTACCTCATCTATCTCTGCTTGTGATATGTCTGGTGGCGAAAATGGTATTTGCATCTTAACTCCTTTGTTTTCCTATAAAAGTAGTAATAAGTTTATTAATTATCTCTACTATATCATCATTATCTAAGTGTTCTTCATTGATTACTGACTCTAGGTCTTTGAAGAAGTCTTCCCTTGAGAAATCTAGTGGCTTTCCTACTGATATTCCTTCGTGGACTGTTTCTGATAGGTTTTCCTCATCCATTAGCTTTTCTTCGTAGAGCTTCTCTCCTGGTCTAAGGCCAGTGTAGACTATCTTCATATTTATATCTGGTTCATAGCCTGATAGCTTGATTAGCTGCCTAGCTAGGTCATCAATCCTAACAGGATCTCCCATATCTAGGACGAATATTTCGCCGCCCTCTGCTATGGAGCCTGCTTGTAGAACTAGTTTTACAGCTTCCTTAATTGTCATAAAATATCTAATAATATCAGGATGGGTGACTGTGACTGGTCCACCTTCTGCTATCTGTCTTTTGAATAAAGGTATTACTGAACCATTCGACCCAAGTACATTTCCAAAACGTACTGCAACAAACTCAGTTCTTTGTGATTTTCCCGCTAATTCTATAGAAGGGTCGACTATAAAGATGTGGTCGCCATCTCTTGCTACTATTTTGCTAAGCATCCTATAATTTTGATTTTCTCTTACATCGTTTAGGCCTTGGATTATCTTTTCACAGACTCTCTTTGTAGCCCCCATTATAGATGTAGGGTTTACAGCCTTGTCTGTGGATATTAGGACAAAACGCTTTGTATTATAGATTAATGATAAGAGTCCTACTATATAGGTACCTCTGACATTGTTTTTTATAGCCTCCATTGGGCTTACTTCCATGAGAGGTACATGCTTGTGGGCTGCAGCATGGAATACTATGCTTGGCTTATATGTTTCAAATACTTGTTTGACTCTGTTGTAGTCTCTTACAGACCCAATTAAGGTTAGTAAATTAAGGTCTTTGTGAGTTCTTTTTAATTCTTGCTCTATGTCGTAGGCATTGTTTTCGTATATGTCGAAAATTATGAGAAGCTTTGGACCATATTGGGCAATCTGCCTACATAGCTCTGATCCTATCGAGCCTCCTCCTCCAGTGACGAGAACCACCTGGTCATTAAGGTATTCATAGGTTTCGTTAGAAAAAATCTTAACTGGTTCACGACCTAGAAGGTCTTCTATATCTACATCCTTCATCTTGGATACTGATATCTTACCAGACAATAATTGATAAAGTCCTGGCAAGACCTTTACCTCTGCATTTGTATCGCTACATATGCTAAGAATTTCTTTCTTATCTCTTTCTGCAGCTGATGGTAAGGCTACTAGGATTAGGTCTACTAACTCCTTATCTACCAACTCTTTTATCTTATCTCTACCACCATAGATAATGGTGTTGTCTATATAGCGACCTTTCTTGCTTGGGTCATCGTCTATAAATCCTACTACCTTAATCCTTGTATTTTCTTGGACATTGGATTTATTAATGTCTTCCTTGATTGTTTGACCAGCAGATCCAGCTCCGATTATTATTGCCTTTTTATATGAAGGATCTCTCCTGAGAGTATTATACTTGGCTTGAATAAGGAGCTTTTTTGCAAACCTTAGGGCTACTGTGCCAGTATATTGCATAAGATATCCAAATATGAAATATGAGGCAGGCATTCTCTCGAATAATAATGTGATACCTATAATATGAGTGAGTAGTGATAAAATACAGGCCAAGCTAATCTGAATAAGTTCATTATATGAAGCATATTGCAAAATCATCTTATAAAGTCTAAATAATGAATAAATAAGAATTGTAATAGCTGTATTTATAAAAGCATATTTAGTAAATGCCGACAAGTACCCTATAGGTATGGCTGAAAAATCCAAATCAAACCTGAAATACAAGGCAAAAAAGTATGAAAGATTGATTATTATAATGTCAAAAAATAATAATATTAAAAACTTAATTAATATTCCCTTTTTATCCTTCATTGTTTCTCCTTCCAAATCCAACTTTAGTTTTAGCTGTATTAATGAATTTTTGTATTTCTCTTATATTAGCAAAATAAATTAGTATCAAATATATGATTCCTGGAATTATAATAGATATCGCTAGTGATATTACTAAATTTAATCCTGCCATCAATTTGTAGTGTAAACTATAAGCTATGGCAGCCATAAGAAAAGATGATAAGACTATCTTCAGCATTGATGATAAGCTCTCTTTATAATCAAATTTATCAAACTTGATATAATAAACCACGCTTATTATTATAGAAGCTACTGCTGTAGATATGCTTGTAGCATAAGCTAGACCATCTATACCATATTGTTTTACTAATATTATATTTAGTACAAAGTTTATTACTTGTTGGATTAGAATTATTATTAGTGGAGATTTGGAATCTCCTATCGCATAAAAAGCGTTGGACAATATTCTCATAAAAGATATGAAGATTATGTATGGACCATAAGATACAATAAGCGATGATACTATACTTGTATCTAAAGATGTGAAAGCATGCCTTTCATAAGCTAATTTTATAATTGGATTAGCTAGGGCCATAAGTCCAAATGTGGCTGGTATAACAAGGGCCATAGTAAGTATAGCTGACGAAGAAAGTTTTTCTTTCATTTTGTCGAGTTTTTTGGAATGAGCAAAGTTAGCTATTTCTGGAAAGGTAATTGTAGCTATGGTTAGTGTTATTACTTCTACTATGAAGTCGAGCATATTTTCAGTATAAAATACCTTTGCTACTCCGTCTATACCAACATAGGCTGAAGCCATTGATTTATCTACAAGTAATGATATCTTATTTGCAGCGCTTGATATTATTATAGGAATCATTATTAAAATCATCCTATTTATATCAGGATCAGCAAAATTTATTTTTAAACTATATTTAAAGCCTTTTTTTCTGCTTGCAAATGGAAACCTTATAAATTGTAAGACATTAGCTATCAAACTTCCTATTATAAGTATATAAGGATTGTTGAAGGTACCTGTCATTATTGTTGATGAAATAATTATTACATTAAGTATCAATCCTGATATGACTGGGTCTATAAAGTTTCCTTTTGCATTTAAATAGCCTCTCATAACAGACGAGTATAAAAATGTAAATATAGATACAGACATTATCCTGGTCCAGGATATGGCCATTTCTAAAGAAGAGCCAGACAGTTTTGGAGAGAATATTTTTGCTATCGATCCTGCAAATAAAACGATTAATACAAAGACTATTATTCCACAGGCCATCAGCACATTGATTAAATTTGATGTGAATAGATCTGCTTTTTCATCTCCCCTGTCATTTTTTACCTTAGTATAGATTGGTATGTAGGCAGATACTATTCCAGCCACAACTGTGTACATCATTATATCTGGAATAGTTGTAGCTGTGACATATATTGATTTAATCTCTCCAGCACCAATAACAGCAGCCATTACTGATTCTCTTACAAAACCAAATATTTTTGTAATAACAGTCAATATCATTATGATTACTGTCATCTTTCCCATATCTTCCCCTACTTGTTATTTTCTTCTATACTTTCCTTAACTTTATTTTTAGAATCTTCATTTGGTACCATCATATACAATCTAGAATCTGGCATTAGGGCTGATGGTAGGTCCATTGTGCCTTTTCCTTCTAGAGCTTGGCTTCTTATCTTCCATGATGTGCCCTCGTCTAATTGTCTATTGACTAATTCTATCATTTTATCATAAGGCATATTTGTGTTTACTGATTTGAGTGCTACACCTGCTATATCTCCGAAGTTTAGGAGCATTTGTGGGCTGAGCATCTTTCTTATAATTCCCTCTATTATCCTGGTGTGGTTCTTGCCTCTGTCAAAGTCTCCAGCTGCTTGGTGGTATCTATCTCTAGCAAATACTAGGGCAGCTGTACCGTCTAGGTGGTTTTTGCCTTGGACAAAATTGTAGCCACTTGCTGAAAATGCCCTTGGGTTTTCTACTTCAATTCCACCTAAGAGGTCTATTAAGTCTTTTAGGGTGGTGAAGTTGACCTTGGCATAGTAGTCTATATCCTCCCCAAAGAGGCTCTCTAGAGTTGCTATTGACTTGTCTACTCCATATAGGCCGGCGTGGGTTAGCTTGTCCTTGCCTATGCCTGGGATATCGACGTAGGAATCCCTTGGTATGGTTGTGATTAGAACCTTGCCTGCTGTTGGGTTGACACTTATTATAAGGTTGACATCTGATCTAGACACTGTGGATAAAGATCCGTAGGTGTCTATACCTGATATATAGACATTAAAGGAATCATCTTTTGCGACTTCTTCCTTTTCCTTTTCCTCGCTCTTGCCTTCTACTAGGACTGAGTCTAGGATTCTGGTCTGGTCTGCGAAGTCTTCGATATTTTCTTCTATGATTTGTCTAAAGCCTTCATTCAGGAGGATTACTTCCTCTTTGCCGCTTAATAAGCTTTTGGCTAGGGTTATATAGTCTACGTATTTGACCTTGGATAGATTACCCTGATATTTGTCATTATATTCGCTTATTATCTTATCTATAGTTTCTTCATTGTCTGCCTCTGATGTAGCTATTGTAGCATCTTTGATATCCTCTAGGCTCTTATATGATGAATCTTTCCTTACTATATAGGACATCTGTGTTTTTGTGATGTTCTTATTTTTATTTATTTCATCGATTGTCCTGATGGATGTATTAGCATAGGAAATAGCGACTCCCTGGCCTACGACAATAAAAAGAAGGGCTATCAAATAGAGCACATTAAAAGCGCCTTTGATTTTACCCTTGGTATATAAAAGAATATAGATAAGCATAAGCAAAATAGAGCTTCCTATTACTAGTAGCCTGTATTTCATTGGTAGAATATTGTATCTATTGATAAAATAAGCAAAGGCTATGTTCATCAATAATGAAATTATTATTATAATTTTTGGAAGATGTTTTTTTATGCTTTCCATTAGTTTCTCCTGTGTTTAGTCTACCTATATTATCTTTTATTATAAGTTTTTTGCAAGATAGTAAAAAGCTTAACAAAATACTATGTGAATTGATTAAATTCATGTTAAGACATATTGGTATATATTAAATTATAATATAAGATTGTGACTTTGTAAACAAAATCAAGGGTTCGTTTATGTTATTCGCCAATAAAGTCAAGAAAACTAAAATCAGTTGTTTTTTCTTGTGGGTTTGGGATGGAATTGGTTTGTTTTATGCGAAAACTTTATCTCCCCTCGTTTCGACCGAGCATAGCGAGCTGAGAAATCTGAGATTTTTTTATTAATATTTTTAAAGATATATTTGTGCTTTGATTTTAGTAAATAATAACGCCGGAGTAGTTCTAATAGACTTCTCGACGGAGCTCGAAGAAAGGGAAATGTAAGATACACCTACTGCCGATGTAGATACGGAACCCTATATATACATATCTATGAGTTCTCTCACTCCGTTCGAGAAGGGAAGGTGTCTGTTCGGAGAGGCTTCTCAGGACGAGCCGACGGGCTTGCCACTACTGTCGAAGCAAGGGTATTTTAAGTTTTCTGCGAAAACTTTTGTTTTTATGAGGTAATGGTTGTATTTACTTAATGCCGATGTAGGTACAGAACCCTTTATATAAAGAACCATGAGTTCTCTCACGAAGTTCGAGGACGGAGGTTGGCTGCGACCGAGCCATGTTTAAACACCATTTTTTCGACCGAGCTTGCTCTCCTCCCCTTGTTTCGACCAAGCTTGCGATTGGAGAAATCTTATCCTTTACATTTCAAACGCAAGAATTTTGCGTTTGCTTTTGTTCATTCTCGTTTGTTTATCAAACTTAAAAGCCCTCTTGTGTTTATTTTAGAGGGCTTTATCTTTTTATTGGTCTTTTATTTTTACTGCTACCATTCTTGCTTTGGCTCTTGTTTCTCCTTTTGCTTCTAGGGTCATTTCTATTATTGCTTTTCTTTCTCCTAGTTCTGCTAGGCTTGACCTGATTATGATTTCTTCATCCATTGGAGTTGGTTTTTTGAAGTCTACTTCTAGCCTGGCTGTGATGTATCTTTGGATTATGGTATCTTTATTTAGTTCTAGTCCTTGGGCGTGGTGGTTGAAGTAGGCTGCACTGGCTGTGCCGTGACAGTCAAATAGCATTGCTATCATACCGCCGAAAAGGTTGAATGGGACTCCTCCTGTGTACATCTTATCTGGTTTTACCTTGCATATTACTTCTTTTCCATCATCAGTTGGGTAGGATTTGAGGTGGAGGCCTTCTTTATTTTGAACACCACATCCCCAGCAGTGTTGGTATTTTTCGCCGTAGGTCTCTTGGATTGCTACTTTTTCTGTCATTTCATTTCCTTTCCATACTATCTATATTGTTTCTATATGTCTATTATATTTGATTTTATACCCATAAATATGAACTTTATAAACAATACTACAACGCAAAAAATCGCCCGATTATTGAGCGATTTAGATGTGGTTAGATTAAATTGTTTTTAACTATTTATTAAATAGTTCTTATTTGAATTTATTTCTTCTTACCCTTTTCAAGGATTTTCATTAAGTTTTCCTTGCCATTTTTGAGGTTTTCTTTGAAGATTTGCTGGATATTTTCCTTGCCTTCTTTTGTTGAGATGTCTTCTAATTTCATCTCTCCCTTAAAGACTTGCTCCATGATTGCTATATAGGCTGTTCCTAGGGCCGCTGTGATTACTCCTGCTGTGCCTGCAGATATAGCACCTCCTGCTATAGATCCTGCTCCTGGGACTAGTTTTATTATATTGGCTACAACTGTTCTTCCCAAAAGTGTGGCACCTCCTGATCCCAAGGTGGATGATACTAGTGCTGCGATAACTGATTTATTGATATCGAAGCCAAATATGACTGTAATTGATGCTATCATTGCGATTTGGGTTGGGATTAGTAAAGTAGCATCGGCAAAGGGAATTGGGGCTGCACCTTGACCTGTGGCAGCTAGGGCCGCTGCAGCTACAGCCTTAACCGCTCTTGACTTTTTTGCTTCTAAATTTGCTATCTGTACGTGTTGGAGGGTGTCTTGGAGCTCTTCTGGCAGAGCGTGTCCCATGATATTTATAAGCCTCTCTAGGCCGAAAGATTTGACTGTGCCTACATCTTCTATCTCAAAGTCCTTGGCAAGAACTGGCACAACTTGGATTATATCTAGATTTTCATCCTCAATTATTGATCGTAATTTCTCGGCATTTTTTTTTGAAATTGACTGGGTTAGGACAATTATTATTGGCACTTGGGTCGTCCTATTCTCATGGGTGAGCTCTCTTATCCACTCGATTTCTTCTGGCTCTACTCTATTTGAGCTGGTGTTTATGCAATACCAGATGCAGTGAATTGCCTCATTGATGTCATTTTTGCTAAGGCCCTTATTAATAGTAGATATTATCTCAGCTTTGACCTCTTCCTGGACATCTTTGCCAAGCTCAAAGCCCTTGGTATCGTAGATATTTAGAGGGACTCCCTCCTTGCTTATCTTTCTCATGTGACTTGTTACAGGCTTACCCAGTCCCTCCTCGGCTAAGTTGTCCTTAAAGACAGCATTGATAAGGGTAGACTTACCAACTCCAGTCTTTCCAGCAACTATTATATTTAGCTTGTTTAAGTTATTTATCTTTTCTTTTATTAGATCAATTGCTTCCTGGGCAATGTTTATAGGATCTAGAACCATGGGTCCTCCTTTATAATTTTAAATTCATACCGCTAATCTGGTATAATTATTTTGAAAGCGAACGATAAGAAAATGAATTACTTATATAAATACTATACTCCAAGAAATTTTGATAATATAATTATGACTTCTGAAGAAAATATTCTTACTGGTCTTTATTTTGAGAAGGCATTTCCTTTTGACGAGGATGATTTTATAAAAAATAAGCCCGATATTTTTAAGGAGACCATTAGCTTTCTAGATTTATATTTTAAAGGAATAAATCCAGGTTTTATCCCTAAATTCACCTTGCCTCATATGAGTGATTTTAGAAAAAGTGTAATAGAAATCCTCCTTACTATCCCCTATGGCAAGGTCATGACCTACAAGGAAATAGCAAGCCTTATTGCCAAGAAAAGAAAAATAAAAACTATGTCAAGCCAGGCTGTGGGTGGAGCTGTTGGAGCCAATCCTATTTCTATAATCATCCCCTGCCATAGAGTAATCGGGAGCAACATGTGCCTAACAGGTTATGCAGGAGGGATAGATAATAAGTACGAGCTACTGAAGCTAGAAGGCCATGCTATGGCTAAGTTTAAAATGCCAAAGAAAGGAAAATTCTTATGAAAAGATGCTCTTGGGTAAATCTTAATAACCCTGCCTATGTGAGCTACCACGATAAGGAGTGGGGAAATCCTAATTTTGATGAAGACTATCTATTTGAGATGCTTATTTTAGAAGCCTTTCAGGCAGGTCTTTCTTGGGAAATCGTCCTAAATAAAAGAGAGGCCTTCCGCAAGGCTTATGATGGATTTGATTTAGAAAAAATACTAAGCTATGATGAAGCAAAGATAGACGAGCTTCTAAATAATCCTGATATAATTAGAAATAAGCTAAAGATAAGGGCTAGCATTACAAATGCTAAGGTTTTTAAACTAATTGAAGAAGAATTTGGATCTTTTTATGCTTACTTAAAAGGCTTTGTAGGAGATGAGATAATCTATGAAAATGATAAGACCACTTCAGAAATCTCTGACAAGCTCTCAAAGGACCTTAAAAAACGCGGCATGAAATTTGTAGGATCTACAACAATATATTCATTCCTCCAGGTGGTAGGCTTTATAAATTCCCATGATGATGAATGTTTCCTAAAGAAAACTCCCTAACTTAGATTTTCTAAGCTGGGAGTTTTTTCAGTCCATATTCTTAAGTTTAGTAAAGTCTTTAAACTCTTCAGGATCTTTCGCCTTAAATAGTGGATTTATCTTCCATTCTCTTTTTATGCTTGTTGGAAGGGTTGGCTTGCCTAAAGATAGGCTTTCTTTTGCTTTTTTTATTTCTTCATCCATGAAATCTTCTTTGATTATATTTTTGGATGATGTGAGATGTTTTATTGTGTATTCGTGGGCTGGATAGACTAGGGTTTCTTTTGGGAGGGACCTTATTTTATCGATTGTCTTAAAAGATAAGTCAAATCTTCCTGTAAAGACTCTTCCGCAGCCTGATGAAAATAGGGCATCTCCGCAAAATAGCCTTCCATCTACCAAATAGGAAATATGGTCATAGGTGTGGCCAGCTGTCTTTATTACTTTGAAATCATAGTCTAGAAGGCTAAAAGTATCTCCTTCTTTTAGGGTCTTATCATTTAGATTTTCTGTTTCTATAGGTCCAAAAACTCTAGCCTTTGGATATTTTTTCTTAAGCTCTTCTACCCCACCTACATGGTCTAGGTGCTTGTGGGTAAGTAAGATTGCCACAAGATTTTTACCGTCTAAATATTCAAGGGCAGGCTTGGCCTCGCCTGGATCAACTAAAATTATGTCATTGTCTTTTTCTAAGGTCCAAATGTAATTGTCTTCAAATGCTTTTATATAAGATACTTTCATATAAACTCCTTTGAATGACTTATACCCAATCTTTTTACCTTTTATCCATTGGGATGTATTCCTTCTTGTCATTTAAAGACTTATAGGCAGGCCTTATAATCTTTTCATCTTCGATTTGCTCGAGTCTGTGGGCACACCAACCTACTGTCCTTGCTATAGCAAAGATTGGTAGGTAGAGGTCTTTTGGAATATTTAGCATATCGTAGACAAAACCTGAGTAGAGATCGACATTGGCACATGGCAGATAGGCCATGTTTTTCCTATCATTGATAAGCCTTGCCCCAATATTTTCAACCCTTTCTATAAAGAGGAAGTCCTTCATCCTGCCCTTTATCTCTGCTATCTCTTTGGCCTTCTCTTTTAGAAGAAGCTCCCTAGGGTCTGATAGGGTATAAACTGCATGGCCTAGGCCATATATTAAGCCCTTCTTGTCAAAGGCCTTTTTATCTAGGATATCTTCTAGATAGGCTTTAATCTCTGACTCATCTTCAGTGTTTTTAATGTTTTCCCTAATATTATCAAGCATCCTGCTTACCTTTATATTGGCTCCTCCGTGTCTAGGGCCCTTGAGTGAGGCAAGGCCTGCCACAATTGATGAGTAGGTATCTGTGCCTGATGAAGATACAACGTGGGTTGCAAAGGCTGAGTTATTTCCTCCACCATGCTCTGCATGAATTATAAGCAAGAGGTCTAGGATTTCTGCTTCCTTCTTGCTATAGGCTTGGTCAGGCCTTAGCATAGAAAGAATATTTTCTGCAATTGACTTATCTGGGCTTGGATTGTGAATTATGAGCGACTCTCTGCCAAATTTATGTAATTTGCCTGGTAGGAATATATGGCAAGGAGGGGAATTTTGGCGATGAGCGATAGGGATTGGCCTAGGACATTTTCTATAGAAGTGTTATCTGGGTCCTTGTCATAGGTATAAAGGGCAAGCATTGACCCCATCATCTTGTTCATTATGTCTGTACCTGGGAGGTTAAGAATAGTATTTTCAAAAAATCCCCTAGGTAGGGTCATATTTGATGCTAAAATTTCCTTAAAGCCATCAAGCTCATCTTTTTGGGCTAGGCTATTAAAAATCAAAAGATAAATAACTTCCTCAAAGCCAAGCCTGTGGGTATCTTCAACATCTTTTACAAGCTTTGTTAGGGGATAGCCCCTGTAGTAAAGCTCGCCATGGGTGGGGATTTTCTTGCCATCTTCTATCTTATAGCCACAAACATCCCCCACCTTGGTTATGCCAACCAGGACTCCTGTCCCATTTTTATTCCTAAGGCCCCTTTTTATATCAAATTTGTCATAGAGGCTCTTGTCTATGTTGTTTAATTCTTTGATAGGACCTGCGTATTTATTAATTTCCATCCTAGGCCCCTAAATTGTCGATTATCGCTTGGGTGATTTCTTTTGTAGTGGCAGAACCACCCAAGTCTCTTGTGTAATTTGTCTTATCTGATAGGGTCTTATAGATTGCATCTCTTATCATTTTGGCCTTAGCATTTTCTCCTATATCATCTAGCATTAGGCAGAGGGTTAAGAGCATGGCAATAGGATTTGCAAGATTTTGACCAGCTATATCAGGGGCTGAGCCGTGGATTGATTCATAAATTGCAATGTCCTTACCCTTATTTACTCCTGGCATAAGGCCAAGACCGCCTACAAGACCTGCTCCAAGGTCTGATAGGATATCGCCGTAGAGGTTTTCTGTGACAAGAACATCAAATCTATCTGGGTGCATGACCATCTGCATAGCCGTGTTATCGACTAGGATTTCTTCCATTTCTATATCTGGATAGGCTTTTGCGACATCCCTTGCCACATCTAAAAAGAGTCCGTCGGTTAGCTTCATTATATTGGCCTTGGTTACGACACTCACTTTTTTCCTGTTTTGAGCTTGGGCGTAGTCAAAGGCAGCTCTTATAATTCTTTCTGACTTATCTCTTGTGATTATCTTTATAGAGTGGGCTTCATTTTCTGAAATTTGCTCTTCTACTCCTGCGTAGAGGTCCTCTGTATTTTCCCTAAAGATTACCATGTCTACACCATCAAATTTTAACTCTAATGGACCTGGGGCCTTGATTGGTCTGATATTAGCGTAAAGGTCAAATTTCTTCCTTAATTCTACATTTATAGACCTAAAACCATGGCCAATCGGTGTTGTGATTGGGCCCTTGATGGCGATTTTGTTTTTATTTATGGAATCAAAGAGAGCTTCTGGTATATAGGTGCCTTCCTTTTCAAATACGGAAAGGCCTGCATTTATCTCTTCAAATTCTAGGTCTAGGTCTAGGGCCCCAACCACTTCCTTCATAGCTTGGCTTATTTCTGGGCCTATACCATCACCCTTTATTAGTGTTACTTTCATACTTACTCCAATACTAAATTTTTAGCATAAGCTAGGTAGCCTCCTTCTAGGAGAACTTGCTTTTCTCTTTCTGAAAAATCGGATTTTAATTTTATCTTGATATTTTTTGTCAAATCTTCTAAGAAATAGGAATCTTTTTCTATAGATTCTTTCATATTTACAATTCTAATATCATCGTATTCGTCGATTTTATCATAGTCTGCAGGGTCTTCAAATACTAGTGGAAGAATTGCGTTATTTATGAGGTTTGACCTATGAATTCGGGCAAAGGACTTGGCAACGACTGCCTTTATTCCTAGATATAGAGGAATTAGGGCTGCGTGCTCTCTAGATGATCCTTGGCCGTAGTTTTCGCCTGCAAGGATCACTCCACCGTCCATGTCTTCACATCTTTTCTTAAAGTCGTCGATTTTAGTTGTGAAGGCATATTCGGATAGGTAGGCAATATTTGACCTAAATGGCAAGAGCTTGGCATTTGATGGACAAATATCATCGGTTGTTATTCCATCTCCTGCCTTAAAGACTACCTTTTTATCTATATCGCTTGCCTTGCTTGCCTTTGGGAAAGGCTTGATATTTTTTCCTTTTATAGTTTCTTTTATTCTTTTGGTATGGTCATCTTCTGGTCTTATAAAATAGGCATCTGTATGGTTAAAGTCTACGTCTTTTGGAAAATTTTCCTGATAGTCAAGCTCGCTAGGATCTGCTATATAGCCTAGGACTGCACTTACTGCACAGGTTTCTGGACTTGCAAGATAGATTTTTGCATCCATGGTGCCAGACCTCCCCTTAAAGTTCCTATTAAAAGACCTTAGGGAAACGCCGTCTGATTTTGGTGCCTGACCCATACCTATACATGGACCACAGCCTGATTCTAGGATTCTTGCTCCAGCTTTTATCATTGTAGCAAGGGCACCATTTTCTGAAATCTTTTCTAAAATTGTAGCAGAACCTGGTGATATAACTAAGGATACATCTGGATGGACCTTCCTTCCATCAAGAATTGCCGCTACCTTCATTAGGTCCATATAGGATGAATTGGTACAAGATCCGATAGCAACTTGGTCAAGCTTTATCTTTTCTAAATCACCTACCACTGCATATTGGTCCGGATAATGTGGCTTGGCTACAGCTGGCACTATCTTACTTAAATCTATGTCTATAGTTTCATCATAAAAGGCTCCTGGGTCAGCTGATATTTCCACATAGTCTTCTTCCCTATTTTGGCTCTTAAGATAAGCCAAGGTATTTTCATCTGATGGGAAAATCGAGGTGGTCGCACCGAGCTCTGCTCCCATGTTGCAGATGGTTGCCCTGTCTGTTACAGAAAGACTCTTGACCCCATCACCTGTATATTCCATGATATAACCTGTTCCACCCTTTACGGTGAGCTTGCCTAGGATATAGAGAATTATGTCCTTGGCATTGGCATTTTTATTTAGCCTGTTGGTTAAATTCACCCTAAAAACCTTAGGGACTTTTACAAAATAAAACCCCCTAGCCATGGCAACAGCTACTTCAAGGCCTCCTGCCCCTATAGCAAGCTGGCCAAGGCCACCGGCTGTAGGTGTGTGAGAGTCAGATCCTAAGAGGGTTTGGCCGGGCTTTGCAAATTGTTCTAGATTTACCTGGTGGCAGATGCCTGCTCCAGCCTTTGAAAAGGTAATACCGTATTTGTTGGCAGCCGACTTTATAAATTCGTGGTCGTCAGCATTTTCAAAACCTGCTTGCAAAATATTATGATCTATGTAGGCAAGAGAGTTTTCTGTGGCGACATTTTCTATATCCATTGCCTCAAGCTGGAGGTAGGCCATAGTACCTGTCGAATCCTGGGTAAGGGTTTGGTCGATTTTTATTGCGACTTCTTCCCCTGTTTTAAGCTCTCCTTTTAGTAAATGATTTTTAAATATTTTCATAGCTAATGATAAAGCCATATGAACTCCTTTTTACTTTAATGTGATATCGTATAGTGGGTATTATACTTTGAATTTTTAAAAATACCATCTAATATTTATCCATGAATTATTAAAGAAAAATCACCCCGCCACAAAAGATGATCTTAAGCGACAGAGTGATCTATGAAAATTATTTTTTAGTATAGTTTGGAGATTCTCTTGTGATTTGAATATCGTGTGGGTGGTTTTCTACAAGAGAAGCTGGGCTTATTTTGACAAATCTTGCTTTTTCTTCTAATTCTACTAGATTTTGGGCACCGACATATCCCATACCTGACCTTAGGCCTCCTAGAAGTTGGTAGATAACATCACCTACTGATCCCTTGTAGGCTACCCTACCTTCTACTCCTTCTGGGACATATTTTTTGGTATCATTTTGGAAATACCTATCACTTGAGCCTGATTTCATAGCTGCAAGAGAGCCCATGCCACGGTATTCCTTAAATTGCTTACCTTCAAACATGATTGTCTCTCCTGGAGATTCTTCAGTACCAGCAAATAGGGATCCTGCCATTACTACACTTGCTCCACAAGCAAGAGCCTTTGTAATATCACCAGAATATTTAACACCACCATCAGCTATTATTGGAATGTCGTATTCCTTAGCTGCCTTATAGCAATCGATAATGGCTGATATTTGTGGAACACCAACACCAGTTACAACCCTAGTTGTACATATTGAACCAGGACCTATACCTACCTTTACACAATCTACTCCAGCTTCTATGAGGTCTTTGGTAGCTTGGCCTGTGGCAACATTGCCGGCTATAACTTGTAGTTCAGGATATTTAGCTTTTATCTTTCTTACAGCATCCATAACTCCCTTTGAGTGGCCGTGTGCTGTATCTAGGGCGATGACATCGACTTTTGCCTCTACTAGGGCATCAACCCTTTCCATCATATCGCCTGTAATACCAACACCTGCACCGACTAATAACCTATCGTGTTCATCACGAGCTGAGTTTGGATACTGGCGAGTTTTTTCAATATCCTTGATGGTAATAAGACCCTTAAGTTTGAAATCCTCATCAACTATAGGTAGTTTTTCAACCTTGCCAGATTCCATCTTTTTGACAGCATCAGTCATTGAAATACCAACATGACCCACTATCAAGCCATCTTTTGTCATTATATCATCAATAATTACACTTGGGTCTTCTTGGAATCTTACATCACGGTTGGTTAAAATTCCCTTAAGATACATCCCATCATCTACTATTGGCACTCCTGAAATCTTGTAATTTGACATAATTTCTAGGGCATCCGCAAGGGTATTGTAAGGATGAAGGAAGAATGGATCAGTTATAACCCCATGCTCGCTTCTTTTTACCCTGTCGACTTCTCGAGCTTGCTCTTCTATGGACATATTTTTGTGGATGATACCTATGCCGCCTTGTCTAGCCATAGCTATGGCCATCCTAGATTCTGTAACTGTATCCATGGATGCAGACATGAGTGGGATATTGAGCTTGATTTTCTTAGTCAATCTTGTTCCTACTTCAACTTCATTAGGTAGGACCTCTGAAGGACCTGGTACTAATAGTAAATCATCAAATGTTAAGCCGTCTCCAATAATTTTCATAATAACCTCATTTCTTTTTTGAATTTACCTAGCCAGTACTGGCTAAATATAAGCTGGAATAATTATTTTTCTTACTATACTTTGATATAATTTTAAGTCTAGCATTAAGATAAAAAAAAGAAGCCAAAAATAAATTTAGCTCCTTTAGTAATTATTCTCTTGCTTTTTTTGATGCGTAGGCAAAAACTATGGTATCTGGTCCTGTGTGAGCTCCTATGGTTAGGCTCATTTCATAGAGATTTACCTTAGATATACCTAAGTCTTCTATTTCCTCTTTAATAATTTCTGCTTCTTGCCTATTTGATGAATATGATAGGTAAACTTCATCACAGATACTTGTGTCAATATTTTCTTCAATATCTTTTAGGACCTTAGATATAGCTTTTTTTCTACCCCTAACATTCTTATATTGGGTTATCTTTCCATCCTTATCTGTAACTAGGATTGGTGCAATTTTCATAGCTTGACCTATGATTGCCTTACCTTTTGAAAGCCTGCCGCCCTTTTGTAGGTACATTAGGTCATCAACTACAAATTCTACCCATATATATGGTATTTTCTCCTCAAGGATTTTTTTAATCTCAATCATATCTAGGCCCTTGACCTTTAATTTGTAAGCCATATCTAAAATTAGACTTTCTTGAGTCGAACCTGCAAGAGTATCCACTATTTCTATTCTTCTATCTGGAAATTCTTCTCTTAGGTTTTCACAAGCTATAGAAGCATTTGCAAAAGATGAAGATAAGCCAGATGAAAATCCTACATACAAAATATCCTTGCCTGCTTCAAGTACTTCTCTGAAGTATTCCTCATAGGTTAAAGGATTGGCTGCAACTGTCGTGTGCTTTTTACCTTCTTTAACAAGCTCGTAAAATCTATCTAGGCTAATACTCTCTTTATTTATGCCATATTCAACCCCGTCTAGAACTGTATTTATTGGGATTAAACTAATGTTTTTATCTTTTATTTCTTGCATATCAAAATCTATACAAGAATCTCCTAGTAAACAAAAATCGTTCATATAATACCTCTATCTTTATATAATCAAATTTAGATTCTTGCTATATATTATACCATAATTTGCTTATAAAGATATTATTTGACCTGAAATTATTTATAATATATAGATTATATAATTTTTTAGAGGAATTATTCTCCTATAGCATTTCTATAAAGGCGGCCATTCTTGTGTTGAGTTGACCCAGATCTTGGGATGAGAAGTCTGTTTCTACGTAGGTATATGGGATATTTTTTTCTTCCTGGACAAATCTTTTTATTTTTTCTCTTTCCACATTATAGGTGTGGCAAGCTACAAGGTCCATTTCCACAACACCATCTGCCTTATATTCATCAATTAATCTGCCTAGAAGTTCAAATCTATTGGTATCAGGGCTCATTACTGAACAACCTATGTCTATGTACCTATCGGCAAGTGATTTTATTAGGTCATCAGCTTCTAAATCTACATTTCTATCGAAATTTTTCTCTCCTGAGCAGTTCTCAAAGGCTACTATAACTCCCCCATTATCCTCGATGGCCTTGATTACCTTTTCTGTAGCTCCTCCCATTGGACAGCCTGTTACAACAATTCTTGGTTTTTTCTCCCTAGCAGATGGGTCATATTCATCGACTATTCTCTTTGCAAGAGCATTTATTTCATCTGCAAGACCTTTTTTATCCATTTTAAATTGGGTACCGTAGGTGACATGAAAAAGATCTAGACCTGACATCGGTGTTGGGTCAAGCTTCATGGTCTGGGCAACATTTTTCTGGGCATCTCTTATGTCATTGCCAAGCTTTATAGCTGATCTTAATTTCTCTTCTGTGATTTTTTCGCCTAATTTATCTTCAATATAGGTCTTAAATTCTGCTACTTCATCTGCCCAATATCTCTTAGCCTTTTCATCTTGTTTATTTGGTAGGTTCATCATATAGACTGGCTTTATTTCATCCATTAGCTCATACATTTTCTTTTTGCCATCACAGGTTGTCTCACCTACTATCACATCAGAAAAGTAGAAGAATGGGCACTTATCAGTTTTGGCGAAGCCGTAGGAAGATTTTATAAGCGGGCAGAGATTAGATGGAAGGTCTTTTTCTGCTTCTGGAATGGTCTCATCGCTAGTTGAGCATAGGCCTACCGTTGCTGCACCTGCTGCCCAAGCGATTTCAACTGGAAAATATGTACAATAAGCTCCTACTAGGGGTATATCCTTATCCTTTAGTTCCTTTACACTTAAAAAAGCATTTTTCCTCGCATCAGCAAATTCATCAAATATTTCTGGTAAATCTTTTATTACTTCATTCATCTTTTTTTCTTCTCCTTAGCTAAGTATGCTGCTCCAAGAGAGCCAGCAAATTGTCCAATTTCTACATTTTTTACTTCTTTGCCAATTAGATCTGAGAGGACCTCTGCAAAGTAGGATACATTTGAAAGGCCACCCGTTAGGATAAGCTCATCGCTTTCTCCAATTTTGTTATACATCTGCCTGACCTTTTGGGCGACAGAGCCTACAATTCCTGCTGCTATATCTTCTTTCTTCCTACCCTCGCCAATAAGGGATGTTATTTCTGTTTCGGCAAAAACCGTACACATAGAAGAAATTGCGATAGGCTCTCCAATCTTGGCTAAATCAAATAATTCATCTATGCCAAGGCCTAACTTATTAGCCATGACCTCGATGAATTTGCCAGTTCCGGCAGAGCACTTGTCATTCATCTGAAATTCTGATACTAGCTTATCTTCAATGAGGATGGCCTTAGTATCTTGGCCACCAACATCAAGAACAGCTAGATTATCAGACCCTGACAAGACCCTAGCCCCTCTGGCATGACAGGTTATTTCTGTAATTACAAAGTCAGCGTAATCAACACTCACCCTACCATAGCCTGTAGCTGTGACACGGGTCTGATCGCTTGTTACATCTATGCCCCTTTCAAGAAGCCTAGTTTTTATATCATTTGCTACTTCCCTAGAGGACCAACCTGTTGGGCTTACAAAGTTAAAGGTCATATCGCCTATTACAGAGACCTTGCTTGCGGTTGATCCTATGTCTATGCCTACAAAATTCATTTGACTTCTCCCAGGTCATAAATTTTATCAAAAGCGACCATCTTATCTTCTAAAATCTTTTTTATTTGATTTATATCTGTCATTTCTGCCTCAAAGGCTAGGCCGCATCCTGCTGATATCTCATTAGGGATAGGGATAAGCCTTCCTGCGAAATTATTAGCTTTAGCAAAATCCTCCATCATCATGGCATCAGTTGTTGTATCAAATGTTATTACTATCATCTTTTTCTCCTAAAATCTCCTTAAGGGCTAAGATTACTTGGTCAATCTCTTCTTTCTCATTAAAATATGAAAAGGAAAACCTCACAAGACCATCATAATCAGTCCCCAAGGCCTTGTGACAAAGGGGAGCACAGTGGGCACCAGACCTTGTGGCTATGTCATAGTCATCAGATAAAATTTGAGCTAGCCTATCTGAAGGAAGTTTTGACGACCTAAGAGCCACTATCCCAACCCTTTTAGTCAAATCCACAGCTCCAAATATTTCAATATCTGGGATTTCTTCAAGTCTCTTTGTAAAATATGCAAGTAAGTCAATATCTTTCTCTCTAATATTAGCGAGACCTATTTCATTTATGTAATCTAGACTAGCATTTAAGGATAAGATCCCGTGGCCATTTAAGGTGCCTGCTTCTAGGGCATCTGGCATCTGAGCCGGATGATTTTTATCAAATGATGCAAAGCCAGCACCGCCCACCTTAATTGGTTTCGGAACAAGGCCATCCCTTATGTAAATTCCTCCAATGCCCTGCATGGCAAAAAGTGCCTTATGACCAGTAAAACAAAGGCAATCAATACCGTATTTTTTAACATCTATATCAAGAAGGCCCGCACTTTGGGCAGCATCTACGATTAAGATAAGGTCATGCTTTTTACAAAGCTTAGAAATAAAAACTAAATCTGTGATATTGCCAGTGACATTTGAAACATGGCTTATGATTATGGCCTTGGTATTAGGCTTAATCATGGCTTCTATCGAATCATAATCAAGTAGGCCCTCTTTCCTATCCTTTAAATCGATAAAGGATATTTCTGCTCCTTCAGCCTCATTAAGATACAAGGGACGGAGGACTGAATTATGGTCAATGACAGATGTTATAACGTGATCTCCCTTGCCAATAAAAGAAGATATAGCAATATTTAAAGCCTCTGTAGCGTTGGATGTGAAGGCAATCCTTCTAGGGTCTTTTATATTAAAGAGCCTTGAAAGTTTTTTCCTAGTATCTAAAACCATATGAAGACTTGCTAGACTTATTTTATTAAAACCCCTGGAAGGATTTCCAATTTTATCAAAATTTTCCATAAGCCTCTCCTTGACAATGCCTGGTTTTGTAAGACTTGTAGCTGCATTATCTAAATAAATCATATTTTTCCCCTATCTTTCTTTCCTCACTATTATCTAATATATCAGCTTACTTGTCAAACGTTTTACTAGCTTCGAATATTTATATTTCAATTCTTTGATAATGCTTATCAAATTCCTATGGTATTGTTTACAAGTTCTTTTTCATTTTTAATAAAATTTGGTAAAATATTATAAGGAGGCCTTATGAAAAATTTAGAAGTGTGCGGCGGTTGCAATGCAAAAATTGCCGCTGGTAATTTAGATTCCCTATTAAAGGATATAAATCCCTATAGAAGGGATGATATAATAGTTGGCTTTGACAAGAAAGATGATGCAGCTGTTATAGATATAGATGGTAAGACTTGTATAATTCAGACCTTGGATTTTTTCCCTACCATGGTCGAAGACCCTTACCTTTTTGGGCAAATCGCCGCTGCCAATGCCCTAAGCGATGTCTATGCCATGGGTGGAGAGGTGATTTCTGCACTAAATATAGTAACCTTCCCTCTGGAAGAGGACTTTGCTATATTAAGAGAAATCCTTCGTGGTGGCAATGATAAGGTTACTGAGGCTAAGGCAAGCCTTACAGGAGGCCATTCTATCCATGATAAGACCATAAAATACGGCCTATCTGTGACAGGCAAGGTAGAAAAATCTAAAATTTGGAAAAATAATACTCCAGAAGATGGCGATGTCATCTTACTTACTAAAAAAATCGGCACAGCCTTAGTCACTGCTAATTATGCCCAGGGCCTTGTAAGTGAAAATGACTTTAAGGCTTGTGTGAGCCAGATGGCTAGGCTTAATAAGTATGCTAGGGATATATTTGTAAATTACCATATCCACGCCGCTACAGATATCACAGGCTTTGGACTTTTAGGGCACCTGTCAGAGATGGCAGGAGATGACTATTCTATAGTAATAGATAGCAAAAAAGTACCTATCTTAAGTCCAGCAAAGGACCTTGCAGGAGAATTTCTCTACACTTCAGGGGGACAGAATAACAGATCCTACCTATCAGATAAGGTCGAGTTTATGATTGATGACTTTGCCATGGAAGAAGTCCTCTTTGACCCACAAACTTCAGGAGGCCTGTGTGTGGCAGTAGAAAAATCAGAGGCAGAAAAAATTAAAAATGAATTTGAAAAACAAGGTCTAGAAATTTGGCAAATCGGCCAAGTTATGAAGAAAAGATCTTACCCTATAATTGTAAAATAAGGAGATGTTATGAAAAAAATTGATTGTTTAGGAAAAGTTTGCCCAATACCAGTAATAGAAACAAAAAAACTTATTAAGGAAAATCCAGATGAAACATACTTCGAAATCCTTGTAGACAATGAAGTTGCTACGCAAAATCTAGCCAAGATGGCCAAGGAATTAAAAATAGAGTCATCTTGTGAGAAAATCAAGGATGGGGTCTATAGGGTAAGTCTAAAGAAAAACCCTGAAGAATTTTGCGAAATCATGGAGGATGCCCAAGCTATGAATACATCATCATATGTTGTAGCTATATCTGATGATAGGATGGGAAATGGCGACGAAGACTTTTCTAAGAGCCTACTTGAAGGCTTTATCTATGCCCTTACAGAACAAGATGTACTTCCAGAAAAAGTGATTTTCTATAATAGGGGTGTCTTTTTGACTAGCGATAATGAAAAAACTATAGAAGATCTCAAAAATCTCGCTGACAAGGGTGTAGAAATCCTTTCTTGTGGACTTTGCCTAGGCAATTACAAGCTTAAGGAGAAACTAGCTGTAGGAGAGATTACAAATATGTATAAGATTGTAGAAATCTTAAGAAGTCACCACGTTGTTAGCCCATGCTAGGAGAAGAATTTATCCTCTTCTCCTTCGCTAAATTTGAAGACCCCGCCAGGGCCCTTGATAAGGTCAAAGATTTCAAAAAGGCAAGGCTCATACCCCTACCTCCAGAAATAGATGCAGGCTGTGGCTTTGCCCTAAGAATTAAGAAAGAAGATTTGGATAAGGCTTTGAAAATACTTACGAAAGATGATTATGACAGAATTTATTTAATGGGAAAAGATAAAAATGGAAGGAGGCTAATAGAAAAATATGTATTTTGACAATGCAGCAACAAGTCTCCATAAACCAGATGCAGTAAAAGAAAAAATTATCGAAATATTAGAAGCTGAATCTTTTGGTAATCCATCAAGGTCAGGTCACCTTTTATCACAAAATACCATGATGGCAATTTATGAAAGCAAGAAGGCTTTTGCAAGACTCTGCCATATAGGAAATCCTTCAGATATCCTCTTTAGCCCAAATGCTACTTATGCCCTAAATTTTGCTATCCTTAGCCTTATAGAAAAGGATGACCATGTAATAACGACGACTACAGAGCACAATTCTGTCCTTCGTCCCCTCTACCAAAGTGGTGCTAGCCTTTCATTTTTGGACTTTGATGAAAATTTCAATCTAAAATACCAGGACCTTCCAACCTTGCTTAAAAAAAATACAAAATACCTTGTAGTAAATTCTGCATCAAATCTTTTAGGCAATGTCAACGACCTTGATAGGTTATATGACTTTGCAAAAGAAAATGAGCTTATAATGATTGTAGACCTAGCCCAAAGCCTGGGACTTGTTGATATTGATATAGGAAAATATGAAAATTCCCTCTTTGCTTTTACCGGCCATAAGTCCCTCTACGGCCTAAGCGGGACTGGTGGCCTTATTAAAAATGGAAGCTTTGCTTTCAAACAAGTCTTTTCTGGCGGAAGCGGTATAAATTCATTTGCTAAAAGCATGCCAGCTTCCTTCCCGCAAATCTTTGAGCCAGGGACACAAAATTTTGTTGGACAAGTCGCCCTAAAAGCAGGAATTGATTATATCTTAGACGAAGGAATAGATAAAATTAATAATAAAACTCTTAGCTTAGCCAAAAGATTTTATAAGGGAATAGAAGAGATCAAAAATATAAAATTCTATTCTAAAGAATGGAAATACCTAGAAAGTCCAATCGTATCCTTTAATATAGGAGATATACCATCTGATGAAATAGCTTTAATCCTAGATGAGGACTATAATATCCAGGTAAGACCCGGAGCCCACTGCGCTCCCCTAATCCACAAGCACTTTGGCATAGAAAATCAAGGTATTCTTAGGTTTTCATTTTCATATTTTAACACTAATGATGAAGTGGATACTGCTATAGATGCTATCAAAGAAATCTCTCAAAATATTTTATAAATATCTGGATGAAATTTTAAAATAGGAGTTTATATAATGAATACCCTTAAAATAGAATTTAGTGATGAAGAGATAAAAAGCTTAGAAACTCTTGCAAAACAAGAAAATCTCTCTCTAGCAGCTTGGGCTAGATACACTTTGATTGAAAAAAATTAAAGAAGATTTTGATAACGAATTAATAAAGGATTATTTATTAAACAAAGATAAGATGAAATTCTACTCTGGTGACCAAGTGAAACTTGATCTTGGCATATAAAACTAATAGACCCAAATCGGGTCTATTTTCATATCTTATTCTAATTAAATTTCTGGCTTTGGCCAGATTTTTTGTTTTTAATCATCAAGATTTCAGCCATTATGGATATAGCTATCTCTTCTACTGATCCATTGTCTATATCAAGGCCTATTGGGGTGTAGATCTTATTTAACTTATCCCTATCATAGCCCTCTTCTTCTAGGTCTTTGAAGACAGATATTACCTTAGCTTTTGATCCTATCATTCCTAGATATTTGTATTCCTTATCTAGGATATTTCTTAAAACTTCAGCATCCTGGCTGTGGCCCCTGGTGCAGAGGACTATATAAGTTTTTTCTTTATCGAAGTCTATTTTCTCTATAGCTTCATCAATTGACTCTGCCAAATATTCCTTTATGCCTGCAAAGTCAGGAGAATCTTTGAATTCTTCCCTATCATCTATTACTGTTACTTCAAAATTAGTCTTAGTAGCAATCCTTGCTAGCTTTTGTGATACATGGCCTGCACCAAAGATTATAAGGCGACTTGATGCCTTAAAATATTTGACAAAGCCACGAGAATTGCCCCCACAAGACATCTTAAGCTCTCCATCTTTTGAAAGATTATAGTCAAATTCAAAAGATTTACCATCTTTAAAGCCTTCGATAGTCCTTCTAATCACATCTGCTTCGATTTTGCCTCCACCTATTGTCCCAAAAGATCTTCCATCAGATAAAACAGCCATGAGAGAATTATCCTCACCTGGGGTTGACCCCTTATTTTCAATAAGAAAAACAAGGCTAGCGTCTTTGCCTTTTTTATTTTCCTCATAGATTATCTCTAAAATTTCAGCTTTCATAGGCCCTTCCTTCTTTTTAATATCAAAAGTCCTTCCAACGCTCCACCACCGATTAGCCTTGCCTTATCTGATATGGTTTTGGCATTTTTAGGTATCACTCTTGGGTCTACATCACCGATTTTCATTCCTTGATAAACTTCTAATCCTTCATTTATCATGCCACGAACCATCCCATCAAGGCCAGCTAGGACATCTTTGCCGGAAACTTCTGCTACGACATCACCCTTTTTTACAACAGAACCCAAATCTTTTATTATGTGGACCTTGCCAGAAGCAGGGGATCTTAGTATTCTTTCTGTGGTAAAGCCATTGATACTACCAGGATTACCTGTATTTGCAGCTGCAGGACCCTCAAAAATTAGCCTACCTAGGTCATGGCCACGATTAGTTTCTATTACTAAATCTACATCACGCCCTGCCTCAAAGCCTGGACCCAGACCTATGGTAATGGGTGCCATATCCTTATTTGTGCCTAGATTTTTCTTAGCAAGGATACCATCAATTACACATATAGGCCTTAGTTCTTTTATATATTTTCCTTCAGGGTCTACTGCGACAGCTATAAGATTATCTTTAAAGGCCCTCTGGATTTCTTCTATATTTTCACATCTTACAGCCCTTATATCCTCTATTTGGATCTCTCCTTCAAAAATTGCCTGGGCTACCGCCACATTTCTTCTTATACAGGTTGGTCTTTCTATCTCAAGAACCAAAACATCAAAGCCTACCCTATTTAATTTCTGGATAGTCCCTGTGGCGACATCTCCTCCACCCCTTACTATTACTAGATTTTTATTCATGGTCACGCCTTAATTTCTCGTAGGCTTCGATGGTATCTATATCTAGAAGCTCATCTTCTGAACCTATCTCTACCTTATTGGTTGGATTGTCTTTGGCAAAAATCATACCACCTTGGTCTTCTTTTAGGCTTAAGAGCTTATCCCTAAAGCTTGGTGGGAAAATAACAGGTGCTCCTCTTCTAAGACCGACAACTGGATAAGTCATTTGAGGATTTTCCTTAAAGCTTTCTATTAATTTCTCACAAGTTTCCTTAGTTAGGAGTGGTTGGTCTGCTACAAAAAACATCATCGCAGCATCTTCTTCACACGCATCTACCCCTAATTTGATTGATGAAGACTTGCCAATAGCATTATTATCATTTTCTAGACTAACAAAGCCCCTATTTTTAGCATCTGCTAGGATTTCTTCATAGGATGATGCAACTATGACCTTGTCAAAGTCTAGAGATTCCAAGAGGTCTAGGGTGTGCTCATAAATCTTTTTACCCTTAAAATCTAACATTAGTTTATTTTTGCCCATTCTTTCTGAAAGACCAGATGCCATTAGTATTGCGTTAATTTTCATAAAATTTACCCTCCTTTAGTGATCCATATCTTAGTTTAATGTCAGCAACGTCAAATTCTTTCTTAAATTTTTCTATATTATAATAATCTTCCTTGCTTTCTACTTGATTAAAGAAAAAATATTTCTCCTTTTCAAATACCTTATAAAAGCCCTTGTCATAGGCTATTAATTTATTAATCATCTTAGAATCTATAATACCAGTCCCTATATTTTTTGAAAAGCCCTGGAAATTATAAATAAAATCACTACTTGCCAGCTTTCCAATAATTTTAATTGGTAGGATACCTATAACTTTTGTTGTTAGATCATAGATTACAGGTTCATGTGGATACCAAAATTTAAGAGGCAAGTTTCTACAACCATCTGCTTCTATCAAAACATAATCAAAATCACCTACGATTTTCGAAAGATTTTCATAGCCAATACTTGCTAGCTTATCCTTGTCAGGGACTTTTTCTCCTAGGCAGATTATTTTGGCTTTCTTGTCATCAAAATAATCATCAAAGCTCGTAAAAATCCTATCAAAACCTTTTTTAGGCAGGGCGATTTTGGTCGAAGTTGTGACTAGGACCCTTCCCTTTTTTGACAAGCTAAGGGCAAGACTTGCCATAAGACTAGTCTTGCCCCCTGCTCCTGTTATGGAAATTATATCATGCTTTTTTATATCAAATATTTCATTTATTTTATTCATTAAAGTTCTTCTTTGGCTTGCTGTAGGCGGTTTCTACCATTGGAAAATCCCTGCGGAGGATGCCATCTAGCTTATAATAGGCTCCTTGAACAGCTGGAGCTATCGGAATTGTCGCAATTTCCCCTACACCCTTAGCACCAAATGCCCTATCTAGGAGCTCATCATCTGGCTTAGCCACAAAGGTCGTTTCTATTTCAGGTATCATAGGTGCTCTCCATAGGCCAAGATTACCGTATTTGGCCTTGACCTTGGACTTATCTAGTTTGAAATCTTCTGTAAGAGCATAGCCTAGTCCCATGACTATACCACCTTCAAGTTGGCCTTCTATGGCCTTTGGATTGATAACCTTGCCTGCATCTGTCGCAGCCACTACCTTTCTTATTGTTCCATCATCATTTAATATTACCACATTTGTAGAAAAACCGTAAGCTATGTGGCTAACTGGATTTTCTTTGTCAGAATTCAGTGGGTCTGTTGGGTCAAAATATTCGTGGAAGTATTCCTTGCCTTCAAGCTTACTTATATCATCAACCTTATCCAAATCTATTTTTAATTTTTCTGTAACTTTCTTTATAGCTTCTCCAGAAATCAAGGTTTGACGAGATCCTGATGATGTACCAGAATCTGGTGAATTTCCTGAATTTGGATGAATTATATTTACCTGATCAAAGCTTAAACCTAGGACATCTAGGGCCATTTGCTTAAATACTGTTTGAGCTCCTTGGCCAAGGTCACTTGCAGCACAATAAATATTTACCTTGCCATCTTCTATTCTTATCTTTGCCCTACCCTTATCAGGAAGTCCAACACCTACACCGGCGTTTTTCATAGCGCAGGCAATACCAGCCCTGTCGATATTTTCTTCATAGACATCCTTTACTGCCTCTAAGGTTTCTACAAGGGCTGTAGATGAATCTGCAATTTGGCCATTAGGAAGGACTTCTCCAGGTCTTATGGCATTTTTGTAGCGGATTTCCCATGGAGAAATGCCTACCTTTTCTGCTAAGAGATTTATATTACTTTCAAAGGCAAAGTTTGATTGGCAAACTCCAAAGCCCCTGAAGGCACCTGCTGGTGGGTTGTTTGTGTAATAACCATAGCCATCAATTTGCGTATTTTCATAATGGTATGGACCAACTGAGTGGGTACAAGCACGCTCTAAAACAGGTCCACAAAGGGAAGCGTAGGCACCTGTGTCCATTTTTATTGTTGCCTGCATGGCTAAGAAATTGCCTTCTTCATCACAACCAAGTTTGAATGTTCCTATCATTGGGTGTCTTTTTGGATGGAATTTTAGTGATTCATCACGGCTAAATTTAATTTTTACCCTAATTTGGAATTTGTAGGCTGCAAGGGCTGCAAGGTGTTGGCAGGAAACGTCTTCCTTACCACCAAAACCTCCACCTATAAGTTTATTTTCAACTACCACACGTTCTGGTTGATCTTCCCAACCAAACATTATTAGAGTTTCTTTTCTGGTATCATAGACAGATTGGTCTGTAGTATAAAGCTTGACCCCATCTCCCATTGGCTCAGCAATTGCACATTCTGGCTCAAGGAAAGCATGTTCTGTAAAAGGTGTGGTATAAGTTTCTTCTACTATATATTTACATTTCTTAAAGGCTTCCTCGGCATTGCCACGGCTTACGTGACGTTCTTGGCAAAGGTTGCCTGTAGGGTGAACAAAAGGAGAATTTGGATCTTCTGCTTCTGCAATAGATGAAACCGGAGTCAGCTCTTCATATTCAATCTCAACAAGCTTCTTAGCTTCTTCTAAAATCTTGTCATTTTCGGCAACTACTAGACAAATAGCATCTCCCTGGCTTCTTGTAACATCGCCCTCAGCTATAAATACATCCCAATCTTGGAAGATATGGCCTACCTTATTATTTGGCACATCAGCAGCTGTCAAGACCCCATAGACGCCTTCTAGGGCTTCTGCCTTACTTGTATCGATTTTTAGGATTCTTGCTCTTGGATACTTGCTCCTAATAGCAGAAGCTACCTTCATATCATCAAAAATCATATCATCGACATATTCGCCGATTCCTAGGACCTTGTCATGGGCATCTATTCTTATAAATTCATCCCCAACCTTGACCCTTTCATACTCATCTGTGGTCATTTCAATAGATCCGTTTATAATTTCTGAGGCAAGCTTGATGCCCTCGATTATTTTGACATAACCTGTGCACCTGCAAATATTTTGCTTGATACCTTCTTTTATCTCATCCTTAGTAGGATTAGGATTCTTTCTAATAATAGCTGCCCCACTCATTACCATTCCTGGTATACAAAAACCACATTGAACAGCTCCAGCCTTTGAAAAGGCATGGACAAAGGCTTTTTTTTCAAGGTCTGTTAGGCCTTCTATGGTAAGGATTTCCTGATCTTTGAGTTTAGATAATCTTTGGGTACAGGCAAGTTTTTTGGCATCGCCAACTATGACTGAACAAGTCCCGCAAGCTCCTTGGGAACATCCATCTTTTACAGATGTAATATGTAAATCATCTCTTAAAAATCTCAAAAGGTTCTTATCTTCATAAGTTTCATAAGTATTTCCATTTATCTTCACAAGGAAAGGCTCCACATTCGGGAGTCTTTCGCCAATTAATATATTTGTCATCTAAAATTTCCTCTTTATAAATTTTCCTCTGCCCTTTTCGGCTTTATATTCACTATTTTCTAAGATGACTTCTCCCCTAGAAAGGACCATCTTTACTTTAAAATCACTTTCAAAGCCCTCATAGGTCGTGTAATCACAGTTGGAGTGGCGATTTGTCTGACTTATAGTGTATTTTTCCTGGTCAAAAACAACTATATCTGCATCTTTTCCAACTTCTAGACTTCCTTTTTTGTAGCCTAGGCCAAAGATTTTTGCAGGATTAGTACATAGTAAATCTCTTAGCCTTTGTGGAGAAACGCCTCTTTTTAAACCTTCTGTAAGTACTACTTCCATCCTCTCCTCAATTCCAGGAATCCCACCTGGGGCATTTAGGAAATCATCCTTGTAAGGAAGCTTCTCACTTTCATAGAAGAATGGACAATGGTCAGTAGCAATTACATCAACTGTCCCATCTATAATTCCCTCCCAAAGGGCATCTACATCGGATTTTTTCCTAAGTGGTGGAGCGCATATATACTTAACACCCTGGCTTTCCCCGCCTTCTAGATATTTTTCATCGGTTAGGGTCAGATATTGGGTGCAGGTCTCACAGTATAGGTTTTTGACACCTCTTGCCCTTGCCTTCCTGATTTCTCTAAGACCTAGGGCTGATGAAGTATGAACTATATAAAGTTTTGGAAAACCAGCCACTTCGCTTAGATAAATAAGCCTATTAATAGCTTCTGCCTCAGCCTCAGCTGGTCTAGTCTTGGCATGGTAGATTGGAGCAAGATTGCCTTTATTTTTCGCTTCTTCTCTAAGATCTGCAATCATCCCGTCATTTTCACAGTGGACACAAACAACAGTTCCAGTTTCCTTTGCTTTTTGAAGGACCCTTAACATATGCTTATCATCTAGCATGCCACCGTAGGTTGTATAAATCTTTGTAGAAACGATTCCTTCGTCAAAAAGTTTTTCTATTTCATCTAAAATATCATCAGTTACTTCTTGGATAGCTCCATGGAAGGAATAATCAATTACTGCATTACCCTCAGCCATCTTGTGATATTTTTTAATCTCATCTGAAACAAGGCTTCCCCTAGGTCCAAAGGCTATATGGTCAACTATTGAAGTTGTTCCTCCAAAGCTAGCGGCCCTGGTGCCTGTATAAAAATCATCGATTGAAATAAATTTGCCAAGATCAAGTGATAAATGTGTATGAACATCCACCCCACCAGGCATAGTTAGCTTTTCATTGCAATCTATAACCCTATCAGAATCTCTTTTTATATTTTCAGCAATTTCTACAATTTTTTCATCTTCTATATAGATATCACGAAGAAGAAAATCTTCTTCTCCAATAATTTTCGCATTTTTTAATAAAATACTCATCAAAACTCCTTATAAATGATATGTAACATATCACTCTTAAAAATAAACTAAGCAAATAACGTTTGCACTTATATATATTCTATCATAAATAGTCAATTTTGATAAGGGGTTTTTGAAAAATTTTTGTTTTTATTTATTTTTTAATTCTAATTTATGAAAGGTTCAAATTTACTAATAAATGACATATAATTTAATGTTATCTTTATTAAGATAACGAGATTTAAAATATAGATATTTTATTGATTTTTATACTTTTACTAATATAATGAAAGAAAGAAAATGTTTTAAGGAGAAAATCATGAAAAATAACAAACTACTCATCCCTGCCCTAGCTGCTCTCTTACTCACTCCAGCAATTTTAACCTCACCAAAATCTTATGCAAGTGAGCCTATAGAAGCAGATAGAAGTGAAGATTCTATTAAAAAAGATATCGCTTCCAAGAAAAGCGAATTATCTAAGCTTAATGAAGAAAAAACCAAAACAGAAAATGAACTAAACAAAATAAATGAAGACCTTGACAAGCTAAAAAAGGAAAAAACTGAAACTGAGAATTCTTTAAATGAAAAAGAAATAAAGATCAAATCAAATGAAACCCTCATCGATGAAAAAGCAAGCAAGGAAAAACTTGATAAGGAAATATCTGATTTAGAAGGACAAATCTCTGAAAATAATAAATCCCTAGATACTGCCAAAGAAGAAGACAAGAATATCCAAAAGCAAATTGATGATATTGAAGCTAAAGATAAAAAAGAAGAAAATCCTAAGCAAAATGAAATAGATGCAGCAGCTGAAAAGAAAAAAGCTGAAGAACTAGAAAAACAAAGAAAAGAAGAAGTACAAAAAGCTAAAGATCTTAATAGGATTTATAACGATGCAAAGCAAACTCTGATAGAGGTAAAGGTTCAACACGGTATTTTAGAATACAAGTATAATGTCAAAAACGAATTTCTAAATCAAGTTTTAGCAAATCCAGAAATTTACAAGGCAGAAGATGTAGAAAAATACAAAAAAGAAGTAGAAGATTTGAAAAATGACTACGAGGCTACAAAAATAAAAATTAAAGACACTGAAGATGCCGTACAAGTAGCTAAAGACAACCAAATTGCCTTCAGGGGACATAGCGATGATAAACACACATCTGGCTCATTAGAAATAGGCAAGGAAGGATCAAAACATAAAGCTAGAAGTGAATTTAAAAATAACACTCTTACCCAAAAAGAAGTAGAAGACAAAATTACAGAATTAAATAAAGATCGTCAATCTACACTTGAGTCATATTTTGAGGTTACAAAAAATTATGACAAAATAAATGATAGTATAAATAAAAAGGTTGCTGAAAGTGAGAAGATAAAACTTGAAAATGATATAAGCAATGGTATAAGATATTGGCTTTCTGATATTGAATATAAGAGCAATGTTAAGAATGATCCAGATTTTTATTATGTAAATAATAAAAGTAAAGTAAAACAATTTATTGATGAAGATTTTAACGAATATAAAGAAAAAAAAGGTATTAGAACTAAGATTGAGAACGAAATTGATGACCTAATGAATGAAAGGGAATCAATAAAGATTAAATCTATCCCTTTAGAGGAAAAACAATTTGACCTTGAAAATAAAATATCCTATTACAAAGAACTCCTTGAACTTATCAAAAATGGTGGACCTAAGGAAGAAGAATCTAAAGAAGATCCTAGATTAAAGGAATTAAGAGAAAAGCTTCTAGCTAATAAAACCAATATTTCTAATTTAGAAAATATAATCGCAAATCTTCAAAAAGAACTAGACCAAGTTAAAATCGATAAGGAAAAAATCGACTCACTCACAGACGAAGATAGAGCAAAACTTAAGGGCGAACTTGATAATCTTAAAGGAGAAAGGAAAGAAATTGAAGCTAGACTAAATGAAATTAATGCAAATATCACAAGTAAAAACCAAGAAAAGGAAAGACTTGAAAAGTTACTTGCTGAACTTAATGATAAGATATCTAAGCTAAGCAAGGCCATAGATGACTTAAACCTATATCTTTATAATCAAAATAGTATCTATTACTACCCAAGCTTGATAAATGAAAAATCATCAGAAGAAAAGGTAAAAGAAATCCGACAAAGATCTATCAACAGACTAAAAGTCGCTTATAGATACAGCGTTAAAGTTGTAGAAAATGCGGAATATTATCTAAAGACTGCCAAAATGTCAGAAAGTAGACGTAACAAATTAGAAAATTTAATTAACAGACAAAAAGCACTCCACATAAAAGTTAATGAAATAATACAAAAATTCGAATTGGAAATCTAAGAAAATACTAAATCCCAGAGACTGTGTAAAATTTTGTGTATAG